>NZ_JAIBNX010000360.1 GCF_026130045.1 Micromonospora sp. CPCC 205371
GACCCTCCGCTCGGTCGCTGCGCTCCCTCGACTCCAGGCCGGCTGCGGGAGGCGGCGCATGACCGAGTCAACTGGCGCTCGCCTCCGCTCGCGCGGGTCACACGCCCCAAAGCCTCCCTGTAGCCGACCCTCCGCTCGGTCGCTGCGCTCCCTCGACTCCAGGCCGGCTGCGGGAGGCGGCGCATGACGATCCGGGTACTGGTGGCGGACGACCAGGCGATGGTCCGCACCGGCTTCGGGATGATCATCGACGCGCAACCGGACATGGCGCTCGCCGGCGAGGCCGCCGACGGGGTCGAGGCGGTGGCCCTGGCCCGCCAGCACCGCCCAGATGTGGTCCTGCTCGACATCCGCATGCCCCGGATGGACGGGCTGGAGGCGCTGCGCCTGCTCGCCGGCCCCGGCGTGGCCGATCCCACCAAAGTCGTCGTGGTCACCACGTTCGACCTCGACGAGTACGTGTACGCCGCGCTGCGCAACGGCGCCTGCGGCTTCCTGCTCAAGGACTCCGGCCCGGCCCTGCTCATCGAGGCGATCCACGCCGCCGTCTCCGGCGACTCGCTGATCAGCCCGTCGATCACCGTACGGCTGCTGCGGCACCTCAACCCGCCAGCGGCCGCGCCCACCGACACCGGCCTGTCGCCGCGCGAGCTGGATGTCGTCCAACTCGTCGCCCGGGGCAGCACCAACGCCGAGATCGCCGCCCAGCTTTACATCACGGTGGGCACCGTCAAGACGCACCTCGCCAGCGTCCAGACCAAGCTCAACGCCCGTAACCGCGTCGAGGTCGCCGCCTGGGCCTGGCAACGCCGCCTGGTCAGTTAGGAACCTCGTCCGCAGGTCACAGCCTCGCTCATGCGACGGCGCGGCAAGCTCACGTCCGGTTGGCTCGTGGTGAGGCCGCCCAGGAGGCGAGCAGGCGGAGCGCGTCTTCGGTCGGGGAACCGGGCTCGGCGGCGTAGATGGTCATGGTGAGGTCGGGTTCGGCGCGCAGGTCCATGCTTTCGTATGCCAGGGTGAGGTCGCCGACGATGTGGTGCCGGAACTGCTTGACGCCGGTGCCGTGGATGCGCACGTTGTGAGCGCCCCAGCGGCGGCGGAAGTCGTCGCTGCGGGTGGACAACTCCCCGACGAGATCCTGCAGGTCCTTGTCGTGCGGGTCCTTGCCGGCCGACGTGCGCAGATTCGCCACGGTCATGTCCGCGACCAGGTCCCAGTCGGGGTAGAAACGGTGGGCCGCGCTGTCCAGGAACGTGAACCGGGCGAAGTTCGGCGGTCTGGCCGGGTCGGAGTAGACGTCGCAGTACATGGCCCGGCCAAGGTGGTTGGCGGCGACGAGGTCCGCTCGCCCGTTGACGACGATCGCCGGGGCGGTGGTGATGGTGTCCAGTGACCACTGCAGGCTGGGCCGGACCGTCCCGTGCTTCTGGCGGCGCCGCGGCCGCAGGATCGCGTTGGTGCCGTCGGCCTCCCGGGCGAGGCGCAGCAGGTGGGCGCGTTCGGCGTCGTCGAGTTGCAGGGCGCGGGCGATCGCGTCGAGTACCCCCGCCGACACGCCGGCCAGGGCGCCGCGTTCGAGCTTGGCGTAGTACTCGACGCTCATGCCGGCCAGCGCGGCGACCTCGCTGCGCCGTAGCCCGGGGACGCGGCGCTGCCCGGCGGAGGGTATGCCGGCCCGCTCCGGGCTGATCTTCGCCCGGCGTGAGGTGAGGAACTCGCGCACCTCGGCTCGGTTGTTCATGACAACGACGCTACGACGCGTGCGGCCTACGAGGGATGTACTGGCAGTACACCCATCAGCAGAAACTTCCTCGTACCGGGCCGGCCGGGTGTGCTGGATGTCGTTGGCCCTGCTTTGAGGAGAGACATCATGCGTGGTGCTGTGCTGCACGCCCCCGGCGACGTCCGGGTGGAGCGGCGGGACGAGCCCGGGATCGTCGCACCGACCGACGCGATCATCCGCCTGTCCGCGACCTGTATCTGCGGCTCTGACCTGTGGCCGTACCGCGGCATCGAGAAGATCGACGGTCCGCGGCCCATGGGGCACGAGTACGCCGGCATCGTCGAAGCGGTCGGCGGCGCGGTGACGACGATCAAGCCGGGACAGTTCGTGATCGGCTCGTTCTTCGCCTCGGACAACACCTGCGAGATCTGCCGGGCCGGCTACCAGACCTCCTGCGTCCACCGGGAAGGCGTCAGCGGCGCCCAAGCCCAGTACATGCGGGTTCCGCACGCGGAGGGCACCCTGGTCGCCGCGCCGGAGGTGCCGCCGGACGATCTGGTTCCCAGCCTCCTGGCCGCCTCCGACGTGCTGGGCACGGGCTGGTTCGCCGCCGTAGCGGCACACGCCGGGCCAGGCAGGACCGTCGCCGTGGTCGGGGACGGCGCGGTCGGGTTGCTGGGAGTGCTGGCGGCCAGGCAGCTTGGCGCCGAACGGATCATCGCGATGAGCCGGCACGAGCCGCGCCAGAAGCTCGCCCTCGACTTCGGCGCCACCGACATCGTCACCGAGCGCGGCGACGAGGGCGTGGCCGCGATCAAGGACCTCACCGGCGGTCTGGGCGCGCACTCGGTCATCGAGGCGGTCGGCACCCAGGAGTCGATGATGCAGGCGATCCGCGCCACCCGGCCCGGCGGTCACGTCGGCTACGTCGGCGTCACCCACGACGTCCTGCTGCCGGGCATGGAGCTGTTCTTCTCCCACGTACACCTGCACGGCGGTCCCGCGCCCGTACGCCGCTTCCTGCCCGACCTGGTCGACCTGATCTGGAACCGGGACATCGACCCCGGCAAGGTCTTCGACCTGAGCCTGCCGCTGGATCGGGCCGCCGACGGCTACCGGGCCATGGACGAGCGCCGCGCCATCAAGGTCCTGCTGCACCCGTGACCCAGCGGCAGGATACGACGCTGGCGCGTCCGAGCGCGGCGCCGGACCGGCACCAGGCCCGGCTCACCGCGGCCCTGGTCGCGACGGTGGTGTTCCTGACCGCGATCGCGCCGCTGGCCACCGACATGTACGTGCCGGCGTTCCCGCAGGTCGGCGCAGACCTGTCCGGGAACGCGACCCAGGTCCAGCTCACCTTGACCACGTTCTTCGCCGGTATGGCCCTCGGGCAGCTGGTCGGCGGGCCGGTCTCGGACCAGCAGGGCCGGCGCCGGCCGCTGATCGCGGCGATCGTGGTGATGAGCGTCGCGTCGATCGTGTGTGCCCTCACCCCCAGCATCGGGGTCATGATGGCCGCCCGGTTCGTCCAGGGCTTCGCCGGCGGCTGGGCGATGGTGATCGGCCGGGCGGTCATCGTCGACCTCGCCACCGGCGCCCGGCTGGTGCGGGTGCTCAATGTGATCGCCGGTGTCGGCGGCATCGCCCCCATCGTGGGGCCGCTGATCGGTGCGGTCATCCTGCAGCTGACGCACTGGCGCGTCTCGTTCTGGGGGGTCGCCGTGCTGGGCCTGGCCATGACCGTGGCCGTCCTGGTCACGGTCCCCGAGACGTTGCCGCCCGAGCGCCGCCACGGCGGCGGCGTGCGCGCGTTCGCGGTCGCGGGCCGGCAGCGCCGCTACGTCGGGTACCTGCTGGTCGCCGGAGCGTCGATGGGTGCGCTGTTCGCCTACGTCGCCACCTCGGCGTTCGTGTTGCAGTCGATGAACGGGCTGTCGCCGATCGCGTACTCGATCGACTTCGCCGCCAACGCCGGCGGCATGACAGTGGCCGCGCTGGTCGCCGCCCGGCTGGCCGGCCGGGTCGCCACCCGCACGGTCATCCTCGTCGGTCAGGTCGCCGCCCTGGCCGCCGGCGTCGCGATGCTGGCCGGAGCGGTCTGGTTCGGCACTCCCCTATTTCTCGCGATCGTGTGCTTCCTGGTGTTGATGACCGCGCAGGGGCTCATCATCACCAACGGTGGAGCCTTGGCGGCCGCCGAGGTCCCCGACCATCCTGGCACCGGCTCGGCCGTTCTCGGGTTCGTCCAGTGGGTCGCCGCCGGCCTCATCGCACCGATCGCCGGCCTCGGTGGCGAGCACACCGCCGTCCCCATGGCCCTGTTGATCATCGCCGGTGCCGCGGCATCCATGTTCGGGCTGCTCGTCATCGCCCGACCGGCCGTCACCGTCGCCTGACGGTTCAGAGCAGGCCGCGGCGTACCGCCCAGACCACGGCGGGCACGATCCCGCGCACGCCGAGCCGGTCGCAGATGGCCCGGGTGCGGCGGCGGACGGTGCGTTTGGACACCGCGAGCCGGCGGGCCATCGCCTCCACCGACAGTCCCTCCGCGACGAACCCGAGCAGCACGAGGTCGTCGGTGCCGAGCACGGGTTCCCCGCCGGCGCCGGCAGGGGGGGCGGGGGCCCCCCCCCCGCGGCGGGCCCCCCCGCCGCCGGCCCGGAGGTGGAAGGGCGCCGC
>NZ_JAIBNX010000361.1 GCF_026130045.1 Micromonospora sp. CPCC 205371
GGCACACGTCCCGACCAAGGCGATCTCGAAAGCGGCCGACCGTGACGAATTGAAGACCTATGATCAGCACAACCGAGCGGTTCGCGGATCGGCAACGGACCGCCGCGAGGCCGGGGGGCTCGACGAGCGGCAACGGATGGCGCGAGAGATCCACGACACCCTCGCCCAAAGGCTCGCCGGCATCCTCACCCAGCTCCAAGCCGCCGAGTGGCGGTGCTTGCCGAAGCGGCCGAGTTCCCAGCGAAGGTCGGCCACATCCAGCATCCGGTTTAGAACTGGATTAGTTCTATGTACCCGTCGCAAGACAGCACCTACGTTCGTTGGGACCGACCGACGCCGCCGCGGGGTGGCGAAGCAATGAGGAGTCACACCGCCGTGCGTAGCGTCATTCGAGACCGACTTTTCGTCACCGTCCACGTGCTTGCGGTGGTAGGCCTTGCCCTGGGTGGCTGCGCGGCGAAACAACCAGCCGAGACGCCCGGCGCCGACGCCTTGGTCGCCGTCGAGACGCCGACCGGGGTGGGCAGCCCGTCGACGGACCCGACCGCGGCCGCGACGCCGACGAGGTCAAGCCGGGCAACGGTGTCGGCCCGGCCCGGCACCCAGAAGCGGGCCACGACGCGATCCGGTGCGACGGCCGACTGTGGCCCTCCGCTCAGCCAGGCGTGGGCGAGCTGGCCGATGCCCAACCCGAAGGGCACCGGCTTGCCGAACGCAACCAACTACACCGACCTTGGTGACGGCAGCGTTCGGGACAACGTCACCTGCCTGGTCTGGCAGAAGGCATTTTCCGTCGAGAAGCTCACTTGGTCGGCGGCGAAGTCGTACTGCGCCGGGCTGTCAGTCGGTGGCACCGATTGGCGCCTACCCAGCCGGATCGAGCTGACCTCCATTATGGACTTCACGCGCAGTGGGCCGGCCATCGACACAACCGCCTTCCAAGGGGTGGCGAACTTCTTCTGGACCGGCTCCCCGTGGGCCGTCGCGCACGATCCGCCGTACGCCTGGGTGATGAACTTCTACGAAGGCTTGGCAAGCAACGCCGGCAACACGACCGCGACATACCATGCCCGCTGCGTCCGCGGAGTGACCGGCTCGGGTGCCGCCACATACACCACCGTGGCCGCCGGCGAGGTTCGGGACAACCACACCGGACTAATCTGGCACCAGGCCAGCTCGGCCACGACGATGTCCGCCGCGGCGGCGTCAGCCTACTGCGCGGGGCTCACACAGGGCGGTCACTCGTGGCGGCTGCCCAGCATCAAGGAACTCGCCACCACGGTCGACGAGTCGCGCGTGGCCCCGGCCATCAACCGCTCGGTGTTCCCGGACACGGCGAAGAAGACGTACTACTGGTCAGGGTCGAGGTCACACCCCAAGCCCGACAGCACCTGGGGCCTCAGCTACGACGACGGCTACACCAACTACCGGAACATCACCGAGGGATACGCACGCTGCGTGCGCTGAGGTTAGCGCGGCAGTAGGTGGCGCAGTCCCGACACATCGACCGGTCGGCGGCGCCGCCGAAACTCATCGATCCCGGCTAGGAAGTGCCCAAGCAGCCCGGCGCGGCGGGCCGGCCCGCGAAGCGGTCCCGCGTCCAGTCAAGGAGGTCGGGCACGAGCGGCGAGTCGGCGGTCACCAGACTGAGGTGGTCCCGGCCGGGGTACGCGCGAAGTCGGACGCCGCCAGCGACGGCGCGCATCCAGGGACGATGCCGGACGTGCCGTGCGCCCACGCGATGACCGGCCGGGGCCCGTCCGGCAGCGCCGCACTGGCCAGCACCACCCCGCTCGCGACGGCGGTGCTCCCGTCCTCGCGCGTGGTGGCGTAGAGAACCTAGCCGCGCCGAGGGCGTGCCGACCTCGACACCCAAGGCCAGGCGACATGGCGGCGCTGGTCATCTACCTGCCGTACACCTTCTCGACGAACTCGGCCACCCGGTGCTCGTCAAGGTGGCGTGCCAGGTCAGCTTCGCTGATCATGCCGACCAGGCGACGGTTCTCCAGTACCGGCAGGCGCTTGATCTGGTGGCGTTCCATCTTTTCGAGGACCTGATCGATGTCGGCGGTCGCGTCGACACAGAACACTCTGCCCTGGGCCAGCTCGCCGACCCGGACCTGGGCTGGGTCGCGGCCCTCGGCCACGCACCGGACGGCGATGTCCCGATCGGTCAGGATGCCATGAAGCCGGTCGTCGGCACCGCAGATCGGCAACGAACCGATACCCAGATCGCGCATCTTCGCCGCCGCGGCCGCGACGGTGTCGTCCATGCCGACACACTCGGCTCCGGCGTGCATGATCTCCCGCGCGCGTCGACCGGTGCCGGTCCGCCCCCTCCCGGCGCGGACTTGTGCCCACACGCGCTGGTGGGCGTCGACGGCTGCCAGCGCCCCCGTCACGGCCTCGTGTGTGCCTTCCCCGCTGTGCTCGGCGTGGTAGGCCTCGCCGAGTCTGCGTAGCAGCCGGCGATGCTCGCGGCGCGCCCGGATCTCGTCCATCTGGGCACGGCCCCGCCGCAGGCCGCGTTCCGCGACCGCTCTTGCCCTGTCGACGGCATTCATGGCTCCTCCTCTGCCGCCCATCCCCCCAGCACCCTCAGCGTCGCACACTGGCGGATGGGATTCAGCCACGCAGCCGGACCCGGTCCTGGGTGGTCTGCTCGATGTCCGCGGCGGCCACTTCGAGGAGCTGGTGGGACAGGTCGGCCAGGGCCCGGGACACGGCCAGCTCGTCGCCGATTTTGGCATGGGTACCCCGGCCCGCCGGCGCGCCAAACCAAAGATGAGGCCTGATGACGCTCAGCTAGCCGTGAGCTTGTCCGCTGGGTGTTGGGTGACCCGCTCGGTGGTGGCCCTTTCCAGAAATCGGAGCAGCTCGACGGGGAACGGCAGGACGACCGTCGAGTTCTTCTCCGCGGCCACCTCCACCATGGTCTGCAACAGCCGCAGTTGTAGCGCCGTTGGCGTGTCGGCCATCGCGGCCGCTGCCTGCGCCAGCTGCTTGGACGCCTGTAGTTCGCCTTCGGCGGTGATGACGCGGGCCCGGCGTTCGCGTTCCGCCTCGGCCTGGCGGGACATCGACCGTTTCATCGACTCGGGTAGCGCGACATCCTTGATCTCCACCCGGTCGATGTGGATACCCCAGCCGACCGCGGGGCTGTCAATCATCATCTCGAGCCCCTCGTTGAGGCGCTCCCGGTTGGACAGCAGGTCATCGAGCTCACTCTTGCCGATCATGGAGCGGAGCGAGGTCTGTGCCACCTGCGACACCGCGAACATGTAGTCCTGCACGTTGACGATGGCCCGGACCGGGTCCACGACGTTGAAGTACACGACCGCGTCGACCTTGACCGTCACGTTGTCTCGCGTGATGCCCTCCTGTGCGGGGACAGGCATGGTGATGACCTGCAGGTTCACCTTCCTGAGCCGGTCGATGGCGGGGACGATCAGGTTGAGCCCCGGACCGCGAGTCGCCTCCAGCACCCGTCCGAAGCGGAAGACCAGGCCGCGTTCGTACTGCTTGACGATCCGTGCGCTGAGCGCGAACCAGACGGCGGCCGCGCCCATCGCGCCCAGCAGTATGTCAACCAGGATCATGGCGACCTCCGTTACGCATGTGCCGCCCCATCTCGGATGGTATGCCTAGGCGGAAGCACTCGCGCCACGCCGCGGATGGGTGTTGACTGAGGGTGAGCGTTTAGGCAGGCCACCGCGTTTGGGGGTGGTGGCTATGACGAGGTTGGAACCGCGTCCGACCCCGGTGGTGGCACGTCCGTGGCCGGTACGCGAGCAGGTGCGGGGATCGGCGTTCTCGGGGCTGTTGCGGACGACGGACGCGAAGCAGATCGGGCTCTTGTACCTGGGCACCGGCTTCGGGTTCTTCATGGTTGGTGGCTTCATGGCGCTGCTCATGCGCGCCGAGCTTGGCCGGCCGGGGTTGCAGTTCCTGTCCCTGGAGCAGTACAACCAGCTGTTCACCATGCATGGCACGATCATGCTGTTGCTGTTCGCGACGCCGATCCTGTTCGCGTTCGCCAACTACATCGTGCCGCTGCAGATCGGTGCCCCTGATGTCGCGTTCCCGCGGCTGAACGCGCTCGCTTACTGGCTGTACCTGTTCGGCGGGACCATGGTCCTGGGCGGGTTCCTCACACCGGGCGGAGCCGCCGACTTCGGCTGGACCGGTTACGCCCCGCTGTCGACGGCGACGAACTCCCCCGGCGTCGGCGCGAACATGTGGCTGGTCGGACTCGTCTTGTCCGGGCTCGGGACAATCCTTGGCGCCGTCAACATGATCACGACGATCCTGACGCTGCGCGCGCCGGGCATGACCATGTTCCGGATGCCGATCTTCACCTGGAAC
>NZ_JAIBNX010000362.1 GCF_026130045.1 Micromonospora sp. CPCC 205371
GCGATCAAGGGCGAGGCGCCGGGGGGTACGCCTCAGCCCTTGATCGCGGACGCGGGGGGATGGGTGTAAAGAACTAGCCGACCAGGCGCCGAACCACGTAGCTCGACGTCCAGATCTTGTGCTTGCCGACCTTCACGCCGGGCTTCGGCGAGTCGTACATGTAGCCGCCACCCGCGTAGACGCCGACGTGGTACCCGTACGAGCCGCTCCGGATGACGATCAGGTCACCGGGCTGCGCCGACGACTTGGCAACGGCCTTGCCGTACCGCTGCTGCGAGTTGGCCTTGTGCGGCAGCTTGATGCCGGCGGCGGCTCGGTACACGTACATGGTGTAGCCCGAGCAGTCGAACGAACCCGGCCCGCTCGCGCCGTATCGGTACGACTTGCCGACGTGCTTGCGCGCCTCGGCGAGCACCTTGGCCCGGCTGGCCACCACGTTGACTCGGATGGACGAGCTGGCCGTCCAGCGGTACTTGCCCGGCAGGCTCGTGTACTTCAGCCGGAAGCTGCCGCTCACGTACGGAGTCGTGCGGTAGGTCGCGGTGCCGTTCGTCACCGCCTTGGTCTGCCAGGTCTTCCAGCCGCCGTTACGCCACGCCTGGAACTGGACGCCTCCACCCGTCACAGGTGCCCCGGTGTTCGGGTCGTTGACGCGGGCCGTCAGCGTGACCGCCGAACCCCATGCCACCTTGCTGCTGCTCGCAGTCAGCTTGATCGCCACGTTTACCGGCTCGGCCGCCTGGGCGGCGACGACGGTGGTCACGGTGGCGGGGGCCGCAGGGGCTGGGGCGGCCATCGCGGTACCGGCCATGAGCTGGCCGGCGCAGACGCAGATCCCCAAAGCGAGCGCTAGCTTGCCGGCGCGGACAGGCCGCCGCCGGCTCGAACTGTGTTCGTGCACGGAATGAGATCCCTCCGGCACGCCTGCGGGGTTAGCTGTCGGGTTCGGGCGCAGAGGCTGCCCGGCCGCGCTCCCAGCGCGTCTTCACCCCAAGATCCTCAGAATCGGATCACTAACCTGGTTCCCCCGTCCCTGCCCGATCCGCCGTTTAGTTGTCGGATGTGGGTTGCACCGCTCGGGATGGGGCAGGGCTCGGCGTTGTCCCGCGGTGCGGCCTGGCCACGATGACGGCCGGCTCAACGTTTGTAACCGATGACGGGATCGACGCAGAGTAATCGGGATCTTGCGGACCGAGTTTGGCACACCACCGAATGCCCGGGCCGAGAGGGCGCTGTCCGAAATGTCATCACTGAGCGTCAAGCAGACGATGACGGGATGTTGACCATGAACGGTGAATAAGGCCACACAAGTTTGCCGTGTCCAGAGATCAAACCTGCTCCGGTACCCTCGCTCGCGTGACGGACGGGAACACGGCCAAGATGCCCCTGCGGGCCAAGGTCGCCAGCTCGGTGTCGCGCACGGCGGCGGCGCTATCGCGCGCGGCCGGGCGTGGCGACGGCTCGGTGATCGGCGGCTGGATCGGCCTCAAGATCGACCCTGACCTGCTCGCCCACCTGGCCAACGGCCGGGCGATCGCCTTGGTGTCCGGCACCAACGGCAAGACCACCACGACCCGGCTGACGGCCGCGGCGGTCGGCGTACTGGGTCCGGTGGCCACCAACTCCTTCGGTGCCAACATGCCCACCGGGCACACCTCGGCGCTGGCCAAGGCCGGGCACACGCCGTACGCGGTACTCGAAGTGGATGAGCATTATCTAGCGCAAGTGATCGCGGCGACCACGCCCCGCGTGGTCGCACTTCTCAACCTCTCGCGCGACCAGCTCGACCGGGCGAAAGAGGTCGCCATGATGGCCGACCTCTGGCGCACCGCGCTGGCCGGCCACCCCGACATCCTCGTGGTCGCCAACGCCGACGACCCGATGGTGGTTTACGCGGCGACCGCCTCGCCGCGGGTGACCTGGTTCAGCGCCGGCCAGCGCTGGCACGACGACTCGTGGGTCTGTCCACAGTGTGGTGCGCCGATCGAGCGCCAGGCCGACCAGTGGTGGTGCGTCAACTGCCCACTGCGCCGGCCAATGCCACAGTGGACAGTGGAAGACGATGGCGTCATCGACCCGCGCGGCGCGTGGCACAAGGTAAACCTTCAGATTCCTGGAAAAGTCAACGTCGGCAACGCGGCCACCGCGCTGGCGGTGGCAGCGCAATTTGGGGTACGACCAACCGACGCGGTCGGTCGACTGTCCACTGTGACCTCGGTGGCGGGCCGCTACGCGCAGGTGATGCGCGACGGGCGAAACATCCGGCTGCTGCTTGCCAAGAACCCGGCGAGTTGGTTGGAAGCGTTCGACATGGTGGATCACGCACCGACGCTGCTGTCAATCAACGCGCGCGACCCCGACGGCCTCGACACCTCATGGCTATTCGACGTCGACTTCTCGCCGTTGCGGGGCCGGCAGGTGTTGATCACCGGCGATCGGGCATATGACCTGGCGGTACGGTTGGAAGTGAACGATGTGCCGTTCCGTCACGTACTGTCCTTCGACGAGGCGGTCACCTCGGTGCCGCCCGGCCGGCTGGAAGTCATCGCCAACTACACGGCGTTCCAGGACATCCGAGCGGAGTTGGACCGTGTCAACTGACAGCGCCATCAGCATCGTCTGGATCTACCCGGACCTGCTGTCCACCTACGGCGACCGCGGCAACATGCTGATTCTCGCCCGCCGGGCCGCGCTGCGCGGGTTTCCCGTGCAGACCATCGAGGTCCGATCCGACCAGCCGTTGCCCAACAGCGCCGACATCTACCTGCTAGGCGGCGGCGAAGACGGCCCGCAAGCGCTCGCGGCGCAGCGGCTGCTCGCAGACGGCGGCCTGCACCGAGCGGTCGCGCAGGGTTCGGTGGTGTTCGCGGTGTGCGCCGGATATCAGCTGCTCGGCGGCTCGTTCTTCGCCAAGGGCGCCAAGTGCGGCGGCCTCAACCTGCTCGACCTGCACTCCGACCGGGGCCCCAGCCGGGCCGTCGGCGAGTTGGGCGGCACCATCGATCCCCGGCTCGGCCTGCCCCCGCTGACCGGGTTCGAAAACCACGGCGGCCGGACCCACCTCGGCCCGAGTGTCGCGCCACTCGCCCGGGTAACCACCGGCATCGGCAACGACGGCAGCACCGAAGGCGCCTGGCGCGGCAAGCTCCTCGGCACGTACTCCCACGGCCCCGCCCTCGCCCGCAACCCCGCCCTCGCCGACCTCCTGCTGCGCTGGGCCACCGGGATGGACGTGCTGGCCCCGCTCGACGACACCTGGTCTGACCGGCTCCGCGCCGAGCGCACGGCCGCCACGGCGGTCTCATGATCGCGCGCCTCCGTAACGGTCTGCGAGATCCCAAGGTCGCTCGCTTCGCCTTGCTCGTCCTCCTGCTCTGCGCCTGCGGCATAGCGGTACTTTTCCTGCCGCAGCCCGACCTCTCCGCCGCACCCCGCATCGTCGACCGGCTCGGCCTCTTCGCGCCGGCCGCCGCGGTACTGCTCGGCGCTCTCATGATGATCGTGCTCATCCCCCGCACGCTCGTCTCGGTAGCGTGGGGCGCGCTGTTCGGCACTGTTGGCGGCGCGAGCTACGCGCTCGGCGCCGCGCTGCTCGCCGCCGCCCTCGGCTTCGCCGTGGGCCGGCTGCTCGGCCGCGACTTCGTCGCCGACCGGGTTCGCGGCCGGCTGGCCAAGCTCGACGGCTGGTTCGGGCGTCAGAGCGTATTCGGCGTCGTGACCGTACGCTTGCTGCCGGTCGGTGGCTTCGGCCTGATCAGCTATGGGTACGGGACGACCGGCGCCCGCCTGCGCCCATACTTGATCGGCAGCGTGCTCGCGTCCGTGCCATCAGCATTCGGGTACGCGGCCGTAGGCGCCGCCGTAGCTTCGCCCGGCGAAATCAACTGGTTCGCGATCGCCCCAGCCGGCCTAGGCCTGATCGCCACAACAGTGATCGTCACCCGCTGGCGCCGAGCCTCAAAGCGGACCCCCGCCCCAGCCCCCGCGACCGCCTAACCCCCCGCCCCAGCCCCCATCCCTCGCCGCGCGCCGCTCTCTCCGCGCAGCGCACACCCGCCGCGCGCCGCGTCGTCCGCGTCGTCCGCGTCGTCCGCGTCGTCCGCGTCGTCCGCGTCGCGTCGCGTCGCGTCGTGCGCGTCGCGCGCACGCCCGTCGCGAGCAGCGCCGTCCGCGGCGCGCGGTTCGAGCCGCGCGGCGCGTCGCGCGGTGCCCTCTGCTCGTCGATCAAGGGCGGATGCACGTGGGTGGATCTCTTTTCCGCGTGCGCTTGCCCTTGGTCGATGAAGCTGCCCTTGATCGC
>NZ_JAIBNX010000363.1 GCF_026130045.1 Micromonospora sp. CPCC 205371
GGCCGCCGTCGGGGCGGCCGAATCCCGCCGTCACGCGAAGCGCTCGCTGGAGACGCGGACGCCGCGGGCCCAGTCGGTCGCGGACATCGGCTTCTTGCCGGCCGCGCGCACCTCGCCCAGCGCCACCGGCGTGGTGGCCGTGCCGACCAGCACCTGGTGGCGCTCGACGAGCAGGTCGCCGGGCTCCAGGTCGGGACCGTTCGCGATCGGGCGGACCGGACCCAGCTTCACCCGGTCGCCGCGGAACGTCGTCCAGGCACCGGGCGTCGGCGTGCACGCCCGGATGCGCCGGTCGACCGCGAAGGCCGGCTCGTTCCAGCGCACCTCGGCGTCTTCCACGGTGATCTTCGGTGCCAGCGACACCCCGTCGGCCGGCTGCGGCTCGGCGCGGGCGGTGCCAGCCTCGATCGCGTCGAGCACCGCCACCAGCAGGCCCGCACCGGATTCGGCCAGCCGATCGAGCAGGTCACCGGACGTGTCGGTAGGGCGCACCTCGTCGGTCAGCGTCCCGTACACCGGGCCGGTGTCGAGGCCCTGCTCCAGTTGGAAGACGCTGGCGCCGGTGATGGCGTCGCCGTGCAGCACCGCATGCTGCACGGGTGCGGCGCCCCGCCACGCGGGCAGCAGCGAGAAGTGCAGGTTGATCCAGCCGTGTTTGGGGATCTCTAGCGCGGCGGGTGGCACCAGCGCGCCGTATGCGACCACGGGCACGCAGTCGGGCGCGATGTCGCGCAGCCGGGCCAGGAACTCGGGCTCGCGCGGGCGCGCGGGCGTCAGCACCTCGATGCCGCGCTCGTCGGCCCAGGCGCCGGCCGGCGAGCGGACCAGGCGCCGGCCGCGGCCGGCGGGAGCGTCGGGGCGGGTGACGACGGCGACCAGCTCATGCCCGGACGCGGCGATGGCGTCGAGGCTCGGCAGGGCGACGGCCGGCGTGCCGGCGAAGACCAGGCGCACCCGCGGTCACCGACCCAGACCGAAGGGGCTGGCGTGCGGGCTCACCTTGACGGCGGGCGGCGCGGTCGGGTCGTACCACTCGGCCTGCCGGATCGCCTTCATGGCCTCCTTGCGGCGGCTCGCGTCGAGCCGGTCGAGGAAGAGCACCCCGTCAAGGTGGTCGGTCTCATGCTGCACGCAGCGGGCCATCATGCCAGTGCCGACGATCTGCACCGGATCGCCGTACTCGTTGAAGCCCTTGGCGATCGCGTTCATGCGACGCTTGGTGTCGAAGTACAAGCCGGGGATGGACAGGCAGCCCTCCTGGCCGTCCTGCTCCTCCTCGTCGGGAAACTCGAGCACCGGGTTGACCAGGTGCCCCAGCACGTCGTCGACGTCGAAGGTGAACACGCGCAGGCCGACGCCCAGCTGCGGCGCAGCGAGACCCGCGCCGCTCTGCTCACGCATGGTGTCGGTGAGATCAGCGACGAGCCTGCGCAGCTCGGCGTCGAAGTCGACCACCGGCTCGGCGGGCGTGCGCAGCACCGGATCTCCGAACAGTCGGATTGGCTGGACCGTCACGGACTGGGCTCCTTCAGATGGGGGAATCCGGTGACGTACCAGTCTACGGAGTGCTCGTACCGGCCCGCCGGGGCAGTGCCCGGTGGTACGTTCCGCTCGGGTTCGACTGGAGGTAGCGCCATGGAGTTCATCCAGCTCATCGAGTACCAGACCGACCACGCCGAAGAGATGCGGCGGATGGCCGAGGAGTGGCGGGCCAAGGGCCAGCCCAGCGGCGGAGGCCCAACCCGGATCACCGTCTGTAACGATCGGGAGCGCCCAGACCACTACGTGACGATCGCCGAGTTCCCCTCGTACGAGGTCGCGATGGCCAACAGCAACCGCCCCGAGACGCACGACTTCGCGACCCGGATGGCCGAGCTGTGCAAGAGCCCGCCGGCATTCACCAACCTCGACCTCGTATCCCGCGAGGAGTTCTCCGACTCGACGGACGCCTTCTAGAAAAGATCGAGCGGGTCTACCTGGATTCGCACGGGCTGGGCCGCCTTGCGGGCGGTGCGCACCCCCGCTGCCTCGTGCAGCGCCTGGGCAAGCGCCGCCGCCCGCCCCCGGCGCACCCGCACCAGCATGCGCTCCTCATCGCCCACCGGCACCGGGCCGAGCAGCTCCGCGCCCTCCGGCAGGCGGGCGGCGGCGAGCAGATCCGCGACCGCCTCCGGTGGCCCGGTGAGGCTCGCCATCCGGGCCGCCGGCGGAAAGCCCAGCTCGCGCCGCTCGGCGAGCTCGCGGGCCGCGTGCCAGGCGGCGTCCCAGCGCAGCAGCGCCTGCACGGCCGGCACCGCGCCGTCGGTGGCCACCACGACCCGCCCGCCGGGCCTGGCGAGGGCCGCCGCGTTCATCCAGCGCCGCAGCGCCTCCTCGGTGGCGCGCAGGTCGGCGCGGGTCAGCAGGGCCCACGGGTCGAGCAGCAGCACCGCGCCGAAGCCGCCGTCGGCCATCGGCTCCGCGCCGGGCGTCGCCACCACGACCGCCGCCCCGCCAGGCACGGTCGCCAACACCCCCTCGCGGCCTGAGGTCCGCACGGGCACGCCAGGGAACGCGCGCCCCAATTCCTCGGCGGTGCGGCGGGCACCGGTCACGGCGGCACGCAGCCGCCGTCCACCACAGCTAGGGCACGTGTACGCGGCCGCGACCCTGCCGCACCAATGGCAGGCTGGAGTGGCGTTCGAGGAGCGCAACGCGAGCGGCCCCGAGCAGTGGGGGCAGCGTGCCGGGGTGCGGCAGTCGGCACAGGCGACCGAGGGCACGTAGCCGCGCCTAGGCACCTGCACGAGCACCGGCGCGTCGTCTTTGAGCGCGTGCCGGGCCGCCTCCCAGGCGACGCTGGGCAACCGAGCGGTGGCCGCGGCGGGATCGCGCGCCATCTGCGCGTCGTCGCCCGCCGGCACCACCTGAGGCGCGCGGGTCCGCAGCGTCTCCCGGGGCGGCACGATCTGCTTGGCCCAGCCGGTCTCGACCAGCAGCTGCGCCTCGCCCGTGCGCGTGTACCCACCCACGAGAGCGCCGGCACCGGCAAGCTGGGCGCGAGTCAGCAGCACCTCGCGAGCGTGCGGGTACGGCGCACGTGGCTCGGAGTGCAGGTCGTCACCGTCGTCCCAGATCGCTACCAGGCCAAGCTCGGGAACCGGCGCGAACATGGCCGCCCGCGTGCCCACCACGACGGGCACCTTGCCACGGCTGGCGGCGAGAAAGGCACGGTATCGCTTGGCAGGCCCGAGCGCGGCGGACAGCGCGACGTGCCGCCCCGAGCCCAGGATGGCGGTGAGCGCCGCGTCGAGCCGGTCGAGATCGCGCGCGTCGGCCACCACCGCGACAGCGCCCCGCCCACCGCTGACGGTGGCCGCGATGGCCTCGGCTATGCGGGCGGGCCAATCTTCGAAAGGCATCGCCGACCACACAGCCCGCGGGGCAGCGCCGCCAGCGAGCGCCTTGAG
This sequence comes from Micromonospora sp. CPCC 205371, assembly GCF_026130045.1. Classification (GTDB taxonomy): domain Bacteria; phylum Actinomycetota; class Actinomycetes; order Mycobacteriales; family Micromonosporaceae; genus Phytohabitans. The sequence continues at coordinate 3,450 of NZ_JAIBNX010000363.1, forward strand.
ATACCCGCCAGCCCGATACGCCTCCCACCCGGCCAGGTCGAATGCCGGCATGACCGCCTCAGGCCCGGCACCCTCCAACGCCGCACCCTCCGACCCGGCGGCCCGTGACCCGGCGCCCTCCAAGGCGGCGCCCTCAGATCCCGCGCCTGGCGCCGGCGAGTCTTGCTCGGTCTCGGTCTCGGTCTCGGTCTCGGTCTTGGCCTCGGCAGCCTGCGCTGGCTCCCCTTCGACCCGGGCGTGGCGCGGCGGGATCGCCAGCCGCAGGACGTCGGCAAGGTTTCCGGCGTAGCGGTCGGCCACCGCCCTGGCCAGGCGCGCCACCTCGGGAGTCAGGACCACCTCCGAGGAGACCAGCCGCTCGAGGTAGGCCAGCTTGCCGTCGTGGTCGGAGGCCTCGACGCGCTCCAGAATCCAGCCGTCGACGAGCTGGCGCGCGAAACGGACCCGCACCCGCGTGCCCGGCTGGGCCGTCTCGGCGAGGTCAGCCGGCACAAGGTAGTCGAACGGCCGGTCAAGATGGGCGAGCGGCACGTCGACGCAGACCCGCGCCACCGGAAGGTGGTCGCAGGGTTCGCGCGTCTTCGCTGCCACGCGCCTATCCTCCCGTGCCCCGCCCACCACGCCAGCGCCCCCACCCGCGCGCCGCACCCACCGGCGTGTCACCCCGCTGCCCGATCACCCCGCACGCCGTGCGCACGCGCCCGGCACGCCCGCGTGCCCTCCGCACGCCCCGCATGCCCGGCGCGCCCCGCACGCCCGGCGCGCCCCGCGCAGGC
>NZ_JAIBNX010000364.1 GCF_026130045.1 Micromonospora sp. CPCC 205371
GCGGGCGGAGGTCGCGCGCCGGGGCCGGGCGTTGAGGCCGTGCGGGGGGGCCGCCGGGCCGCGGCGGCGAGCCGCCGGGCCGTGCGTGCGGCGAGGCAGCCCGGCCGGCCTTGACGCGGGGCAAGGGCCCGGCGTCGCCCCCCGTTCTGCGGCGCCGGGCCCTCTCGGTTCGTTGTTCGTGGGTGCTAGCCGTGCCCTGCCCTGTCAGGTGATCGTGATGATGCGGGCGGCGGGGGCCGCCGCGGGGCCGGCGCACGACGCGACCTGGCCGGTGGAGACGGGGGTGGTGGGGCAGCCCTCGTCGGCCCTGACGGTTACCCGCACCGCGTATGTGCCCGGGGCACCGTAGACGTGCCGGGGCGCCGGCCCGCCGTCGCGCAGCACCGTGCCGTCTCCGAAGCTCCAGTCGTATCGCACCACGCGCCCGTCTGCGTCGGTGGAGCCGGATGCGTTGAAGGTCGTCGGGTATCCGGCCGGCGCCGGACGGGCGCTGAACGCGGCGACAGGTCCCTTGTTCGGCAGCACGGTCACGGAGTCGAACGCCGGCCGTGATCCCTGTGATGGCTCGGTGTCGACCAGGATCAGGTCACCGCTGGCGCCCACCGCGAACGCGTTGACGAGGTTTTCCCAGAAGTCGCTGACGTACACGTGCCGGCCGTCCGGCGCGAACCCGATGCCGATCGGATCGGTCATCGTGACCGGCGTGATGTTCTGGGTGAGCGTGCCGTCGGTGGCGATCGTGAAGCCCAGGACCTGCCCTGGCGTGCCGCCCGGACCGACCACGCCGCCGGCCGCCACGTAGAGCCGGCGTCCGTCTGGGCTGATGCCGGCGCCCTCCGGGAAGTCACCGGCGGCGACGCCCGAGCCGGCGCCAAAGAGCGACGTGAGCGCTCCGTTGGGCTCGATCCGGTAGCCGAACACCTCGTCGGACGCCTGGCAGACGACGTACACGTAGCGGCCGTCCGGCGTGATCACGGCCTCGGCGCCGGAGATGCCGTGCCTCTCGCTCGCCACCTGGCTGACCGGCAGGCCGTTGGCGCCGAGGGCGAAGCCGGTCAGGTCGCGCGCCACCGTGTCGTCGGGCCGGCCGTGGCTCACGTACAGGAACCGTCCATCCGGTGTCACCGCGACACCCTTCACGAACTCGTCGCCCGTGTCGAACGTGCCGGCGGGCAGCAACGAGCCGTTGGGCTGGACGCCGAACACCGTGATGTCGCGCCCGGCGACGTTGCCCACGTACAGGTGGTGGCCGCTTGGCGATATGGCGATGCCGAACGCGCCCGGTGCGGGCTCGGCGCCGTTGGGTGTCAGCGCACCGTCAGGCCCCACCTTGTACAGCGAGACGCTGCCCGACGCGTTCGCGGTGTACGCGAAGCGCAGGTCGGGTGTGAAGACCAGACCGCGTACCCGGTCGCCGGCGGGCACCGTGCCGTGCGGCGTGAGTGCCCCGGCCGGGCTGGAGGCGAAGCGCGCGACGCTCGGCGGCCCGCCGGGCGGGACGCCACCGAACTCCATCGCGCTGTTGGTGACGTACACCGGCCGCCCGCCCGCCGGCGCGGCACTCGCTGATTGAGACGCTGGAATGGTGCCCGCCAATGCCAGGACAGCGAACGCGGACACGACTGAACGATGGGGCATGACAGCCTCCATGTTGTTTGGTGGCACCCCCGTAGCACCACCAAGCTCTATCCAACCCTCGAACGTGTGATCGACTCCACCCCGTATGGGGTTCGCTTCTATGGCGGCCGTCACAGTCACGAGCGAGCTAGCGCGCCGCTTACAAGGCCACCGCCGCGCGGAACTCGGCCACCCGGTCGCGGAGCGCCGACAGGTCACCACCGCGCGTCGCGTCGCCTAGCAGTGGCGAACCCACACCCACCGCCACCGCACCGCAGTCCAAATAGGAGCGTGCGCTGGACGCGTCGACACCGCCGACCGGCACGAAGGCTACTGACGGGAAGGGGTCACGCAGCGCGCTCAGGTAGCTCGGGCCGCCCAGCGACGCTGGAAACAGCTTCACCGCGGCCGCACCGGCGGACACCGCCTGCACGACCTCGCTTGGTGTCAGCGCACCGGCGAGCACCGGCATCCCGAGCAGGGACGACTCATCGACGCTGGGCGCGACGGCCGGCGTGACAAGGAAGCTCGCCCCGGCCTCGGTCGCCCGCTGCGCGTCGACCACGCTCAGCACGGTGCCGACGCCGAGCGCGAAACCATCGCCGAGCGTCGCGCGCGCACGGCGTACAGTCTCCAGAGCCTCGGCGCTGGTGAGCGACACCTCGATCAGCGCGACGCCGCTGTCGGCGAGCGCCAGCACGGCGGCGAGCGCCGCCGCCGGATCAGGTCCGCGCACGATGGCCAATAGTCGGTGCTCGCGCAGCGCGCCCAGCAGATTCATCGGGTACCACCACCTACCGTCCCCGTGGGTTTCACGTCGAAGCCCGCGCGTTCCGTTCGTCCTGGATGGACTTGTCGAGCAGGCTTCGCATGGCCTCCTCGGCCCTCGCCGCGTCGCCGGCCCGGATCGCGTCGACGACCGCTCGGTGACTCGGCACCGGATCGTCATGCTGTCCACCGTGGACGATGCGGTCGCGCTCGGCGAGACCGGTCTCCAGGATGACTTCCATCCGTTGCAGGAACTCGTTGTGTGCCGCGGCCAGCAGTGTGCGGTGAAAGTCGATATCGGCATCCACGGTCGCGGCCATGCCGCCCTCCGCGACGGCCATCTGGTCGATCGCGCGATCGAGCGCGACCAGATCGCTGGCGGAGGCTCGCGAGGCGGCGAGCCGGGCCGCGGCCGGTTCCACGATTTCGCGTACCTCGTGCAGGCTCGTCAGGAGCGGGTCGCCCGCGCCTCCAGCGAACTGCCACCGGATGACGTCACGGTCGAGCAGGTGCCAGTCGGCGCGCGGCCGCACGAACGTGCCCCGTTTCTGCCGCGCGTCGATGATGCCCTTGGCGGAGAGCACCTTCAGCGCTTCGCGCAGCGCGGTGAGGCTGACGTCGAGCTCGGCACGGAGCGCGGTGATGTCGAGGGTGGCGCCTTCCGGTATCTCACCGGCCACGATCCGCCTGCCGAGCACCTCGACGGTCTGCCCGTGTATCCCGCGGGGTGCGATGCGCGCCATCGTCAGGCCGAACCTCCGGCTAACCATTAATTACGAAAACATTGTTCCATGGCCTCTGCGAGCAGGATGAAGTGGGACGGCATGTCGCATACCTGACCGAATTTCGGGGCAACATGAACTCCGAAGGTGGGTTTGACCGTGTTCACGATCGCTACGGTGATCCCCCCGACCCGACTGGAGATAGGCATATGGCCTGGTACCTGGCGCCGGCGCTCGCCGTCGGCCGCTCGGAGGTCAACCGCCGGTGGCCCAAACGGGACAAGGCATCCGACGGCACGATCGGTGACGCGGCGCACCAGGCGACCCGATCCGATCACAACCCGAACTCGCGAGAGTCGGTCGACGCATGGGACATGGACAAGGGCGGCGTGGACGTGTGGGCCGTGATCGGTGCGTTCCAGCGCCACCCCTCTTCGCACTACTGGATCTACAACCGACAGATCGCTGACAAGGACGACGGCTGGCGCCGCCGCGCCTACAGCGGCGCGAACCCCCACACCAAGCATGTCCACTTCAGCATCCGCCAGTCAGCGGCGGCTGAGCAGGACCGGCGCCCGTGGGGCCTACTGGAGGAGGAGTTCATGGCAGCGATATCCGACGCTGATCAGAGGGCGCTGATCTGGCGCGTCGAGGGGATCGCCTCAGGGCGTCTCACCGTCGCGGGCGGCCCAACCAGGGGCGAACCCGTCGTGATCAACCAGCGGATCGTCGCCATCGAACAGAAGGTGAACGCCCTGACCACCGCTATCGCCGCGATCGACGACGAGGTAGCGGCGAAGCTGCGCGTCGAGTTCGAGCAGATCGACGCGGCGCACGACGAGCTGATGACATCCGTCGACCAAGTCGACGAGGCGGTCGTAGAGGCGATCGGAAACGGCGGCTCACCCGAGGTCGTGGCTGCGCGGCTACGGGCCGTACTCGGCGACCGCGCCCCGCTGATAGGCGCCCTCCTCACCCAGCCCTAGCCCGTCCGCGCGCCTCTCGCCGTCCGCGCGCCTCTCGCCGTCCGCGCGCCTCTCGCCGTCCCCGCGCCTCTCCCTGTCCCGCGGGCGCGCGGGGGCCCCCTCGCCCCCCCCCCAGGGGGGAGGCA
>NZ_JAIBNX010000365.1:0-988 GCF_026130045.1 Micromonospora sp. CPCC 205371
GCCGTCCACGCGGCGGACCCGGGCCGGGCAGTGGGCGCGGGCGCACGGACGGGCGGTGGGGTGGGTGGGGCTACCGGAGGAGGGCCGCGGTTTCGGAGGCGAGGATCGCTACCAGGTCTGCGGCCGGGAGGGCGCGGGAGAGGCTGCCGGCTTGGCCTACCAGCATTGGCGGGTCGGGGGTCAGGTAGCGGGGCAGCGGGTAGTCGGGGGGCTCCACTGTGGATGCCTCCAGCCGGTCGACTAGCGGGGTGCGGACGGCGCGGGCGTGGCGGCCGGTGAGGACGCGGGTGATGGTGGTTTCGTCTCCCACCGCCTGCCGGTGGGCTTCGCTCGTGCCGGCCTCGGGGCAGCGCAGGAACGCGGTGCCGAGCTGCACGCCTTGGGCGCCGAGCATGAACGCCGCCGCGATCCCGCGACCGTCCATGATGCCGCCGGATGCGATCACGGGCACGGACACGGCGTCGACGACCTGCGGTACGAGGGCGAGGGTGCCGATCAATGATTGGTCGACGGGGCGGTCGAAGGTGCCCCGGTGACCGCCGGCCTCGAAGCCTTGGGCGACCACCGCGGTCACGCCCGCTTCTTCGAGCGCGACCGCCTCGGGCACCGTCGTCGCGGTGCCGAGGATGATCGCGTCTACGCCGGCCAGTGGCGGTATCCCGAATGTGAAGCTGAAGACCGCTACCCGCTCCGACACCACGACGTCGAGCTGGTCGTCGAAGCTTGGCGGAGGCGGCCGCTCCGCGAGCGGTACACCGGTCATGATGGACCACTCCGCGACGCGGTCGGTGCGCGGCGGCGGCTGTGGTGCGAAAAGGTTGACCGCGAAAGGCGCGTCGGTGAGCGACCGGACCGAAGCGATCGCGGCGCGGAGCTGGTCGGGCGCGAGCATCGCGCCGGCGATGGAGCCGCGGCCGCCGGCGGCCCGGGCGGGCCCCGGGTGGCGCGGCGCCGGGGGGCCCCCCGCCCCGGGCGCCCCGGTGCTGCG
>NZ_JAIBNX010000365.1:998-4116 GCF_026130045.1 Micromonospora sp. CPCC 205371
CGCCCCGCGCGGGGGAGGGGGCCGGCCCCGCCGCCGGCCGACACGGCGGCGGCGAGGCGCGGCGTCGAAGGGCCGCCGGCCATGGGCGCCTGGATGATCGGCAGGCGTATTCCAAGCTTGCGCGCCAGCGGCGTATCGCTCCAGGCCACGCCGTACCCTATCCCGAAACAACACATTGACGGCCGCCGTTACACCTCCTAAACTCGCCGGTAACTTACCGATCGGTAGCGACTTCTGTGCCACACTCCTGGAGGTGGAGACGTGTCGCTCATCCCTGCGCGCCGCCGCTGGCGCCTTCCCACACTCGCCCTGTTGGCTCTTCTCGCGGCCCTCTTCGTAGCGCCGCGGCCCGCCACCGCGGCAGCCGCCTGCCCGACGGACGGCATCCCGTTCTCCAGTACGCTCAGCAATGGCGTCGTCCAGATCGGACAGTTGGATCCGGCGACGGGCGCCTCGGCCACGACCTGCGGCGTCGTGCGATGGACGCCCGAGCTGACGCTCGAAGGCTTCATTCCAAAGGAAAACCTCGCGTTCGAGCCGCTCTCGGTGCCGGTCGGCCTGCTGTCGGTCGAGGTCGAGATCGTGCCGGTGACCGACTTCAGCGGGCCGGTCACGTTCGGTGCCGACGGCATCCACATCGCACTCAGCGGCCAGGTGGTCGCCACGGCCGATCTCCTACTGAGTAAGTGCTCGATCGGACCGTTCCGCTCGGCGCTCACCACGGACCGCAGCGGGGCCCTGACCGGTGCGCCGTTCAGCGGTACCGACCCGACGAACCTCAACGGCAAGCTCGTCGGCAACGAGGATCCGGTGCCCGCAGCGCAGCACAACTGGAAGTGCCCGCTGCTGGTGGCCGCGCTCTTCAACTCCATCACGGGGTTGCCGTCACCCGCGGGCGAGTCGTCGCTCAGTTTCGACGCCAGCCTGACCCTCACACCGGCGGCGGCGGCCGCGCTGAGCACAATGTGAAATTCACCTACCATTCACTTACCAGCGTCGAAGGATATTTGCGATCATGGCTCCGTGGCTGACATTCGTAGGACGTCCTTCCTCGTAGCTGGTTGCCTGCTCGCCGGCCTGGCGGTGACATCGCTGTCCCGCCCGGCCGGCGCCGCGGCGCCCGCGCACAGCGAACGCCTGCTCTTCGACGGTGGCGGCAGCGAGTCACTCAACGGAATCACCTACCACTCGTTCCGCATCCCGTCGCTGGTCCGTACCCGGTCGAACACGCTGCTCGCGTTCGTCGAGGGGCGGGCGGAGGCAAACAGCGACCACGGAAACATCAACCTGCTCTACAAGCGCTCCACCGACAACGGCGCCACCTGGTCGGGACTGCGCGAGGTGGTCGGTGCCGGGCAAGGCACGTGGGGCAACCCGACCGCCGTGGTCGACCAAAGCAACAACAAGGTATGGCTCTTCATGTCGTGGAACCCGGCCGGATACAGCATCAACGGCGTGGACGGCACGACGAGGATCACCGCGTGGGAGCACCGCAAGGTGTACGTCTCCAGCAGCACCGACGACGGGCTGTCCTTTAGCGACCCGGTGGACATGACGGCGGCTCTCAAGCCGCGCACTATGGCCAACGGCGACCCGTGGGCCTGGGACGCCATCGGACCGGGCGTCGGCATCCAGACCTCGACCGGGCGGCTGGTCATCCCGGCGCAGCACCGCAACATCTACAGCGACGACCACGGCGCCACCTGGAAGGTGCAGCGCATCACGACCAACGGCGGCGCGTATCAGGAAGGCACCAGCGAAGGCACGGTGCTGGAACTGACCGACGGCCGCCTCATGCGCAATGACCGCGCGACCTCACAGGTATGGAACACCGGGAAACGCCGGTGGGTTTCGCGCGGCACGATCGGCGGCAGCTACACCGCGTTCGCGCCGCACGACACGCTGCTGGATCCGGCTATGCAGGGTTCGGTGCTGCGGTACAACCTGGACTCGCCGACGCGGATCGTCTTTCTCAACTCGGCCAGCACCCAGACCCGCACCAAGATGAACCTTCGCATCAGCTACGACGAGGGCCAGACGTGGCCGGTGCACCGCTTTCTCAGCGACGCCCCGCTGCCCGACTGGGCGGCACTTGGCTCCGGCGAGTGGGCCGAGGGCGGATACTCCAGCATGGCCAAGACGGCCGACTATTACGTAGGCGCGCTCGTCGAGGTCAACGAAAACATCGGAAACAGCGGCACCTCGCATCGGTCCATTGTGTTCCGCAAGGTGAACCTGCCCTGGATTCTCAACGGGGCAACCGAGTAGGCCCGTGTGGTGTAAGCTGCGGGCCTCCTGGGCGCTCATCGGTGGCTCGGTCAGCGTCGGACCGGGGCGCCCGCGGAGCACGCGGAGCGCGATGCCCGGCCGCATCAGCGCCGCCGGCGGCGAAACAAGGTGCAGCACGTCGGTGAGCACTTCGGACACTCGCGCGTCGCGGTTGGCTACATCGGACGTACGGTCGAGGTACCAGTGCGAGAGCCGGCTGAGCCGTCCCGGACGCGGGCCCGCCGTTGTGGGGTACCGCAAATCGGCGCCCGTGGCGATGAGCCACGCGGCGGCGCTGCACTCCGCGACGGCTGCCTGCATCTCGCGCCCGAAGACGCCGGGCTGACGCCGCAGATGGTCGTCGAGGCGCACGGCAGCCATCGCCGCGACCGCCATTCCCTGGCCGTAAACGGGGTTGAACGCGCACGCCGCGTCGCCGACGACCAGGAACGCGTCCGGCCAGCGCGGCATCGACTCGTAGTGCCGGCGGTGGTTGGCCGTCTGCCGGAAGCCGTGGATCGGCGAGTCGGGCTCGGCGTCCCTGATGGCGTCGTACAGCAGGGAGCTGCGCAGGCTTCGCGTGAACTCCAGGAAGCCCGCCTCGTCGGTCGGTGGGCAGTCGTTGCCCAGCCCTCCGACCGTCACCATCCAGCGGTCGTTTTCGATCGGGTACAGCACGCCGCCCCGCGACGAGTCCGGCGGCTTCGGCATGAGCAGGATATTCTTGCAACCGTCGATAGCGCCGGGGCGCAACCGGTAACGGCGGCTGGCGTATCCGAGACCGGCGTCGACGCGACTCTCCTCCGGCCGCCCGTATCCGAGCTGCGCCAACCAGTCGGGGCTGCGCGAG
>NZ_JAIBNX010000366.1 GCF_026130045.1 Micromonospora sp. CPCC 205371
GCGCCCGACCGGGACGCCGCCCGGACCGACCCCGCGACCACCAGCGCGCTGGTCGCGGCCGTCGCGGCCCGCCGTCGGGTGCTGGTCGTGTACCGGAGCGACGCCGGCCGGGAGTGGGAGGCGGAGGTCGATCCGTGGGCGGTCGTCGTCCGCCACGGGCGCTGGTACCTGTTGTGCCACTCCCATCGCGCGGACGCGGTCCGCACCTATCGGATCGACCGGATTCGTCGGGTCGAGGTGACATCCCAGGATTTCGAGGCGCCCCGCGACCTGGACCCGGTGGCGGCGCTGGAGGAGAACCTGGGCGTCGGTTGGGAGTACCCGACGCGGGTGGTGTTCGACGCTCCCCTGGCCGAGGTGGCGCGGTGGGTCCGGCCTCCGATGGGGCGGCTGGAGGCATCGGGCGATGGCTGCGTACTGGTCGGCAGCACGAGCAATCCGTCCATGTACGCGCAGGAGTGGCTGGCGAGGCTGCCGTTCGGGTTCCGCGTCGAGGGCGGCCCCGAGCTGCGTGCCGCCGTCGCGACGGTGGCGGCGCGTTTTGCGGCCGCTCTTTAGCTCTTCCGCGATACCGACACCAGCGAAATCCGAGCCATCCTCCAGCGCCTCGCCATAGCGTCGGGCCCGCCCCCACTCCGACGTCAAGGAGAGCTAGATGCGCAGAATCCTGTCCGTCCTGGCCGCGATCGTCATCGGGCTGACCGCCGTCGCGATGCCGTCCCGCGCCTCTGCCGCGCCCGGCGAGACCATCTGGACCTGCGGCGACTACCCGCCGGGTACCTGGGTGCTGATCGGCTTCGCGACCGGTTACTGCGGCGGAAACCGGCTCTACACCGGCAAGACCGACGTCAGCGGCCACGGGATCGGCGGGTCGATCGCGGTGTGCTCGAGCTCCTGGGTGCCACCGGGCTGGCGCGTCCAGCTCACCGGGATCGGCCTGTCGGGCTGTTCGTACCCCGGGCAGGGCTGGCAGAACGCCATGGTGATCGTGCGGCAGTCGTGACACCCGCGGGCCGGCCGCGGCCGGCCCGCACCCTCAGGCGGGGACGATCATCGGGGTGCCGGCCACCGGATCGGGCACGACCATGCAGGCCAGGCCGAAGACCTTCTCCACCAGCTCGGCCGTGACCACCTCGGTCGGCGCGCCCTCGGCGACGATGCTGCCGTCGCACATGGCGATCACGTGGTCGCAGAAGCGGCAGGCGAGGTTCAGGTCGTGCATGACGATGACGATGGTCTTGCCGGCCTCGGTGTTCAGCTTGCGCAGCAGCCGCAGCAGCTCCACCTGGTGGTTGATGTCCAGGTAGGTGGTCGGCTCGTCGAGCAGCAGCAGATCGGTGTCCTGGGCCAGCGCCATGGCGACCCACACCCGCTGGCGCTGCCCCCCGGACAGCTCGCGGATCGGCCGGTCGACGAGGTCGGCCGTGCCGGTCGCTTCGAGCGCGCTGGCGACGGCGGTGTGGTCGCGTTCGGTCCACCGCCGGAACCAGCCCTGGTGCGGGTACCGGCCGCGGGCGACGAGGTCGGCGACGGTGATGCCGTCGGGCGCGATCGGCGTCTGGGGCAGCAGGCCGAGCACCTTGGCGACGTCGAGGGTGCTGAGGTCGGTCAGCGACTTGCCGTCGAGGTAGACGGCGCCGCCGCGGGGGGCGAGCAGCCGGGCGAGGCCACGCAGCAAAGTGGACTTGCCGCAGGCGTTGGCGCCGACGATCGCCGTCACCTTGCCGTCGAGGACGGTGACGTCGAGGTTCGAGACGATGTTCTTGTCGTCGTACCCGAGGGTCAGGCCCTCGGCGCGCAGCCGGGTCATCCGCCCGCTCCTTGCCGGTTCGTGGTGGCCAGCAGCCACAACAGGTATGGGGCGCCGACGGCGCCGGTGACGACACCGGTGGGCAGCGGGGTGGGCATCAGGTGTACGGCGGCGAGGGCGGCGGGCAGCAGCAGGACCGCGCCGGCGGGGGCGGGGGGGATGATGCCGCCGGTGGCCGGGCCGAGTAGCCGGTTGGCGATCGGCCCGGCGATGAGCGCGACGAACACGATCGGGCCGGCCACCGATACGGCCAGGGCGACCAGGACGACGCCGGTGGCGAGCAGCCCGGCGCGGCTGAGCTCGGTTCGGATGCCGAGAGCCCGTGCCGTGTCGTCGCCGAGCTCCAGCGCCCGCAGGGGACGCTGCAGCAGTACCGCCACGGGCAGCAGGACGATCAGGGCGGCGGTCAGCGCCTTGAGCTCGGTGTCGCTGGCCTGCCCGACCGAGCCGGTGAGCCAGTGCATGGCCTGCCGGGCTTGGGAGAGCTGCGCTCGGGTGATCACGTAGCCGATGAGGCCGTCGAAGAAGACGGCCACGCCGATGCCGATGAGGATGAAGCGGTACCCGGAGACGCCGTCGCGCCAGGCGAGCACGTACATGAGCGTGGCCGCGAGGACGGCGCCACCGAGTGCGAGACCGCTGATCGCGAGCCCGCCGAGGTTGAGCAGCACGATCCCGCCGACGGCGGCGAGCCCGGCGCCGGAGCTGATGCCCACGAAGTCGGGTGACGCGAGCGGGTTGCGCAGCAGCTGCTGGAAGATGGTGCCGGAGGCGCCCAGCGCGAGCCCGACGGTGAGTCCGGAGGCCGCGGTCGGCAGCCGCAGGCCGCGGACGACGAAGTCGACGCTCGGGTTGTCTTCCAGGTGCAGCACCGAGGCGATGACCTCCCAGGCGCTGAGGCGGAAGCTGCCGACCATCATGGTGACGACGAAGAGGGCGGCGACAGCCACGGCCAGCGCGGCGGTGACCACGGCGGCGCGCACACTCCGCCGCCGCCGCGTGATGGTCAGGGTCCGCGCGGCCGGCTGGGCGAGGACGGTCATGCGTCGCCTCCCGCAGCCGCCACCAAGCGGAGGGAGCGCAGCGACCGGAGCGACTGGCGGCTACAGGGAGGCATAAGGGCGCATGACCCGCGCGAGCGCAGGGAGCGCCAGCTGGCTCAGCCCGGCACCGGTAGCCTGACCGGCGTGCTCTTCCGGACCTGGCTGGACACCGGCGACCGGCCCGACGTCCTGACCGTCGCCGACCACACCGGCGCCGAGCACCTCGTCGTCACCCGGCACGCGCTGGTCCGCGAGGTGCTCGCCGACCCGCGCACCTACCCGCCCGACAACGCGCTCGACGCGGTCACACCCATCCCGGTCGCGGCTCTGCGCGTGCTCACCCGGTACGGCTTCCGGCTGCCGCCGACCCTCGCCAACAACGGCGGCCCCAGCCACCCGGCCATCCGCGCGATCGTCGCCGACGCGCTGCATCCGCACCGCGTCGCGGAGCAGCGCCCCTGGCTGACGGCCGTCGTGCGCGAGCGCGTCGACGGGCTCGCCGCCGCGCTCCGCAAGGGCGAGACCATCGACGTGTACGCGGAACTCACGGCCGATCTTCCATTACTGGTACTGGCCAGGCTCGTCGACCTGCCCGACGCCAAGGTCGACGTCGTGAAGGAGTTCGCGCGGGCGGCACTGGAACTCTTCTGGGCACCCGTCGACCTCGACCGCCAACTCGTGCTCGCCGAGACGGTGGGTCGGTTCCACGCTGTACTGCGCGAGTTCGCTTCGGAGGCACCGGGTCTGCCGGCGCGCCTGCGCGAGTACTCAGGCAGCCTGGACGTGACCGTCGGCGCCCTCTTCTTCCTCCTGGTGGCCGGCCAGGAGACCACGTCTCAGTTCCTGACTCTGCTCCTGCACCGCCTCACCGGCGAGCCCGCTGTCCTGGACGGCCTGGCCGCCGGCACCATCTCCCCCGCCGACGTCGTCGAAGAGGGCCTGCGCCTGGAGCCCCCGATCGTGACGTGGCGCCGCGTAGCGGCTCGTGACACGACTCTGGGCGGCGCGTTCGTCGGTCGCGGCACCAGCATCGTCCTGTGGCTAGCCAGAGCCGGCCGCGACCCGTCATTGGTGCCTGATCCCCACACCTTCCACCCCGGCCAACGCGGCTCCCGCCGCCACCTGGCATTCGGCGCCGGCGCCCACCGCTGCGTGGGCGCCCACCTGGCCCGCAT
>NZ_JAIBNX010000367.1 GCF_026130045.1 Micromonospora sp. CPCC 205371
CTCCCGCAGCCGCCACAAAGCGGAGGGAGCGCAGCGACCGGAGCGACTGGCGGCTACAGGGAGGCACAAAGGGCGCATGACCCGCGCGAGCGAAGTGAGCGCCAGCAAACTCAGTCATGCGCCGCCTCCCGCAGTGCGGGCGGGCCTGGTCATGGTTGCTCCACCGGCTCGGCGGCCAGCCCTTCCAGCTCCAGGCAGCGGTCGACGACCTGCTGCACGAGCTGCTGGCTGGCTTCGGACAGGCCGGCGCTCGCCAGCACGGTGCGCAGCGCGACGCGCTTGGTGCCGAGCTGTCGCAGGCTCGACAGCAGTTCCAGGTCTCGGTCGGTGCGGCGGGTGACGGCGTCGTCGAAGAAGTACGCCGGCGGGACGCCGAAGAATCCGGCCAGCGCCTGGAGGTGCCGCATCGTCGGGTTGGTGCGCTCGCCGCGGCGCAGCAGCCACAGGTAGGTCGCGGACATGCTTTCGCCGCTCTCCCGGATGGCGGAGGCGACCTCTTCGTTGCTGTACGCCCCGCGGTCGCCCGGGTGCACCGTGCGGAAGAGGTGATTGAGCTTGTCCGCGAGCGTGCGCGGCTCTGCTGGCGATGTCACGGCGGACCCCCATGTGCCCTGCTGCGGAGCTTTGCCAACCAGTGTGGACCAGGAGGCCCTGGTCCACACTGGTGACAGGTCACCGGCACGCGCCCTCGGCATGTGGCCCGCGCCGAGAGCGCCCCCCGTTTACGCCGGCGGTCCGTCCACCAGCCTCGCCATCGGAGACCCACAATGTCAACTGATGTGAAGCAAAGCCGTCCGAACGTTCATGTTAGTTGACAGTGGGAATATTCGGCGCACACGAAAAAGCGGCACGTGAGCCACGCGCCGCGATGTGAGCCAAGATAGGGGCGCGCCCCGATCGCCTGCCACGGGGGAAGCGGGCGATAGGGGCGCGCTGGAGTCAGCTTAATCACGTCGGATCAACCGCACAACAGGTCGCGGTAGGTCAGATTTCCGACCGTCCCATCAGCACCCACCCCGAAATATCGACCAACCTCGACCATCCGGGCGCGTTGAGATCAATGAATGCATTCAGTCCGGCCGAGTCGCCATCCCGACAGTAACCTTCCGGCGCGACGGCCTGGCCAGGCAACGGGTGGCGCGGTCAGCGTTTCGGCCACTTCTTTGGCGCGACTTCGCCGTCCCCTATGGAGGGACCGAAAAGAGGCCCTGACCAGGTACATCTCCATACGCTGCCTAGCCGTGACCGAAATCTTCGTCGACGCGACCGGCCGGCGCCGGCGCCGGATGCGGCGGATCGCCTACGCCGTTGGCGCGACCTGCCTGATCTACACCGGCCTCGTCGGCACCAGTGTCGTCGGCGGGCCCGCCGGACCCGTTGCGCTCGAACCGTTTCCCGCGCCCACCGACCGGCCGCCCGTGCGCCCGACTCCGGTGCCGATCCGACCGTTCGCCGCGGTCGCGCCCGAGCAGGACTTCCGCCGTGGTGCGCCGCGACGCGTCACCGGGACCGCATCCGCGCCGGAACGCGTTGCCGCGCGAGCCGTCGCACCCACCGCCGCCACGCGCAGCCCGGCCCCGCGCCTGGAGTCGACACCGACGCCCGCGCCGAGTCGTACCCCGACACCCCCGCCGCCGATACCGGTGCCGACGAGCCCGCAGCCGCCACCTCAGCCGACGACCCCGCCCCCGCCCCCGCCGACGACCGAGGCGCCGCAACTCCCGATACCCATGCAGACGCCGGCACCGCCGGAGCCATCGCAAGTGCCGCAGAACCCGGAGCCCACGCCCTGATGCCCGTTTCGAAGCGGACGCTGCGCCCGCGCCGCGTCGTGGTCGCGGCTCTGCTCCTCGTACTGGCCAGCGTGCTCTTCGTCGAGGCGTACGCCAACGCCCGGTTCACGCCGGATGCCAAGGGCGCCAGCGGAAACGAGCCGAGCGAGACCGTTCCCGACAGCGTCAGCACCGGTGGCCCGATCATCAACGCCGCCGGGCAACGCCACGTCTCGTACCGCCTGCCGCCCAAGACGATCGCCCTCACCTTCGACGACGGGCCCGATCCATGGTGGACACCACGAATCCAGCGCGTGCTCGACAAGCACGGCGTCGATGCCACGTTCTTCGTGGTGGGCTCCCAGGTGGCCCGCCACCCAGACCTGGCGCGCCGGCTCGTCTCCAATGGACACGAGCTGGGCGTGCACACGTTCACTCACCCGCGGCTGTCGGACCTGCCGCAGTGGCGCCGGCACACCGAGTACGCACAGACTCAGCTCGCCATCGCCAACGCGGCCGGTGTGCGCACATCCCTGCTGCGGTTCCCGTATTCGTCGCAGCCCTCCGCGATCGACGACCGGGAGTGGGAGCTGGTCCAGGAAGCGGGGCGGCTCGGGTACGTCGTCGTGGTCAACGACCGCGACAGCCAGGACTGGGCTCGCCCCGGCGTCCCGGCGATAGTCGCAAGCTCCACACCGGACGGTGGGCAGGGTGCTGTGGTGCTGATGCACGACGCCGGTGGCGACCGCACGCAGACCGTGGCGGCGCTGGAGGAGTTCATCCCGCGCATGCGAGCGCAGGGGTACCGCTTCACCACCGTGTCGCAGGGGCTGAACATCACCGTCGGCGCGGCGGTCATGGCGAAGAACGTGGCCGCGGACCCCGGTGACCGGTGGCGCGGGGGCGCGCTGCTCTGGGCGGTGCGCATCGCCGATGCGATCCTTTGGCTGCTCAAGTCGCTGTTCATCGCGGTCGGGCTGCTCGCGGTCGCGCGTACCCTGCTGCTGTTCGCGCTGGCGGGCCGGCACGCCCGGGAACGCCGCGCGCGGCGGTGGTCGTGGGGGCCGCCGGTCACCGAGCCGGTGTCCGTGATCGTGCCCGCGTACAACGAAAAGGAGGGCATCGCCGGGGCGGTGCGCTCGTTGGCGACGGGTGATCATCCCGAGATCGAGGTCGTCGTGGTCGACGACGGCTCCACGGACGGCACTGCCGGTATCGCGGAGGGACTCGGCCTGCCCAACGTGCGGGTCATCCGGAAACTCAACGGTGGCAAGGCGAGCGCGCTCAACGCCGGGGTGGCCGCCGCCAGGCACGAGCTGATCGTGATGGTGGACGGCGACACGGTCTTCGAAGCCGACTCGGTGCGGCGCCTGGTGCAGCCGTTCGCCGACCCGTCGGTTGGCGCGGTCGCCGGCAACGTAAAGGTGGGCAACCGGCACAGCCTTGTCGCGCGGTGGCAGCACATCGAGTACGTCATCGGCTTCAACCTCGACCGCCGGCTCTACGAGACGCTGCGCTGCATGCCGACCGTCCCCGGCGCGATCGGCGCGTTCCGCCGGAGCGCGCTCGAAGCCGCGGGCGGCATGACCGACGACACGCTCGCCGAGGACACCGACATCACCATGGCGCTGTGCCGCGCCGGCTGGCGGATCGTGTACGAGGACTCGGCGCGCGCCTGGACGGAGGCGCCGGCGACGCTGAGCCAGCTGTGGAAGCAGCGGTACCGGTGGAGCTACGGCACCATGCAGGCGATGTGGAAACACCGGGGCGCGCTGCGCAGCCCCGGTCCGTTCCGGTACGGACTGCCGTTCCTGGCCCTCTTCGGTGTCGTCCTGCCGCTCGTCGCGCCGGTCATCGACCTGCTCGCGATCTACGGGCTGTTCTTCTTCGACCGCGGTGCCACGGTAGCGGCGTGGTCGGCGATGCTGGGGCTCCAGTTCGTGACGGCGGCGGTGGCGTTCCGGCTCGACCGTGAAAGCCTGCGCCCGCTGGCTGTACTGCCGCTCCAGCAGTTCGCCTACCGCCAGCTCATGTACCTGGTGCTGCTCCAGTCGGTGGCGACCGCGCTCACGGGTGCCCGGCTGCGCTGGCACAAGCTGCACCGCACCGGCCAGGCGGCGGTGAGCGCGCGCCGCCCGCAGACCGCACAAAGCGGCGGGAGCGAAGCGACCAGAGCGACTGCG
>NZ_JAIBNX010000368.1 GCF_026130045.1 Micromonospora sp. CPCC 205371
GATCAAGGGCGAATGCACGTGGTTGGATCTCTTTTCCGCGTGCATTCGCCCTTGATCGATGCGGATCTCCTTGATCGACGGCCGGCCGCCACGAGGCCCGTGGGCGCCACGAGGCGCGTGGGCCGCACGAGGCGTGCTCGCTGAGATCACCAAGGCGCTGCCGGCGCGGCCGCACGAGGCGCGGGCCGCACGAGGCTCGTGGGCCGGCACGAGGCGCGTGGGCCGGCACGAGGCGTGCGGGGCGTGGCGACGCCAGCTCGCGCCGCCCTTCAAGGGCGGACCCTTGACCGCACTCACCGCCCGGACCACGTCCGCGCGGCCTTGCGCGCCACGATTGTGAATCCAACGGCGAGCCCTCACGCACGTGTGTACCCAACGGCCGCCGTCGCGGCGGGCATACCGCCGGCCGGGCGCCACGCGGGTCGTGGGGCGCGCGAGCCCTGGGGCGCCCGCCGTGCGACGCCGGTTTGTGCCGCTTTGCGGCCCAGGTTGGTCCGGCTTCCGGCGTTGCTCTCACCGCCGATCAAGGGCATTCGCATCGATCAAGGGCAAACGCACGCGGAAAAGAGATCCAACCACGTGCATTCGCCCTTGATCGGCGGGAAGAGGGGGGCGCCGCGGGCCTGCGGTGGCGGGCGGGCGGTCGGGCGGCGGAGTGCTAGTCGAGCTCTACCAAGGGGGTGCCGTCGAAGTCGACCATGGAGTAGCGGGCCAGCTTTTCCAGGCGGTGGTAGGAGTCGATGACGCGGATGGTGCCGCTCTTCGAGCGCATGACGATCGACTGGGTGTACGCGCCTCCGGACCGGTAACGCACGCCGCGGAGTAAATCGCCGGTCGTGATGCCGGTGGCGACGAAGAAGGCGTTGTCACCGGTGACGAGGTCGTCTGTCGACAGTACACGATCAAGATCGTGACCGGCGGCGAGCGCCTTTTCGCGCTCGGCCTCGTCGCGCGGCCACAGTTTGGCCTGGATCGCGCCGCCCATGCACTTGAGGGCGCATGCCGCGGTGATGCCTTCCGGCGTGCCACCGACGCCCATCAGTACGTCTACATCGGACTGCTCGCTCGCGGCGGAGATGGCACCGGCGATGTCGCCGTCGGAGATGAACCTGATGCGTGCACCGGTCTTGCGGACTTCCTGCACGAGTTCCTGGTGCCGCGGGCGGTCGAGGATGCACACGTTGACGTCGGAGACGGTGGAGTTTTTCACCTTGGCGATGCGGCGCAGGTTTTCCGCCACGCCCGCGTTGATGTCGATGACGTCGGCGCAGTCGGGACCGACGGCCAGCTTCTCCATGTAGAAGACGGCGCTCGGGTCGAACATCGCGCCGCGCTCGGCGACCGCGAGCACAGCCAGCGCGTTCGGCATGCCCTTGCTCATCAGCGTCGTGCCGTCGATCGGGTCGACCGCTACGTCGACGTCTGGGCCCGTGCCGTCGCCGACCTCTTCGCCGTTGAAGAGCATCGGTGCGTTGTCTTTCTCACCCTCGCCGATGACGACGACGCCGCGCATCTGGATCGAGTTGATGAGTTTGCGCATGGCGTCGACCGCCGCGCCGTCGCCGCCTTCCTTGTCGCCACGGCCGACCCAGCGGCCTGCGGCCATGGCGGCCGCCTCGGTGACCCGTACCAGGTCCAGGGCCAGGTTGCGGTCGAGATCCTGCGGGGTGCGGGCGGTGCTCATGCCGGGTCCTCCTCGCGGCGCTGCGGGCAGTCCTTACACAGATACTGTCATGAGCCGCTCCGGCCGGGGCTGCCAAGATGGTCACATGGAGGCGGAAACGGAGGTGCCGCGCCCGACGCGTAGCGAGCGGCGGCCGCGCGACATGGCACTGTCGCTCGTGGTGCTGTTGGTGCCGGTACTCGTCGTGGTGCTCATCTACAGGGTGGTGCAGGGCGGCGACCAGCCGGTGAGGGTCGACACGGCGCCCGCGATCGACCAGGCGCGGGCGGCGGGTGAGTTTCCGGTGAGCGATGTGGCCGGGCTCGACGGCGCCTGGGTGCCGATCAGTGCGGCGTTCCAGCAGGGCGACGGCGGTCGGACGCTGCGTATCGGGTACGTGACACCGGACGACGGCGGGGTTCAGCTCATCCAGAGCAGCGTGCCGGTCGAGCGGCTGCTCCCCGTCGAGCTGTCCGCAAGCGGCAAGCCGCAGGGGTCGACCGAGGTCGACGGGGAGACCTGGCAGCGGTACAGCGCGCGGAAGGGCGAGTCGGCGCTCGTCCTGCTCCAGCCGGACCGGACGGTGATCGTGGTCGGCCAGGCCGACGAAGACGAGCTACGGGAGCTGGCAGCGGCCGTCTAGCTCTCTTGGCGTGCGGCGCGTGCGGCGTCCAGGCGTTCGCGCGCGCCGTCGAGCCACCGCTGGCACACGTCGGCGAGCTGCTCGCCGCGCTCCCAGAGCGCGAGCGACTCCTCCAGCGTCCCGCCGCCGGCCTCCAGCCGCTCGACCACGGACGCCAGCTCGGCGCGGGCCTGCTCGTAGCTCAACTGCGCCTCACCCATGACCAATCACCCTAGCGGCCAGCTCACCCTCCGCCAGGCGGACCCGCAGCGAGTCGTCCTCCGCGACGTCGCTCACCGTCCGTACCACGTGGCCGTCGGCGCGCTGCACGATCGCATATCCCCGATCGAGCGTCGCCGCGGGTGATAGCGCGCGGAGGCGGGCGAGGGTGTGCCGCAGCTCCTCGCCGGCGCCTCGGAGCCGGTGATCGAGGCAGCGGGTGGCCCGGTCGCGCAGCGCCGTCACGTCGACGGCGCGCTGGTCGACCATCACGTCCGGCCAGGCGAGCACCGGGCGGGACCGGATCGCGTCGAGGCGGTGCTGCTCGCGGTCGAGCAGGCCGGTGACGGCGCGGTCGAGGCGGTGCCGCGCGAGCTTGATGAGCCGCAGCTCCTCGGCGAGATCAGGCACGATCCGCTTGGCGGCGTCGGTGGGGGTGGACGCGCGGACATCGGCGACGTAGTCGACCAGCGGCGCGTCGGTCTCGTGCCCGATCGCGCTCACGACCGGCGTGCGGCAGTGGAAAACCGCCCGGCACAGCGCCTCGTCCGAGAACGGCAGCAGGTCTTCGACGCTCCCGCCGCCCCGGGCCAGGATGATCACGTCGATCGTGTCGTCGCCGTCGAGCACCTTGAGAGCGTCGATCATCTGCGGAACCGCCGTCGGCCCCTGTACCGCCACGTTGATCACCCGGAATTCGACCGCCGGCCACCGCCGCTTGGCGTTGGTCAGCACGTCGCGCTCGGCCGCGGAGGACCTGCCGGTGATCAATCCGATCCGGCTCGGCAGGAACGGTGGGCGGCGCTTGCGCTCGCGGGCGAAGAGACCCTCGGCGGCGAGCAGCTTCTTGAGCTTCTCCAGCCGTGCCAGCAACTCGCCGAGCCCCACCTGGCGGACCTCGTCGGCGCGCAGGCTGAGCGTGCCGCGTGCGGCGTAGAACTCCGGCTTGGCGTGCATGACAACCCGGGCGCCCTCCTCGAGGGAGGGTGCGCCGAGGTCGAGAACGTCACGGTTCGTGGTGACGGTCAGGCTGAGGTCGGCGGACGGGTCGCGGAGAGTGAGGAAGACGGTGCTCGCGCCGGGGCGCCGGCTGATCTGCGCGACCTGGCCGTCGACCCACACCCAGCCGAGCTTCGCGATCCATGCGCTCAGCTTTTGGCTGACCACCCGGACCGGCCACGGCTCCTCGGGGGTACTGCGAGGTATCTCCGGCTGTGTCACACCGTGAGCCTATGGTGTGGCCCTGGTCGCAGCGTCATCTGGCGCTCGCCTGCGCTCGCGCGGGTCATGCGCCCCGAAGCCTCGGGCGGTTCGGGCGCCGAAAGCCGCCCTGTAGACCGCAGTCGCTCTGGTCGCTTCGCTCCCG
>NZ_JAIBNX010000369.1 GCF_026130045.1 Micromonospora sp. CPCC 205371
CGCCCACACCGGCCGGGTCCGCGCCCCCTCCCGTGGGGAGGTGGGGGAGCTGGCGCTCGCGTCCAACCAGAGGGCCGCCGACCTGGCGACCGCCGACCAGCAGCGCCGCGAGCTGATCGCGAACGTCTCCCACGAGCTGCGCACACCCATCACCGCCCTGCAGGGCCTCCTGGAGAACCTCGTCGACGGCGTCGCACGCGCCGACACCGCGACGCTACGCACCGCGCTCGCCCAGTCCGAACGGCTCGGCCGCCTCGTCGCCGAACTGCTCGACCTGTCCCGGCTCGACGCCGGGGTGGTGCCGCTGGACCGCGTTGAGATCGACGTCGCGGAATTCCTGGACGCCGCGGTCCAAGAGGCCGCGGTGACCGCGACCGGCGCCGGCCGCCAGGTCGATTTTCGGGTACGCGGTGCCGCGTCCGCCGGCACCCGCACGGCGGACGCCGGTCGGCTGCGGCAGGTGGTCGCCAACCTGCTCGACAACGCGGCCCGGCACAGCCCACCCGGGGGCACCGTGCTCGTGAGCGCCATAGCGGGCACCGACCGGACGCACTTCGACGTGATCGATGAGGGCGAGGGCATCCCGCCGGACCAGCGGGCCCGGGTGTTCGAGCGGTTCACGCGCGGCGACCGGGCCGGCGCGGCGGACGGCGGCACCGGGCTGGGGCTGGCGATCGCGCGCTGGGTGGTGGAGATGCACGGCGGCACCGTGGCCGCCCTCGACCGCGCGGACGCGAAGCCCGGCTGCCGGATTCGGGTCACCATCCCCCACCCCGACCACAGTGGACGATGAGAGGCCCGACATGACCGCTCCGCCGAAGCCACCCGCCCTGCCTACCGCCGCGCCTCACGCCTTCGCGCCGGGTGCCCAGCCGTGGCAGCCCGTACTGGGCCCGCGCCCGCCGACACCGTTCGAGAAGCGGGGGCCCGGCCCGCTCAAGCCAGCCCCGGCCCTCGCACTGGGCGCGCCCGCCGCGCCCGGCCTTGGGGCGGCGGGCGGGGTGCGCCGCGCCCGCCCCGGGATCGGTTGGCTCGTCACCGCGCTGACGGCCACGGCGGCGCTCGTCACGCTGTCCCGGCGCCACTTCCCCGGCCGCCTCCAGCCACTGTGGACGGCGGCCACCGTGACGCTGCTCGGTCTGGGAACGATGCGGGCGGCCGGTTGGCTGTTCGTCCTCTGCCTCCTGACGGCGGCGGTGACCGCCTCGCTCGCGGTGACACCGGCACACGGATTCCGCGCGCTCATGGCCGCGTCCGGCACGATCCCGCTGGCGGTACTGCGTGCCACACCCTGGGTGGGGGACGCTCTGCGCTCGCTGCGCCACAGGCGACGGGGCGGCCCGAACGTGCGCGTCGTCGCGGCGGTGGCCGTGACCGTGCTGCTGGTCGTCGTCTTCGGCGCGCTGTTCGCGGGCGCCGACGCGGCCTTCGCCGAGCTCATCGGGCGCCTCGTGCCGGACGCCGACCTCGCCGCCCACGTCGACAAGGTGTGGCTGTTCCTCTTCGGGTCGGTGGTCGTGATCGGTGCCGCGTACCTGCTCGCCGGGCCACCGGACTTCACGAGCCTGGAGAAGCCGGCGAAGGCGAAACTGCACCGTCTGGAGTGGACGTTGCCGCTGGCCGCCCTGAACGCGGTGTTCGCTGTTTTCGTGGCGGTGCAGCTCACGGTGCTGTTCGGTGGCGCGAAGCACGTGCTGAGCACCGCTGGGCTGACCTACGCCGAGTACGCCCGGAAGGGGTTCTGGCAGCTGCTCGTCGTCACGGCGCTCACCCTGGCCATCCTGGCGGCGGCGGCTCGCTGGGCGCCCCGGGAGCGGCGTGGCGACCGGGTGCTGGTGCGCGTACTGCTCGGCGGGCTGGCCGCGCTGTGCCTGGTGATCGTCGCCTCCGCGCTGTACCGGATGCACACCTACGAGGAGGCGTACGGCTTCACGCGCCTGCGGGTACTGGTGAGCGTCTGCGAGCTGTGGCTCGGCGTGGTGCTGGCGATGGTGCTCGCGGCGGGAGTCCGGCTGCGCGCCGGCTGGCTGCCCCGAGCGGTGGTCGGCAGCGCCGTGGCCGCGCTGATCGGGCTGGCGGCGTTGAACCCCGACCGGTTCATCGCCGAGCGCAACGTCGAGCGGCACCAGCAGACCGGCCGGATCGACACCGCGTACCTGTCGAGACTGTCCGCGGACGCGGCGCCGGCGCTGGATGAGCTGCCGGCGCCGCTGCGCGGCTGCGCGCTGCAGGAGATCGCGCACGACCTGGATCGCAACCCGGACGGCTGGCAGGACTGGAACCTCGGCCGGCGCGAGGCCCGCGAGGTCGTCGCCGGCATCCCCGCGAGGGACCTGGCATGGCACTCGGCCTGCGGGCCCGCGTGGAGCCGGTACTAGCTACTTCTTGAGGACCTCGGCGACCGCGTCGGCCAGTGGGGTGGTCGGGCGGCCGATCAGGCGGCGCAGGTCGCCGCTGTCGATGAACAGGGCACCCTTGCGGATCTCGGCGTCGCCCTCGGCGAGTATCGTCGCGAAGCCCTCAGGCACGCCGGCGGCGACCAGCGCCTTGGCGTACTCGTCGACGGGCAGGTCGCGGTAGGCGACCTCGGTGCCGCTCTGGCGGGTCACCTCGGCGGCCAGCTCGGCCATCGTGAACGGCTCGTCGCCGCCCAGCTCGTACACCGCGTTCTCGTGGCCGTCGCTGGTCAGCACGGCGGCGGCCGCGGCGGCGAAGTCGGCCCGGGTGGCTGCGGAGATCTTGCCGTCGCCGGCGGAGCCGAGCAGCGCGCCGTGCTGGAGGGCGGGCGCGAGGTTCTCGGTGTAGTTCTCGAAGTACCAGCCGTTGCGCAGGAACACGAACGGCACGCCGGCGGCGCGGATGATCTCCTCGGTGGCCTTGTGTTCGGGTGCGACGGGAAGGTCGGTGGTGTCCGCGTACGGCGCGCTGGTGTAGGCGATCAGCTTGACGCCCGCGTCGACGGCGGCGTTGACCGCGTTGGTGTGCTGCGGGACGCGCTGGCCGACCTCACTGCCGGAGATCAGGAGCAGCTTCTCGGTGCCGGCGAACGCGTTGGCCAGGGTCTCGGGCTTCGAGTAGTCGGCCTCGCGGACCTGTACGCCCTTGGCGGCGAGGTCGGCGAGCTTCTCCGGCGTGCGGGCCGTGGCCACGATCTGGTCGGCGGGGACACCCTGGTCGAGCAGGGCCTGGACGGCGAGGCGGCCGAGGTGGCCACTGGCGGCGGTGACGGTGAAGGTCATGCCGACACGATTGCACTAACTTCTAGAAAGTGCCAACTGCCAGTGAGTACCGTTACATCAGCAAGTACCAGATGGGCAGGTAGTCTATGGGCATGCCTGAGATGGAGGAGCTGGTCGCCGACGTCTTCGCGCGTGCCTGCACCTCTCGCGCGGTCCTGGAAAACGTCGCCGGCAAGTGGGGCGTCCTGGCCCTGGCGGCCCTCTCCGAGGGTGCGTACCGGTTCAACGCGCTCCGCCGGCGCGTCGACGGCATCAGCGAGAAGATGCTGTCGCAGACCCTCCACGCCCTGGAGCGCGACGGCCTCGTGCGGCGAGACGTGCAGGCCACGATCCCGCCCAAGGTCGAATACAGCCTGACCCCGGCCGGCGAGCGCATCGCCGGCAAGCTGATCGAGCTGATCGAGCTGATCGAGGGCGAGATGCCCCACGTGACGGTCGCCCAGCAGCGCTACGACGCGGACCGCATCCACGCCTAGCGCGCGCCCCACGCGCCGCCCGCGCCCCGCGCCCCGCGCGCCGCCCGCGCCCCGCGCCCCGC
>NZ_JAIBNX010000037.1 GCF_026130045.1 Micromonospora sp. CPCC 205371
GGGGGCGGGCCGCGGGCGGCCGGGGGGGGGGGGGCGCGGCCCCCCGCCCGCGCGACCCCGCCCCCGGCGGCCCGGCGGCGCACCGCGAGCCGCCGCACCCGCAGGACTAGGACGCGGTCGCCGTGGTGGTACGTGGGCTCCATGCTGCTGCCGACCACCGTCACCACGAGCAGGAGCGCCCGGGCCAGCAGGCCGGCCGCGACAACGGCGGCGACCACGACGGCGTAGGTCATGGCTTCCCCTTCCCGACGAGTTCGCCGGCCAGGTAGCCGGCCGATTGCAAGCGGAACAGCCCGGCGTACTGGCCACCCGCGTCCATCAGCGCCGCGTGCGTACCCTGCTCTGCCACCCGCCCGTCACTGAGCACCACGATCTGATCGGTGTCCCGCACCGTGTTCAGCCGGTGCGAGATGAGCAGGCTCGTCGCACCGGCCCGGTGGCGCCGCAGCTGGAGCTGTGCCTCGTGTTCGGCCTCCGGGTCCAGTCCGGACGACGGCTCGTCCATGATCAGCAGGTCGGCGTCGGCGCGCAGGGCGGCGCGGGCTAGCGCGACACGCTGCCACTGGCCGCCGGACAGCGGCACGCCAGCCCCGCCGTCGCCGTCGGCGAACGCACGGGTCAGCAGCGTGTCGTAGCCGGCCGGAAGCGCGGCGAGGGTGGCGTCCACGCCGGCGTAGCTGGCAGCGGCGCGGATACGGTCCCGGCCGGCGGGACGGCTCACGTCGCCCAGCGCGATGTTGTCCGCGGCGCTCAACTCGTACGCCATATGGTCCTGGAAGACCGCGGCGATCCGGCGCCGCAGCTCGGCGACAGGCAGCTCCCGCAGGTCGACCCCGTCCCAGGTGACCGCGCCGCGGACCGGGTCGTACAGCCGGCAGAGCAGCTTGACGACCGTCGACTTTCCGGCGCCATTGAGACCGACCAGCGCGGTGCTGGCACCGGCCGGAATCGCCATGCTGAGCCCGCGCAGCACCCAGGGGTGGCCACGGTCGTACCGGAACCACACGTCATGCAGCTCGATGCCGCGCCGCAGGCGCGGCACCGGCGCCGCCGCGGTGGTGCGGCCGGCACTCCCGCCGGACGGCTTTACCGGCAGGTCGGCCGGGGCGGTGACTACCTGGCGATAGCTGTCGAACAGGCGGATCGCCTCGTGCCACGAGGCGATCTGGGTCGTCACCGCGGTCAGCCCGCCCTGCAACCCGACCAGCGCCGCGGTGAGCACCGCGAGGCTGCCGAGCCCGGCGCTCCCAGAGGCGATCCGGTGCACGCCGGTCGCCAGGGCAACGCCGGACACGAGCGCGGTGATCAGCGACAGTCCCGCCGCCCCGCGCATGGTGTATCGGTCGACCGCCCGCTCCTCATGGTGCGCGGCGGCCATCTCGCCGTCCATCCGGGCGCGGAGGAATTCGCCGGTGCCGAAGAGGCGGATCTCCTTGGCCGCGCGCGGGTCGGTCAGCAGCGTCCCGTAGAACACTTGCCGCCGCCACCTCGGTGCCGTACGCGCGATCATGGCGGTACGCCGGCGGGCGACCGCTAGCTGGGTGAGCAGGTTGGGCACCGCCGAGGCGGCCACCACCGCGGCGAGCAGCGGGCCGATGGTCAGCAGCGCGGCGAGGAACCCGCCGACCAGCAGCGCGTTCTGCACCAGGCCCTGGACGGCGGAGAGCGCCTGGTACGGGACGCTCAGCGCCGCCTGCGAAGCGATGTGGACCTGGTCGCGCATCGCGGGGTCCTCCAACGCCTTCAGCCCCTGCATGCGGTTGAGCCCCGCGAAGAGTCCGTCGTGCATCCGCCGGCGCAGCCGCCTGGCGATCTCCGCGTCCAGGTACTGCCCGATCGGCGGGACGAAGCCCAGCACCGCGCCGGTCACCGCGACCAGCACGACCGTCGTCCGCACCGGCGGCGCCGGCTGGCCGGCGAGCCCGTCGAGCAGCAGCTTCGTCGTCCACGCGGCGGTCACCGGGCCGAGCCCGGTGGCCGCCGCGAGCGCGAAACGAACCGCGACGAGCGGGCCCGCCGACCGCGCCACGAGCGCGGCGAGCAGGCGCACGCTGGCCATTCAGGCTCCGCCGGTGCGCGCCAGCTCCGCCTGCTGCGGCAACTCGCGGGAGGACACCGTGCCCGCCGCGTCGACGACGAAGAAGGTGGGGAACGTCTTGACCCCGAACGCCCGGGTCATCGGTCCGGACCGGTCCACCGGCTCGTACACGACGGTGGCGGGGCCGACCGCGGCGGTGAGCGCGTCGACCGGCTCGGCGCCCTCGATGATCACGGCGACCGCACGTCCGCCGCCGGCCAGCGCGGTCCGTGCGGCGGCGGCGAAGTCCGGCGCTCGCTCCAGGCAACCCGGGCAGTCGCTGGACAGGAACGCCACCGCGGCGGCGCGTCCGCGCACGTCGCGGTCGGTCACCGTGCCGCCGCCGGCCACCGCGCCGGTGAAGCGGGGCAGGGCCGAGCCCGGCGGCAGCCCACCCAGCACGTCGTACGGTATGCGGCCCGGCGCGGCCGTCCGGTCCTGCTCGTACACCCGCATCCGGCGGACGACCGCCGTGATGAGGATCAGGTTCAGCACGCTGACGGCGCCGACCAGCACCACCGCGGCAACGACGTACGGCATCGGTTGCTCTCCTTCACATCTACTGGTTGCTGGCGGGGCGGCGGAACAGCGCCGCCAGGTCGTCGAGCATGACGACCATGAGTACCGCGACCAGCGCACCCGCCACGCTGAGCGCGGCGCCGGCCGGGTTCGGCGCGGCGGGCTCGCCGGCCCGCGGGGGGGCCGCGCCCGTCGCCGGGGCGGTGCGGGGGGCCGCGAAGGGGGGCTGGCCGCGGCCGCCCGCCGGCGCCGGGCGCCCGCCCCCCCGATGGCGGCGGCGGCGAGGAGCACGCCATTGCGGGCGACGTGCCGCCCCGCCACCGGATCGCCGGTACGACCGAAGCAGTTGCACGGCACCGCGAGCCGCCGCCGCACGGAACGGACGAGCACCGCGGTGAATGGCAGCAGCAGCACCGCCGCCGCCAGGAAGGCCATCGCTGGGGCGAGGCCCGACAACAGCGCGCCGCCGACACCGAGTTCGGCCGCCACCACACCGGCTGCGGCGGGCCCGGCGAGCCGGCGCGGCACGCCCACGTGGCGTCGGACCGAGACGGCGAACGCGGCGAACGCGGCCCGGTGCCGCAGCTTGCCGGCCGCGGCGCAGATCAGCACGGCGCCCAGCAGGATGCGGCAGACCAGGACGGTGTAGGGCAGCAACGTGACCTCCGCGGAAATGTCATCTGTGGCCGGAGCGGCTATGCGGGCAGCGCCCGCATAGCCGCCGCTGCGCCTAGTTGCAGCTGTTGACCCACTCCGAGCAGCCGCAGTACGGGCCACCGCTGTAGTTGCAGCCCTGACAGCCGGTCTGGCAGTTGACCCAGCACTGCGAGCCGACGCGCCGGCAGATGTGGTCCGCCTTGGCTTCCGCTCCCGGCAGCAGTGCCTGGAGCATCCGGTCGCCGACCGCGCGCAACGATCGAGTCATACCCCACTTCCTTTCCTGTGGCGGCGGGACGGGGCCCGTCCCGACTCATCGACGATCGTTCCTGGGATGGCACTTACACCGGCTACTCGTCGGCTATACATTCGCGATGCGCGCGGGCCCGACGGCCCGAAAGAATCCACGGGGGATGCGATGCGCTATACGATCCTGGGCCCGATAGAGGTGATCTCCAACGGGCGGCCGGTGCCGGTGGCCCGCCCGCAACGCCGGGCCCTGCTGGCCCTCCTGCTGCTCAACGCCAACCGACCGATCAGCCCGCCCGCCGCCATCGAGGCGCTGTGGGGGCCCACCGCACCGAAGACGGCGCAGGCGCAGATCCACTCGGCCGTACACGCTTTGCGGGCGCAGCTGCGCGACGCCGGATGTCCCGGCACGATCGACTGGCGGGCCGGAGGCTATGCGATCCGAGTCGAGCCGGACCAGCTCGACGCCGACCGCCTCGGCCGTCACCTGGCGGAGGCGAAGAACCGCATCGCCAAGCGACGGTTCGCCGAGGCGGCCGACGCCGCGCGGGCCGGGCTGGCGCTGTGGCGTGGCGAGCCGCTCGCCAACGCCCAGGGCGCGTTCGTCGCCGCCACTCGCGAGCACCTGCACGAACGCCGCCGCGCCACGCTGGAGGCGCTGGCCGAAGCCGAGCTGGCTGTGGGTCGCCACGCGGAGGTCATCGGTGAGCTGGCCCCGCTGATGGACGAGTACCCGCTGCACGAGAAGTTCTGCGAGCAACTCATGCGGGCGCTGCACCGGGCCGGCCGCACCGTGGAGGCACTGGAGCGGTTCCGGCGCCTGCGTGCCGCGCTGGCTGACCTGCACGGCTTGGATCCGAGCCCGGCGCTGCGCGACGTGGAGGGCGCGATCCTGCGGGGCGAGCTGGAGCCGGCACTGCAGCACGACGAGCCGCGGGCATCGGGGCCAGGCGTGGCGGGGGGCCGGCGCGGCGCGCCCGCCGCCACGGGCCCGGCCCAACTCCCCCCCCCCCGGTACGGCTTCAGCGGCCGCGGCGGGGAGGGGGGCCCCCTGGACCGGCTGCTCGCCGGCGCGGCGCGGCACCCGACCGCCGTGGTGATCTCCGCCGTGTCCGGCGTCGCGGGGATCGGCAAGACCGCGCTCGCCGTGCACTGGGCCCACCGGATGGCCGGCGCGTTCCCCGACGGCCAGCTCTACGTCAACCTGCGCGGCTTCGACCCGGACGGCGCCGCGATGGATCCGCACGAGGCGCTGCGCGGGTTCCTGGACGCCCTGGGGGTTCCGGCCCACCGCATGCCGATCGGTCAGACGGCCCGCACCGGACTGTTCCGCAGCCTGCTCGCCGGCCGCCGGATGCTCGTGCTGCTCGACAACGCGCGCGACGCCGCGCAGGTGCGTCCGCTGCTGCCCGGGGCGCCTGGCTGCGCGGTCCTGGTGACCAGCCGCAACCAGCTGCCCAGCCTGGTCGCGTCCGAGGGAGCCCAGCCGCTCATCCTCGACGTGCTGACCGCCGCGGAGGCCCGCGAGCTGCTCACCCGGCGGCTCGGCGAGGATCGGACGGCCGGCCAGCTGCAGCCGCTCGAATCGATCATCGCCGGATGCGGCCGGCTGCCGCTCGCTCTCGCCATCGTGGCCGCTCGCGCCGCGACCAGCACCAGCCTGCCCCTGGCGAGCCTCGCGGCGGAACTGCACACCGGAGACTCCCGGGACCGGCTCGACGCGCTCACCGGCGCCGATCGCACGGTCGACGTACGGGAGGTGTTCTCCTGGTCGTACCACCGGCTCGGCGCGGAGGCGGGCCTGCTGTTCCGGTTGTTCGGGCTGCATCCGGGCCCGCACCTGCGACCGAACGCCGCGGCCAGCCTCGCCGGCACGTCGGCCGCCCGGATCCGCCCGCTGCTGGCCGAGCTGACCACCGCCAACCTGGTCGCCCGGCACAGCCATGACCGGCACGTCCTGCACGACCTGCTACGCGCCTACGCCACCGAGCTGACCCACCGGAAGGAGTCCGACGAGGAGCGACGGCTGGCGTTACGGCGGCTGCTCGACCACTACCTGCACACGTCCCGGGCGGCCGCCCTGCTACTCAACCCCATACGTGACCAGATCCCCCTCGACGAGCCCGAGCCGCATACCGCACTCGACGATCTCGCCGACGATGAGGAGGCGCTCGCCTGGCTCACGACCGAGCGCCCTGCGCTGATCGCCATGATCCGGCTGGCCGCACAGACCGGATTCCACACGCACGCGTGGCAGCTCGCGTGGACCCTCGACGACTTCTTCGACCGGCGTGGCCACTGGGCCGACCAGGCCGCGAGCCAGGAGACCGCGCTGGCCGCCGCCCGCCGGCTGGCCGAGCGATCCGCCCAGGCCCAGGCGCACAGCAGCCTCGGCCGCGTATACAACCGCCTCGCCCGCTACGACGAGGCCGAGGCCCACCTCCGGCAGGCGCTGCGCGTCTTCGGCGAGCTGGGCGACGACGTCGGTCGCGCCCGCAGCTATCACAACCTGTCTGAAGTGGCCGAACGCCGGGGCCGCTACGACGAGGCGCTGATCAGCACGAAAGCGGCCCTGAACCTGTGCCGGGCCAACGGCCACCGCCTCGGCCAGGCCAACACGCTCACCACGATCGGCTGGTACCACATGCTGCTCGGGCGGCACCGGTACGGACTCGCGTACTGCCGGAAAGCACTCCCGCTGCACCAGGAGCTGGGCGATCGGCACGGCGAGGCGGCGTGCTGGGACAGCTTGGGCTACGCCCACCACCACCTCGGCCAGCACGAGGAGGCCCTCGCCTGCTACCGGCGCGCCCTCAAGATGTGCCGGGAGTTCGGCGACCGTTACAACGAAGCGGGTGTTCTCGCCAACCTCGGCGACGCCTACGCGGTCCGCGGTGACGGCGGCAACGCCCGGGCGGCGTGGCGGCAGGCGCTGGACATCCTCGACGATCTCGACCACCCCGACGCCGACCAGGTTCGCCAGAAACTCGCTACGGCCAGCTAGGACTTGCCGCACTTGAATCGCGCCGCGAAGAGTTCGCCTTCCTGTCCGGCTTCAGCGTCGACTGGTATGTCCGTCTCCAACACGGCCGCCAGATCACCCCGTCGGAGTCGGTACACGGTCGGCCCACGGCCTCGCACCCAAGCGTTGCAGGCTCTCCAGCGTCTCCGCCTCATCGAGAAACCACCTCGCGCAAGAGGTGCCGCTCCAAACCCGCAGATCGATCTCGCGTGATCGTCCAAGTTGGATTGGCACCTCTTGCGATCGGGCCTTCCCTCAACTTAGCCCGTGAGGTTGGTGCCGCCACGGTCATGCCAGGATGACCAGCCCCCGGGACGCCACCACATCTCGTACATGTGGCCGTTGGCGCCAATGGCGTAGACCTCCAAGGTTTCGCCAGCCGGGTTGTAGACGGCCGCTGGCGAGCCCGTGAGGGTGCCGCCGTGGTCAAGCCAGGCGGACCAGCCGGCGCCTTCACGCCACCACATCTCGTACATGTGGCCGTTGGTGCCGATGGCGTAGATCTCCAGGGTGCCGCCGATCGGGTTGTAGATGGCGGCTGGCGAACCAACCAAGCCGGTTCCGCCGCGGTCGTGCCAGGCGGACCAGCCGGCGCCTTCACGCCACCACATCTCGTACATGTGGCCGTTGGTGCCGATGGCGTAGACCTCCAGGGTCTCGCCGATCGGGTTGTAGATGGCGGCTGGCGAACCAACCAAGCCGGTTCCGCCGCGGTCGTGCCAGGCGGACCAGCCGGCGCCTTCACGCCACCACATCTCGTACATGTGGCCGTTGGTGCCGATGGCGTAGACCTCCAGGGTGCCGCCGGCCGGGTTGTAGACGGTGGCTGGCGAACCAACCAAGCCGATTCCGCCGCGGTCGTGCCAGGCGGACCAACCCGAGCCCTCGCGCCACCACATCTCGTACATGTGGCCGTTGCTACCAATCGCGTACACGCCGAGTGTGCCGCCGACCGGGTTGTAGATGGCGGCCGGCGAACCGACGAAGTTCGTGCCGCCGCGGTCGTGCCAGGATGACCAGCCGGCGCCGTCGCGCCACCATTTCTCGTACATGTGGCCGTTGGTGCCGATGGCGTAGACCTCCAGGGTCTCGCCGGCCGGATTGTAGATGGCGGCAGGGGATCCGGCGAGGTTGGTGCCGCCGTGGTCGAGCCAGGATGACCAGCCGGCGCCCTCGCGCCACCACGTCTCATACGTGTGACCGTTGCTACCGTTGGCGTACACCTCCAACGAGCCGCCAGCGGGGTTGTACACCACCGGCTCCGACTGCACCGCCGGGGCGGCGGGCTCCGGGGCGCTGTCGGCCATGTTGTTGTAGCGGACCGGCGTATAGAGGCTCGCGTTGGCGGCTGTCCAATTCCGTTCGATCGTGTCCTGGCTGCCGGTCTGCTCGATGACCCTCGGCTGGGTGTGTGCGGCGTCCGCCCAACTGACGAACAGCGCCACGTGATTCTCGTCCGGGTCGCCGCTGTACCGCAGCAGCGCGTCGCCCGGCTTCAGGTCGCTACGCGGAATGACGTGCGACCGGAGGTCCAGGTTGCCGGTCCAGAACGCGCTGCCTGACCCGCCGAGACCCCACGCCATCGAGACGAACCCCGAACAGTCGGTGCGGTAGTCGCCGTACTGATTGCGGTAGCACCGCTCCTGGCTGTAGGGGATGCCGCCGACGTCAGTCCAACTGCGCGCGCGGACCAGCGCCTGGTCGCGTGTCATAGCCTTGTCGGCGCCGTTGTTGTCACACGGTATGGGGGTGGTCGTGACGGCGAGCGTCGTTGCCCGGCCCGGGCCCGGCGGGAGACCCGGGTACTCGGGCAGTGGCGGGTCACCGGGAACGGACGGTGTCGCTGCCGGCGCGGCCACAGCGTCCACCGGTGTCGCAATCACGGCGCCCGCAAGCAGAATCAGCAACAGGAACTGACTGCCGGCCAGTCTTCGACGCTGTCTCCAGCGTGCGGACAGGTGCATGATGATTTCCTTTCGGTCGCTCGTGGGTCGGGTCCGCCTGGGTCGATGTGATTCGAAGGGTGGGTTCAGGCGCTCGCCGGGGCGGGCACCTGTGTCGCCGTGTGCCAGGTCTGTCCGTCGTTGGAGACGTCCACGCGGTAGTGGGACGCGTATGCCGCTTCCCAGCTGACCACCACTCGGTCCAGTGGCCGTGTCGAGCCCAGGTCCACCGTGAGCCACCCGGGTTGTGTGCGATGGTCCACCGCGACGGCCCATCGGGTGCCTGAGTCGCCGTCGACGGCTTGCGTTGCCGGGAAGTTCGGGTCCGCCGACGAGGCGGAGACCGGCCGACCGGCAGCCAGGTTCCCGCCTGAACCACTGTGGACGGACAGTTCCCATAGCGAGAACCCGTACTGGGTGGCCGCCCGCACCCCGTACACGCGCACATATCGGCCCGACACCGCCGGGAACCGCAGCTCGTCCACCCCACCATTGCCTGGCGGCAGCACGACGAGGTCGGTGACGCCGGCACCGGCCTGCCAGGTGGTCGCGACAAGCGCGACGTAGCGGGCCGTCGCGGTGGTGTTGGCCGAGTACGGCTGGAACGTCAGGCCGTCCGTGGAGACCTCGATGCTGGTGACTGGCGCGGTCCCCGAGGACCAGGTCGGGAACACGCCGCCGACCGCGATGGCCGCACCGAGGTCGACGACCATCCGCCGGCCGGCGGCGCCAGGTACCCACGACGTGGCCGGGTCACCATCGACCGCGAGCGCCGGATCGGTCATTCCCGGCGGTAGCGGCGAACTCGGGAATGCGGTCCGGGCTCGGGCCAGGTCGGGCGTCGGTGTGCGGAGACCGCCGAACCCGGCGCGGACGGTCTGGCCCGCGCCTGCCGTGACCGTGACGGTCTCGCTCGTCGCCAGCGACCGCAAACGGACCGCGACCGCCGCTCCGGCGGGGCCTGTGACGTCGACGGTACGCGAGTCGCGGACGTAGATGACGGTGCCGGCTGGCAGCGCGGCGCCTGACGGGTCGGTGGCGGCGAACCGCGCCGGCGTCACCCGCGCGTCGGCCGCCGCGATGCTCACCGTGTACCGCGTGGTGTCGCCGGCCGCGACCTGCTGCACCCCCTGGTACAGGACGGTTTCCGCGGTGGGTTGGGGCACGGTGAACTGGGCACCGTTGGCGACGGCGGTGGTGAGGTTGAAGATGCTCAGGTGCCCACCAGCGAGGCTGGTGGCGAGGCCCGCGGGCACGTCGCGCGGGGCCGGAAGCGCGGCGCGCTGCGCCGTTTGGGTGGGCGTCTCGGCCGGGTACGCCTCGACGAGCATG
Source organism: Micromonospora sp. CPCC 205371 (assembly GCF_026130045.1). Classification (GTDB taxonomy): domain Bacteria; phylum Actinomycetota; class Actinomycetes; order Mycobacteriales; family Micromonosporaceae; genus Phytohabitans. The sequence goes on from NZ_JAIBNX010000037.1 coordinate 9,800, forward strand.
CCCGCGCTGCCAGCGGCGGGACCGTCTGAGAGCACGAATCCGGTCGAGGAGACGGTGATCGGGTTGCTGCCGCCGCGCACCAGGAAGCCGGCACGACCGTCCACATTGAGCCAGTCACCGGCGGCCGTCGTCTCATCGGAGACGGTCGCCGCTGTCTGCCAGGTCTGTCCGTCGTTGGAGACGTCCACGCGGTAGTGGGACGCGTATGCCGCTTCCCAGCTGACCACCACTCGGTCCAGTGGCCGTGTCGAGCCCAGGTCCACCGTGAGCCACCCGGGTTGTGTGCGATGGTCCACCGCGACGGCCCATCGGGTGCCTGAGTCGCCGTCGACGGCTTGCGTTGCCGGGAAGTTCGGGTCCGCCGACGAGGCGGAGACCGGCCGACCGGCAGCCAGGTTCCCGCCTGAACCACTGTGGACGGACAGTTCCCATAGCGAGAACCCGTACTGGGTGGCCGCCCGCACCCCGTACACGCGCACATATCGGCCCGACACCGCCGGGAACCGCAGCTCGTCCACCCCACCATTGGCGGCCCCGGCGAGGTCCGTCGAGCCGCCGGACCAGGTGAAGGTGCGGGTCCCGTCCAGCCCGGGCACGCCGGGCATGGACAGGTTGTAGACGTTCAGTCGGCCTTCGCCCGCGGCCAGTCCGCTGGTGGCGTAGACGGCCGTGCCGTCCGGCAGCGTGGTGAAACCCGCGACACCGGTCGCTGTCCGTACCGCGGTGGCGGACGCGTCGACACCGTCGCGCCGCCGCGTGTACGCGTGTGCGCTACGCGCCAACACCTCAGTGTCGACGGACGGCAGCAGGGCGGGACTCTTGCCGGCGACGTCGAACAGCCAGTCGTCGTGCTGCGGCAGGTAGGCGTACTTGACGAAGCCGGGCTTGGTGACGGCGGCGGCGAGTGCCTGGGGGGTGGCGTGCGCGAGCAGTCCCGGGCCGGCACCGTAGTCGACACTGCCGGCAAAGCGCGTGAAGTACTCGGATTGGCTGACCGGCGCCACGTCACCGGCCAGCCGGTCGCGCCACACATGCAGCAGGTAGGCCATCGCCAGCTCGGCCCGCGCCTCGGGCTCGTACTTCGGCTCGCCGCTGAACTTGGTCAGCCGGCCCGCCGGGGCGTACCGCACGTACGGCAGGAGCCGGTCGGCCAGCATCTGCTCGGCGCGCGCCGCATACCGGTCACCAGTCAACATCGCCCGAGCGGTGATCGGAAGCAGCGTCCGGCCGTACAGATGGTGCCGGTCCGCGACCGTGAAGCTCTCCGGCACGCCGGAGTCCGTGCCCAGCTGGGCCATGGTCTCCCACAGCTCGTCGCCGTTGGGCACCTGCCGCAGTTCCTCGGGCAGCGGCCGGTCGGCGAGCAGGAAATGTACCGCGTTGCGGCCCGAGTAGCCGCCGACTGACTGCTGGTAGATCGGCGCCCAGGACCCGTGGTTCTCCACGATGAACGTGTCCCACGCGTTGTGCGCGGTGTTCCATGTGGACACCGGCCGGCCGTTGAGGACCGTGGGGTTGGCCCGGTCCGCGACCGGCAGACCGCCCATGTTGGACAGCCAGCGAGTGTGCCACTCTCGCCATCGCCCAGCCTGGCTGTCACCGGGCAACCAGGCCAGGCCGACCGCGAGCGGCATGCTACGCATGCCCATCTCCTCGATCTTCGAGTCGCCGGCATAGCCACCCGCGAGCCCGTTCGTCGACCACCCGTCGACGTCACCCGAGCCGACGTTCACGATGTTGTTCGCTGAGGAGCGGACGATGGTGTCGACGCGGTTCTGCGTTGTGGCGTCCAAATCGGACCAGAGCAGCCGTGCAGCCGCCACGAAGTAGCTTTCGAAGGTGGAGTCCCAGTAAACCCGGCCACCCCAGGTGCCGCTCGATGCAACCCACCGGTTCTGCGCTGCCGCCACTCGGATGGTCCGCACCGTGTGGTCGCGCAAGGTCGCGGCGCTGACGCCGGCGAGCTGTTCGTCGTACCCGCCGGACGTCAGCAGGACGGCGTTGCCCAGTACACCGGCGAAGTAGAAGTCCTGGATGCGGTATGTGCCCGCGGCGGCGTCCCAGGTGCTCTCCATGAACGGCGTGTTCAACAGCAACGCTTGCCGGTAGACCGCCGCGGCGGCATCCTCCGGCGCCGCGGCCCGCGCGGCACGCGGCGTCGTGGGCGCCCCCCCAGGGCCCGCACCGACCCCGGCCAGCAATGCGGCCACGAGCCGGGATCTCATCAAAGCCGCCACCACCTACTCAGTCGCACGGCGGTGGGACGCCCATATCGAGGCCACGGACACCCCACCCCCGTTAGCCGTCCACTATGGGGCGTACGCCTGCCGCAGATCGATGTCGTGGTTGAGCCATGCCTCGGTGTACACGTCCGCGAAGTACACGTGTGAACTGCAACCCGTCCTGTTCGTCGGCTCGCCGGTGCACGCCGCCGGGAATTGCTCCGAGGGTCCTCCGCTGATCATGCCGATCGCTGTGACGTTGTCGCCGTTGGGCACGAACACCGGCCCGCCGCTGTCACCGGGCCCACCCATCGACTGACCTGCGACGTTGCTCTCGACGGTCCACAGCCAGGCCTCGTACGGGCCCATGGTGTCCCCGGCCGAGTCCAGCCAGTGCGGGCCGCCGTCCGTGACGCTCCCGTAGCAGCGCACGCCGCTAAACGATCCCGACGTGCACACCCGATTCATGCTGCGGGTGGGTTGCGCCATCGCCGTGACCGATTTGGGGAACTGGTTGATCTTGGGAAGGATCGGACCGTCCCAGGTGCTCGGCACGGTAGACGCCGCCGTCTTGATGTAGGCGATGTCGTGCCGGGGATCGACCACGGTCACCTGCCCGATGTACGACCCGTACGGGGATCCCGCCACGTCCGTCGTCCAGAAGCGCGGATCGGCGGTACGGACGCAGTGATAGGCGGTGATCATGTACCCCGCCCCGTTGCCGGTGCTCCGGCCGGTGAAGCCGCTGGTACATTCACCGAAACCTGCCGTGCTCTGGATGTGTGCGCCCGCGATGAACGGCGCGGTGTCGTTGTCTCTGTTGAACGTCCGCATCGGAGCGCCTCGTTCGACCACCACCGTGCCCGGCCCGTAGGCGTCGAACTCACTGGCCAGGCCGCGCGCCGCGCCGGTGAGGTCCTTGACCCGGATGGTCACCGGACCGGTCCATCGGCTGGTGACGCTCGTGATCTCGATGCCGCGTTTCGCCACCGTGTCCCGCTGCGCGGCGATCCTCTCGATGAGGTCGTAGGTCTCCTTCTCGGTCAGTGGCGCTGCGCGGAACTCGACATCGACGCCGGTCTCCTTCCGTGCCGCGGCGTAACGCGGCGACGCGCCGCCGCCCTTGCGGTACACGAGCACCTTCTGGGTCTTGGAGTCGATCTCGATGGTGGCGAATGCCGCGTCGCCGTCGCCCTGCTTCCGTAGACCTTCGGCGGTCGCTTCGGCGCTCAGCAGCCAGGCCTCGCTGGCTGGGTCGATGTCTTTGGGCGTCTCCGCGCGGGCCGGCGAGCCGGCGACCACGAGCATGATGCTCGCCGCCGCCGCACCGCCGACCGCCAGTCGACGCATTCCCCGTTGGCTCATGGGCAGCCTCCTCCTTGTTGGGTGAATGGCGTATCCCAGGCCAGCGCAATCTATCGATGCAACCTTGCGCTTTCCTTGCCGCTACACTGTGCGGTCGGCACAGGGGAGACGGGGCATGCTGGAATTCCGCTTGCTCGGGCCGGTCGAGGTCGTGGTCGATGGCCAGCCGGTCCGCGTCGGGCCGCCGAAGCGGCTGGCGGTGTTGGCCGCGCTGGCCATGGACGCGGGGCGGCCGGTAACCGTGGAGACGCTGGTCGACCGGGTGTGGGGCGCCGAGGCGGCGCCGGCTAACCGCGCCACCCTCTACAGCCACATCACCCGCATCCGCCAGCTGGTCGCCGACGCGGCGGCCGCGAGCCGGTCGCCCGCCGCTGTGCAGCGCGTTCCCAACGGGTATGTCCTACGTGCCGAGCCGGACGCGATCGACCTGTTCCGGTGCCGGCGCCTTGCTGACCTCGCCCGGGACGCGCCCGCGGGTCCGGCAAGGGCCGCGCTGCTGCGGGAGTCGCTTGAGCTATGGCGCGGTGAGCCGCTGTCGGGTGTGACCGGCGCCTGGGCCGACCGGGTGCGGCACGCGCTGACCGACCAACGGATCGCGCTGCTCGCCGCTTGGGCCGCGGACGAGATCGACGTCGGCCGCCACGACGTGGTACACGAGGAAATGTCGGCGGTCCTCGCCGACCATCCGCTGGCCGAGCCGCTGGTCGCCGTGCAGATGCGTGCGCTGTTCCGCGGTGGGCGCGCCGCCGAGGCGCTGGCCCAGTACGCCACCGTCCGCCAGCGCCTCGCCGACGAGCTGGGCACCGAACCGGGTCCGGAGCTGCAACGACTGCACGAGGCGATCCTGCGCGGCGGCCTGGAGTGGCGTCCGGCTGCCGCGCCGCCGCCCGCGCCGCACCCGGCGGGAGTCGTGCCGGCCCAACTGCCGCTGGACGTTTTCGGCTTCACCGGCCGCCTGGACGAGCTGGACCGGCTGGACCAGATCGGACGGGACAGCAGCGCACAACCCACGACCGTGGTGATCTCTGCGGTGTCCGGCACCGCCGGGGTCGGCAAGACGGCCCTGGCCGTGCATTGGGCACAGCGCGCCGCCGGCCGGTTCCCCGACGGACAGCTCTACGTGAACCTGCGCGGGTTCGACCCCAGCGGCGCGGTGATGTCGCCGGCCGAGGCCATCCGGGGATTCCTGGACGCCTTCCAGGTGCCGCGTGACCGGATACCGGCGGGCCTACAGGCACAGGTAAACCTTTACCGGAGCCTGTTGGCCCACAAGCGGGCGCTCGTGGTGCTCGACAACGCGCGCGACGCCGAACAGGTCCGCCCGCTGCTGCCCGGCGCCCCCGGCTGCATGGTCCTGGTGACGAGCCGCAACCGGCTCGCGGGCCTGATCGCGGCCGAGGGCGCGCAGCCACTCCACGTCGACGTGCTCACCGTGGCCGAGGCACGGCAGCTACTCGCCCGCCGCCTCGGCGCCAGCCGGCTAGACGCCGAACCGGACGCCGTCGCGGATCTGATCGTCTACTGTGCCCGGCTGCCCCTCGCCCTTGCCATCGTGGCGGCGCGTGCCGCCACCCATCCGGAGCTTCCCCTCAGCATGCTGGCGGCCGAGCTGCGGCAGGCCCGCGGCGACCTCGCGCCGTTCACCGGTGACGACCCGGCCACCGATGTGCGGGCCGTCTTCTCGTGTTCGTACGACATGCTCAGCCCCGCCGCCGCGCGCCTGTTCCGGCTGCTGGGCCTGCACCCCGGTCCCGACATCAGCGGGCCCGCTGCCGCCAGCCTCGCCGGGGCCGCGCCGGCCGCGGTCACGCCGCTGCTGTTCGAGCTGACCGAGGCGCACCTGCTCACCACCCCGGCACCGGACCGATACAACTTTCACGACCTGCTGTGCGCCTATGCCGGCGAGCTTGTCCGCCAGCGGGATTCGGACGACGAGCGGCGCGCCGCGACGCACCGAATGTTCGACCACTACCTGCACACCGCGTACGCCTGTGACCGGTGGATCTCTCCACTGCGCGGCCCGATCATCCTTCCACCGCCCACCGCGGATACAACACCGGAGGGCGTCACCACGTACGAGGCCGCGCTGGACTGGCTCACCACCGAGCACGCCGTGCTGCTGGCCACCATCAGGCTGGCCGCCGCGCAGGGATACGACAGGCGGGCCGCGCACCTCGCCTGGGTACTGGTGACCTTCTTCGATCGGCGCGGGCTCTGGCATGACTGGGTCACCACCCAGCACACCGCGCTGACCTGCGCACAACGCGTGAACGACGTGACCGCGCAGGCCAACGCCCACCGCGCGCTCGGCCGCGCCTACATCTACCTGAACCGTCCCGCCGACGCCGAGGTGCACCTCAAGAGTGCGCTGAGCAAGTACAGCGAGGTGGCCGACCACCCGGGCAAGGCGTACGCCCACCTGAACGTCGCCATCCTGCTGGGCCAGCAGGAGCGCCACCGCGAGGCTCTCGACCACGCGACGCAGGCGCTGCGCCTGTTCCGCCGCACACAGCACCGGGTCGGCGAGGCGCTGGCGCTCAACGCGGTCGGCTGGAGCCACGCGCAGCTCGGCGACCACCACCAGGCCCTGCGGCACTGCCGTCGGGCCGTGGCCCTGCTCCGGCAGGTCGGCGATCGCAACAACGAGGCCATGACCCTGGACAGCCTGGGCTACGCGTACCACCAACTTGGTCGGCACGAGGAAGCCATCGCGTCCTACCGGCGCGCGCTCGCCATCTATCGGCAGTTCCACGCCAGCTTCTTCGCCGCCGAGACCCTCCAGCGGCTCGGCGACTCCTACGATGCCACAGCGAACGCCGCCGGCGCTCGGCACGCCCGGGGGGAGGCGCGTGCCATCCTCGACGATCTGGGCCATCCCGACGCCGAGCAACTGCGCGCCCGGCTCGGTTAGCGAGTCGGGCCGCTGGGTCCCGCCGTGGATGGGGGATTTGCCCCGCTCCGCGCCAGCCGCGGAGCCCACTAGTGTGGGGTGGAATGATCGAGAACGTTCACAGCGACCAGGTGGCGTCCCTGCCGGACGGTCGGCTGTGGCGCCCGGCGGCGTCCTTGACGAAAATCGTAGGTGGGCGGGACGAGGCCAAGCGGACGCTGGTCGGGCCGAGTGCGGTCAACGGTATCGCAGCCGGGCCTGGCGGGGGATCGCGCCGAACTTGCCTGTGTGGAAATCGCGGAAGGCTTGCTCGATCTCGGCCCGCGTGTTCATCACCATCGGCCCGCCGAACGCGACGGGTTGCCGGATGGGTGGCCCGCTGAAGGTCATTACCACGCTGGCGGTGTCGCCGTCCCCGGTCCGCAGGTCGATGACAGAACGGTCCGTACCTTGTACGGGGTCGGACCAGGCGGTCTGACCGGCGGTCACGGTCCGCCCGGCGATGCTCAGCGCGCCGGTCAGCACGGTGAAGAAGGCCCGGTCGGGGCCGGGCAGGGCGTGTTCGATGCTGCGGTTGGGTTCCAGGGTGATGATCGATCCGGAGATCGGCCAGTGGGTGCGTGCCGGGCCGGTCAGATCGCCGGCGGCGCCGGCGATGAGGTCGATGCGGGCGCCGTCGTGGTCGATGGCCGGGCGGTCGCCGGCCAGCAGGTCCTGGTAGCGGGAGTCGACCAGTTTCTTGTCGCCTGGCAGGTTGACCCACAGCTGCAGCAGGTGGGCGCGCTCGTCGCGGAAGGCGAGTTCGCGGTGGATGATCCCGCGGCCGGCGGTCATCCACTGCACGTCACCGGCGGTCAGCGTGCCGGTGTGCCCGAGGTTGTCGCCGTGTTCGAGGACCCCGTCTAGCACCAGCGTGACCGTCTCCAGGCCCCGGTGCGGGTGCCATTCGAACCCGGGGGCAGAGAACAGGTCCTCGGCCATGACGAGGAAAGGGTCGGTCAGCGCCGGGTCCTGCGGCGTGAACATCAGGCTCTTGTCGTCGACCTGCGCGTCCGGGCCGAGGTGCAGTTTGTCGTGCACGCGGGCGACGGTCCGGCGCGCGGCGTGCTCCTGGGTCTGCATGTGTGCCTCCGACCCGACTGAGTTGATGCGTCAGTTCAGATCGTAGCTCGATTTTAGATGACGCGTCAACCAGGTGTCTGCTCAGCCATCCCGGGTGAGGAGGCGTCGGTCGGCCGGGACGGCGCGCGCCACAGACCAGCCGTCTGCTGTGGGTTGGGCGGTCGGAGCCAGGTGCCTCATGATCCAATGCTCGACATCACGGAACGAGCGTTGCCGGCATTCTGAAGGCGGTGACATGGTGGGCTCCGACGAAGGCGTTGATCTCGACGATTCGCCGGTCGACAATGCGGAGCACGTCGACGACAAGCCCGTCGTAGTACGGGCTGCCGGGTCGGCGGAGGTAGTTGACCAGCGCAGGTCGCCCGTTGGCGCTGGATGGGAAGGTGCGCCAGTCCAGCGGTCGGGCGAGGAATTCGGTCACCGCGTCGATTCCCACTACCGCCGGCTCGGGCGGCATCGTGATCCGCACGTCATCGGCGAGAAGTATCCGGATGCTCTCGGGATCGGTCGCCTCCGCGTATCGGCGCAGGATCGCCCGATCCTCGGCCGTCAGCGTCGGGCGACGCCAGTCCTGCGGGTCGGCGGGGGCGTGGCGGCGTATTGTGCCGCGCGCCCTCTGGATCAGACTGTTGGCGGCCGAGACGGCTACGCCGAGGGCATCGGCGATCTCCGCCGGCGTCCACCCGTTCACGTCGCGCAGCACGAACGCTGCCCGCTGCCGTGGGGGCAGGTACATGAGCGCGGCGATCAGCGCTAGCTCCACGATCTCCTGCGCCCCGAGGTCGGACTCGATGTCTTCGGTGAGCAGCTCGTCGGGATACGGCCCGATCGGCGTGCTCCACTCGAGGATGTGGCCGACTGGCAACGTCCGTCGCTCGGCTGCCTTACGGCCGTCGAGAAATAGGTTGGTGGCGATTCGGTACAGCCAGGTCCGCGCCGAGGCGCGGCCCTGGAAACGGTCGCGAGCGCGCCAGGCGCGCAGGAAGGTCTCCTGCATGAGGTCGTTTGCGTCCGCGACGTTGCCGGCGAGTCGGTAGCAGTGTGCGTGCAGGTCGCGCCGGTGAACGTCGTACGCGTCCTGCAGCCAGGCGTCCTGCTCACTGGGCGCTTTGCGTCTCACGGTCATCGTGGTCGCTCCTGATGAGGCGGTGTGGGCAGCACCCTAACAACGGACGCCGCCGCGGACGGCTCGAACTCGACCGATGACGGTCCACGGGCTGGCTCGTCGGTAACTGTGACCGGCCACTGCATCACGAAGGAGTCAACATGACCGCAACGCCCGAGATCGTCGACCGCGAGAGCTGGCTGCGCGAGCGGGCCGTCCTCCTCGCCCGCGAGAAGGCCCACACCCGTGAGGGCGACGCCATCGCCGCCGCACGGCGCCGGCTGCCGATGGTCGAGGTAGACGCCACCGTCGAGCTCGTTGGCCCGCACGGCGCGACCCCACTGCGTGACATCTTCCAAGGCCGCGGCCAGCTGCTCGCCTGCAAACACATGTGGCACCTCGGCAAGAGGTTCGAGGACCAGTGCCCTGGCTGCACCGCGACCGTGTGGAACTTCCAGGACGCTACCTACCTCGAGGCCCGCGGCGTGACGTTTGCGATCTGGTGCGAGGGGCCTTACGAGGAGTTCGCGCCCTACCGCGAGTTCATGGGCTACCAGGCACCGTGGTACTCCCTGCATGGCGTAGACGAGCCCGGCATCTCCGACGGCTGGATCACCACCTACCTGCGCGTCGGCGACCGGGTCTTCCAGACCTACGAGACAGACGGCCGCGGCTGCGAGGCGATGATGCCGGCACTTCAACTCCTCGACATGACCATCTACGGCCGCCAGGAGGAATGGGAGGACTCGCCCGATGGCTGGCCGCAGGACCCGACACAGAGCTGGTTCCACCGCGATGGACGCCCAATCCCACAGTGGACCCGCCCAGGGGTCGATCCAACGGAGGCATGACCCTCGCGGTTTCCGAAATACTCCAGGCCTTTGGCTCGCCTACGGCGGGGGCGTGGCGAGGCTCCTGCCTGTGTCAGCGGGTGAAGGTGGCTGTCATGGTGCGTCCGAACGTGCTGGTCCGCACGTCGAGCGCGATTGTGTCGCCGGTGGATAAGACGGTGACCGTGCTGTCCTTGTGGAGCAGGCGGTAGTCGCTGTTGCCCGCCGCCACACTGACGCGAATGGTGGCGCCGGAGCGGTTCGGGTCGGCGACGGCGATAGTGAGCCTGTTGTCCTTCTCCTGCACGATGACGCTGCAGGCCCGCTTCACCGTGATGCTCCCGGTCGTGCCACCGGCCGAATCCCAGATGTTGGCCATCGTGATACCGGTGGCTCCCTGACGCACCGATTGGACCTTCTCGTTGTTGTTGAGGATTGTCACGTTGCGGTTCGTGTAGAGCTGCGCGGTGCGTTCGACCGTCGCTTTTGGAGCAACGAGGTAGATGTACGAAGCCTTGGTGGGGTTGATCCCGTGGTCCTGTGAAAGCGTCAGATACCGCCGCGTGATCGGCGTGGTCGACCCGCTGGAATCGATGTCGCGGTAGCTGCCGGTGCGTTCGTAGCGGTGGGCTCGCAGGGTCCGCGGGTTCGGGAAGATGTAGCCGCCCACGCCCTCCAGATGCGCCCACTGCGCGTCGGTCCACGTCTGGGAGGTGTTCTGCGCATACGGCCACTCCTGGCCGTTGACGATCAGCCGGTTCTCGCCGCTGGCGTGCAGGTTGCGGGTTTCCAGGAACGTCTCGACGCGGTATCCCGACGTGGAGGTGATGCCGTGGCCCGCGGCCACCACGTACTCGTCGAAGCAGAACCACGACTTCTTGGCTGTGAGGTCGGTCGTGGCCGCCTGTAGGGTCATGCCGACGGCCGCGTACCTGCCGTCGAGCACCGCACCGCCGGCCCACCTCGTCGTGGGAAGGCCCCGGCCGCCGCGGTCTTCGACCGGCTTGCGATCGACGGTGGTGCCCGCCAGCCGGTACGGGTCGACCGTTGGCCAGAACGCGTCGCTGTACTGGGTGGGGTCGTCGTCGTAGATGTAGGTCATGCCCGCGCCGGTGTGGAAACCCTTGAGGTTCTCCCCGTTTATGGACTCATAACGGGCGATCCGTTCGCATGTCATGGAGATGGCGAAGGCCCAGCCGTTGCGGCGGTGGACCGCGCGGGCCATATTGCGGAAGATCCAGCTGGCATCCGGCTCAGGGGTCGGCGTGATGCTCGTGTCGTGCAGCAACGCGGAAACCAGGGCCGTGCGCGCTACGCTCGCACCGTTGTAGGGGCCACGCGCGCCACTGCGGTCGTACCAGCCACGTACCGCCGAGCGCCACCGGAGCGCCATCGTGGCGTCGACGCCGTGGGCGAGTCGCAGGATCGCCGCCGCCGCGTTGTGGCCGGAAGCGAGCTCGCTGTAGCCCGTGCGCGCGATCGCCCGGCCGTTGACCATGCTCATCATGCGGCCGTTGTGCACCAGCCGGCCCCACCCCGTTTCCACGGCGCCCAGCAGGTTGGCGAGGGCGGGATCGGTGAGTTCCCACGCCGATCCGCGCAGCAGCGCCAGCAGGTGCGCCATCCCGGAGAGCTGGACCAGACCATACGCGCCGGAGTACGCGACGTTGTTGTGCTGGATGAACGAGCCGTCGGCGTAGAGGCCGTCGCCGGTGGCGACGTATTCGCAGACGACCGGAAGGCCGTCGACGGCACGCTGGATGCGCGCGGACGATCGGCTCGCGATGCCTTCCACCAGGGCGGCCTGGCACAGGTCGACCCGGTTGGCACCGGTGGACAGCTTGCGCCGCTCGTCGATGTAGTTGTGGCAGGGGTCCGGTACGAAATGCCGGATCGCTGCCACGTAGCGGTCTTTGGCGGCGCTGGGAATCTGGCCGTCGAGCAGCACCAGGCAGTTGGCCAGCGGGCGGGATGTGCCGATCTCCCAGTCCCACCAGTTGCCGAACTCGGCGCGGCCGGCGAAGTAGACGACGCGATTGGCCGTGTCCAGGCCCGCGAGGATGTCCGCCAGCAGGGCGGCGCTGTGGTGGTGCTTCGACCCCGGGGTGTACCAGGCGGTCGCCATTGCCTGCAGCCGGGCATACGAGGTGGTGATCGGACTGGAATCGACCGTCTGCGCCAGAGCCAGGTCGCTGAACACCTTCGTCCGGTTGGAGCTCCGATCGATCAGCGCGACATTGGCGTCGACGCTGCTGTCCATCCGCTGCAGCGCGGCGACGAATTCCGGCTTGTCCAGATCCACCGCGCCTGCTCCGGTGAGGAGCTCACACCACCGGTTCCTGAGGTCGGCGTAGGCGTCAAGCACGGTGACGTCCGCACGCGCGGCGTACGCCCCGAGCACCACCGCTCCGGCGCCCAGTGCGGGCGCCACGATGACACCCCGGCGGGAAACGCCCATGATCGCCTCATTCGTGAAGTAGGTGTGGGTCATCCCGCCGGAGCGGCCAACGGCGGCGGTGTAGCCACTCACCGTCGCCGCTTCGAGAACAGGAGATCACCTTCGCGAACAACTGTGAAGACCACGTCATGCGCTTGCAGGTTCCTGCAAGCGTGCCGTCGCATCACGACGCAACAAATCCACGACAGTTGCGGCACGTTGGAACACGGTCACCCGGCACGCGACAGCCCGTTGCCGCGGCGAGGCCGCCGATCCCGTCACCGATCACGATCGTGCTCTTCGGTCGGCGACGGCCCGGCGCTACGGTCACCGCTGCCCTTCGGCCATCCTGAGCGCGCGCGGGGCGCCATGGTCCATATTGAGCGGACCCGAAGGCGGCAGAGATCGTCGCTGATCAGGGCTCGCGGGCGCCGTACAGGCGCAGGATGCTTTGGCGCAGAGCCGCCGCCGCCTGCGCGGTGGTCATGCGGCCGGCGGCGACCTCGCCACCGGCGGCATGACCGAGCGTGATGGTCGCAGAGACCAACCAGGCCGGACTCAGGGTGCCGTCGAATTCGCCGCTGGCCTGGCCCCGCCTGATTAGGCGCTCCAGGCGCTCGGTGACCGGGGCATGCTGACGGTCGGAGTCCGCCTGGCCAACGGCGGTCACCGAGGGGTGTAGAAGCAGCGGGTAATGGTCGAACAGCCGCCAGGTGACGTCCAGCCAGCGCAGCAGCGCCTCGGTGACGGTGCGGTTGTCAACGTGGGCGGCGTCGAGGGCGGCGACGGATTCGGCGGTGATGCGGTCGATGACCGCAGTCACCAGCAGCGGCCGGGACGGGTAGTGGGCGTACACGGTCTGGCGGGTGACGCCAGCCGCGGCGGCGACCTGTTCCACCTTCGCGTCCGGATGCCGACCGAGCACCTCGACGGCGGCGTCGAGGACAGCGGCGGCGCTGCGCTCGGCGTCCGAACGCCGCCGTCGGCGCCGACCATCCGTTATCTCTGACACGTTGTCTAACCTACCGCCTGGGCATTACCGTAGACACGGTGTCAAAGATAAGTCGATTCAGGGAGCTCACATGACGCCCCGTACCGATTTGCGCGGCTATCTGGTCCGCTATCCGCAGGAGGCAGGGCTGGGTGACGAAGATCCGGCGATGGTGCTGGACCGCTACCACGCGCCGGACTACGAACTGGTCAACGACGGCGTGCTGCTGGACCGGAAGCGGCTGCTGGATCACATCCATCCGGCCCGCAAACGGGCCGTTGGTCTGCGTGTCGAGGTGGAGCAGGCGTTGGTGGACGGCGACCAGGTCGCCGCCCGGTACCGGCTCATCGCGAAGCTGCGTAAGGGCGGCACCATCACCACGGAGATCTACATGTTCGGGGAGCTGGCTGCCGACGGGCGGCTACGCCGCACCGTCCAAGCCACGCGGACGATCCCATCCGATTAGTTCCGCAGGTACGCCCAGCGGCGCCCCAGACGGCAATGACCACAGGGCGGGTTCGTTACGGCCGGACAACGGCACGGGTGCCCCACCCCGATCCGAATGGGCGTGGGGCACCCGTGCCGCGTGGGTGCTACAGCCGATTCAGGATCGCGTTGAGTGTGGCGACCTCCTCGGTCTGGGTCTTTTCGATGGTGGCCGCCAGGGCTTTGGCCTCGGCATTGGCGCCGTCGGTCTGCTCGTCACGTGCCATCTGGATGGCGCCTTCGTGGTGCTCGATCATCATCTGGGTGAACATGCGGTCGAATTCGGCGCCGGTAGCGGATTCGAGCTTGGTCATGTCGGCGTCGGACATCATGCCGTGGGCGTCGTGCCCGGCGTCCGGGGCGGCGGTGGATTGACCCCAGCCGGTCAGCCAACCGGTCATGGCGGTGATCTCCGGAGCTTGGGCTGCCTTTATCTGGCCGGCGAGCTGCTTCAGTTCGGGGTCCTTGGCGCGGGTCTCCGCCGAGGCGGCCATGTCGACGGCCTGCTGGTGGTGCGGGATCATCATCTGCGCGAACCGCACATCGGCGTCGTTGAACGCCGCGCCCGAGCTGGTCGCTGCGGTCGGGGACGCGGCGCCATGGTTCATGCCGTCGCCGCTGGCGTCGTCGTTGTTGTTGTCGCCGCAGCCGGCGGCGAGGGCGAGAACGGCCAGCGCCGCGCCGGACAGCAGTGCGCGGCGCAGCGTGAACACGCGTGTCATGAAGGTGATGCCTTTCGGTCGGTACTTGGCTTAACGGACACGTGCGTATTGCCGGCGTCGACCGGATGGTCGGACCGGGCGCGGGTGTCCTATGTGCGCAGTACCGAAAGGTTGGCTAGTCGTAGCCCGTACCCAGGTGGGGGCGGGCCGCGGTTGAGGGCGGTGAGGATCGCGGTGGCTGGCGTGACCTCCGGGTGGCCGCGCTGGAGTGCGGTGGCCGCCCACGCGATGAGAACCGCGAGTCCGACGCTGGTGAGGATCGCCAGGCACACCTCGAATGGGTGGAGGCCGTCGGGCGTGCCGCAGCTTGGCGCCGCGCGCACATCGTCACGGTCGGCGTTCTCGGCCATCGGGGATACACCGTGGGACAGGGCCCCGGCGCAGTGGGTGTCGGTGGGGTGGCCGGTGGTGTGCATGCCGGCGACGCCGAACGCGACGAGTGCGAGCAGCAGCATCCGCAGCCCCGCGTATCGTCGCGGCGGCGCACCCGACGCAGTCACCACACCCATGACCGGGTTAACGGTAGCCGCCCTCGGATGGTTCACGACGGTTCGGGGTCTATAGGGCGTAGCCCGGCGAGCGTGACCTCGACCAGCCGGTGCACCGCCGCCTCGGAGGGCAGGCTTCCGGAAGCTGCCATAGCGTGCAGGCAGTAGCCTGATCCCGGCGGCACGCATGTCGGGTGACCTGGCGGCGTCCACGCTTACGCGTCGGAACGGCGCGGAGGAGGTAGCGCTCCGTCCGGCACAGCGTCCCCGAGCACCGTCGCAACGCCGGCCACGGGCGCCGCGACGACCACGGCCGTACCGAGCCAATCTCCGTCGTCAACCTCCACGGACGCGGCTGGCCAACAGATGTGTGACTCGTTGAAGGCGATTGAGGCTGCCGGAGGGGCGACCCCATCGGACCTGGCCGCCGCGGGAGATGTCGGCGCGAAGTCATCCAACCTCGACATCAGTCGGCAGGCGCAGCTGTTGGCCGCGTACGCGGCGGCTGTGGCTGGGAATCAGGCGGGCGACCTGAGCGGAATGGTCCAGGACCTGCTGGCGGCATGCCGAGGGAACGGCTACATATAGGCACTGAGGATGCCGCTGGTGATGAGTCCGGCGGCATTCACCGACCCTGCCAACTGGGCGAGATACGATCGCGCCGTGGGCTTCCGGGACGACTTCGACGGCTACGCCCTCGATCGTTCGGTGTGGATACCGCACTACCTGCCGCAATGGAGTTCGCGTGCCGAGAGCGCGGCGACGTTCGAGGTCGCTGACTCGCAGTTGCGGCTGTGGATTCCGCCGGAGCAGGGGCTGTGGTGTGCCGATGAGCACGAGGAGCCGCTGCGCGTGTCCGGCGTGCAATCCGGCGTGTTTTCCGGCGAGGTCGGCAGCACCGTGGGCCAGCAGCCGTTTCGCGACGGGCTCCGGGTACGCGAGGCCCAACCGGCGCAGTGGGGTTGGACGCCGCGCTACGGCGTTGTCGAGGCCCGCGCACGGATGGAGCTGACCGAGCGTTCGATGGCCTCGGTGTGGCTGGTGGGCGTTGAGGACGAGCCACGTCGCTCCGGTGAGATCTGCGTCTTCGAGGTGTTCGGCGACGCGATCGACTCGACTGGGCCGGCGGTTGGCATGGGTGTCCATCCGTTCCGCGATCCGGCCCTGCGCGACGAGTTCGGCGCGCCGCGGCTGCCGATCGATGTGACCGACTTCCATGTCTATGCCGTCGACTGGCGGCCCGGCCGCGTGGACTTCTTCGTCGACGCCAAGCACGTGCACACTGTCCAGCAGGCGCCCGACTACCCGATGCAGATGATGATCGGTGTCTTCGACTTTCCCGCGAAGCCGGCGGACGTGCACGCGGACCATGTGCCTCGGCTGGTGCTCGACTACGTTCGCGAGGATTGAGCGCACGCCACCGCACGGTGCTTTGATCTGGCACCTATTGACGCCAAGCGCCGGACAGGACCGCGCCCCAGAAGCCGATCAAGAGGATGAAGCCGGATTGAAAGCGCCGGCTGGTTTACTTCGACCGTGCTTCGGTGTGGTCCGTGGCGTGGCAGTCGCCTACCTCGCGGACGGCGATTCCATGATCCAGGGTGCTGGCACCTTGAGGGGATCTTTTTCAAGGGAGAGGAGGCATGAGGATGCGTCGAGGATTACGTGGCCTGGCCATAGCCGGGCTGCTGATTGCGTTGCTGGTCAGCGGGTCGCCGGCCAACGCGGTGGCACCAGGCGTGGCGGTCGCTACGGGGCGTCACACCTACACCGGCACAATCGACGGGGCTGACTTCAGGGTCGAGACGCCGCAGCGGTGGAACGGCACCTTGGTGCTGTTCAGCCATGGCAACTGGCCGGTCGGCTTCCCGCCACCGGGCGGGATCTGGCTTGCGAACCGGCCGCCGGACCGGTCCGGGACCGAGGCGTGGCTGCTGGACAACGGCTACGCGCTTGCGGCTTCGAACTTCAAGGGCGTCACCGGCTTCGCGATGAAGGACGCGCTGCAGGACCAGATCGCGTTGCTGGACTGGTTCGAGGTGAACATCGGGCGGCCGCGCCGCACGGTTGCCACTGGGCATTCGAATGGGGCGGCGATTTCGGCGCTACTCGCCGAGCGGAACCCGCACCGGTTTGCCGGAGTGGCGACCGCGTGCGGTGAGTTCGACCCGCCCGGGACCCTCAACACGGCGCTGGACATGCTGTTCGCCGTCAAGGCCCTGCTGGTACCGGCTGATCAGCAGGACATCGAACTGGTCCGGGCCCGTGAGCCGGATCGCGGCAACGAGGTCCTCAGCAACGCGATCCGCGATGCTGTGACCACACCGCAGGGCCGCGCCCGCATCGCCCTGATCGCCGCGCTGGGCAACATCCCGGGCGCGTTCTCCGCGCACGAGCCGGCGCCGCGGCCTGGCACGGAGGACTGGGTCCGCAGGCAGGCGGACTGGATCATGGCCTACATCTTCTTCGGCGGACCGAAGGAGCGGGCCGATCTGGAACGTCGCGCCGGCGGCAATTCCTCGTTCAACACCGGCATCGACTACCGCCGGCTGCTGAGCCGGTCCAGCCAGACCGAGCTGGTACGCCGCGCGTACAAAGCCACGCCGGGTGTGGACCTCAACGCCGACCTGCACCGGCTCAACGCCACGCCGCGGATCGCCGCCGACCCGGCCGCCCTCGCCTACATGTACCAATTCGCACTGCCGACCGGGCGGATCTCGATGCCCTTCATTACCCTTCACACCGAGCAGGATGGCGGTGCCGTCGCCGAACACGAGCGGTGGTACGCCGGCCAGGTCCGCCAGCACGGAGACCCGGCAAACCTGCGACAGCTCTATGTGGACCGCGGCATGCACTGCGCGTTCAGTGACGCGGAAGAGCTGGTGACCCTCCGTGCCCTGTTTGACCGGCTCGACACCGGTCGTTGGCCAAACCTGAGCCCACACCGGCTCAACGCGGCTGCCGGCGAGTTCACCGACCCGTACCACCAGGTCCTGGACTTCGGCACGTTCCAGGACAAGCTTATGCGTCCGGCATTCACGAACTTCACCCCAGCGCGGTTCCTGCGCCCGTCACGCTAGGAGTGCCAGGTCCGCTTCTATGGTTGGCCCCGCCGGAAGGCGACACCCAGGGCGGTCGGCGTGTAGAGGCGGCGCCCGAACACCGCCATCGTCACCACCGTCAGGACGTACGGGATCATGAGTAGGAAGTCGTACGGCACGCCGACGCCGGACAGTTGCGCGCGGAGCTGGAACGCGTCGCCCAGTCCGAACAGGAGCGACGCGACCAGGACGCCGAACGGGGTCCGGTGACCGAGGATCAGGATGGCTAGCGCGATGTACCCGCGCCCAGCGGCCATGTTCTCCACGAACTGGTTGGATGACACCAGGCTGAGGAAGGAGCCACCGAGACCGGCGAACGCGCCACTGATGACCAGACAGATGAAGCGGGTGCGGTTCACGTTCAACCCCACGCTGTCGGCGGCCGCCGGATGTTCGCCACTGGCCCGGACCAGCAGCCCCCAGTGGGTCCGCCGCAGGATCAGCGCCGTCACGAGCACGGCGAGCAGGGCGACATACACCAGATAGGTCTGGTTGAACAGCAGCGGGCCGAGCAGGGGGATGTCGCGCAGGCCAGGGATGGGGGAGTTGGCGATGGTAGGCGCGGCGCGGGTGGTGCCTCCGGTGCCCACCACGATCCGGAAGACGAAACTCGTGCCGCCCAAGGCGAGCAGATTCAGGCAGATGCCGGCGACGACCGGATCGCCGGGCAGCACGACGATGAACAGTCCGAGCAGCGCGGCAACGGCCATCCCGACGAGAACGCCGCTGGCGAGCCCGACGGTGGTGCTCTCCGTCGACGTGCTGACGAGGGAGGCGGCCAGCGCACCGGAGAGCATCATTCCCTCCAGACCGACGTTGACCACTCCGGACCGTTCACAGTAGACGGCGCCCAGGGCCGCGAGCAGCAGCGGCACCGCCAGTCGCATCGTCGCCGAGAAGAATCCCTCGCCGGCGTCGGAGACGATCCAATGCCAGACCTGCACCCGTCACACCTCCTGTGCACGCGGGGCGGCGCCCCGAACCAACCGCAGGGCGCTGTGCGCGACCAGCAGGAGGACGACGAGGTACTGGATGATGGTGACCACCGAGGCCGGCACGCCCACTCCGGTTTCCATCGCGGCTCCGCCCACCGTGAGCGCGCCGAAGAACAGCGCCGCCACCAGGGTTCCCGCCGGAGAGCTGCGCCCCAGCAGGGCGACCACGATGGCGGTGTAGCCGTAGCCGGGGGAGAGGTTGGTGATCATCCGCCCCTGGACGCCGGATACCTGGCACATTCCGGCCAGGCCGGCGAGGGCACCGCTGACGGCGAGCGTCGACAGCAGGATCCGGCGCACAGGCAGGCCGGCGTTGCGCGCCGCCGCCGGGTTGAGGCCCGTTGCCGCCAGGCGCAGCCCCCAGACGTGCCGGGACAGGTATAGCTGCCCGATGGCCGCTGCCGCGACGGCGACCAGGATTCCCGCGTGCAGCGTCGTGTGTGGCACCAGGACGGGCAGGATCGCCGAGGGCGGCAGCGCGGCGGTCCGTGCCAGCGGCGAGGCCGGATCGCGGGCCGGCCCGTTCAGCAGGTAGTCCACCAGGAACACGGCGATGTAGTTCAACATGATGGTGCTCAGCACCTCGTTGGTGCCGAGATGGACCCGCAGCAGGGCCGCGACGCTCGCCCACGCGGCGCCGGCCAGGATGCCGGCGGCCATCATGGCCGGCAGGACCACCGGCATGGGTGCGCCGCCCAGCGCGAGTCCGGCCAGCGCGGCGGCCACGCCGCCCAGCAGCAACTGCCCCTCCGCCCCGATGTTGAACAGGCCGGCCCGGAAGGACAGTGCGACGCCCACCCCGACCAAGGCCAGGGGTACGGTCTCGACCAGCGTGTTCGCCACGTTCTGCGGGGAGCCGAACGCGCCTGTCCACAGTGTCCGGTACGCGGTGACGACGTCCGCACCGGCGGCCAGGATGAGCACCGCGCCCACGAGAAGCGCGATGACGATCGCGCCGAAGCTGCTCGCCAGGTCCGATCGGGTCAGCAGCCGAACGGCGTAGCGCCGCCAGCCACCGTCCAATGGGGACGTGAGCGCCGTCATCGTCCCGCCATCCGCAGCCCGAGTTCCTCGACGCGGACGTCTGCCCGGTCGGTGAGGGCGGTTATCCGGCCCCCGTACAGCACCGCGACCCGGTCGGCCAGCGCCAGGATCTCGTCGAGCTCGGTCGAGATCAGCAGGATCCCGCAGCCCCTCTCGCGCAGCCCCCGGAGCTGGCCGTGCACGTACTCGATCGCCCCGATGTCCAAGCCGCGGGTCGGCTGGGAGACCAGCAGGGCGGCCGGCTCGCGGGCGATCTCGCGCGCCAGGAGCAGCTTCTGCTGGTTTCCGCCGGACAGCTCGCGCACCTTCTGGTCCGGGCCGGAGCAGCGGATGTCGTACCGGTCGATCAGCTCCTGGGTGGCCGCGCGCATCGCCGCGCGGTTGAGCCAGCCGCGCCTGGAGTGCGGTGGGTGGGCGGCGACCTCGAGCACCGCGTTGTCGGTAATGCTCAGGTCCAGTACCAGGCCGGTGCCCTGCCGGTCCTCCGGCACGTGGGCGAGCCCGTGCGCGATCCGGGTGGCTGGCGAGGCGTGCGACACGTCCCGCCCGCGCAGGTGGATCGAGCCACCGGTGAGCGGCTCGGTACCGGCGATCACCATGGCGAGCTCGCGCTGGCCGTTGCCGTCGACGCCGGCGATTCCGAGGATCTCGCCCGCCCGCAGGCGCAGTGTGACGTCGTCGAGGCGCGGGACGCCGCGGCGGTCGGTGACGCGCGCACCCCGCAGCTCCAGGACGGTGTCGCCACCGGTGCGTGGCCGTACCGGGCCGGTGCTGACCGGGACCTCGCGGCCGACCATGAGCGAGGCCAGCTCCGGGGCCGAGACGTCAGCCGTCCGATACGTGCCGACCGTGCGGCCGCGGCGCATGACCGTGACCCGGTCGGCGGTCGCCATCACCTCGCGCAGCTTGTGCGAGATGAGCACCATGCTGGTGCCCTGCGCCACCATCGACCGCAGCACGTCCAGCAGCGAGTCCGCCTCCTGCGGTGTGAGGACGGCCGTCGGCTCGTCCAGGATCAGCACCCTGGCCCCCCGGTACACCGCCTTGAGGATCTCCACGCGCTGTTGCTGGCCGACCGAGAGCTGGCCGACCTTCGCGGTCGGGTCGACGGCCAGCCCGTACCGGTGCGATAGCTCGGCCAGGTCGCGAGCGGCTCGGCGGACGTCGACGAGCATTCGGTGGCCGGCCGGCCGGCCGAGGCACGCGTTCTCGGCGACCGTCATGGACGGCACCAGCATGAAGTGCTGGTGCACCATGCCGATGCCGGCTGCCGTCGCGTCCGCCACCGAGCGCAACCGCATCGGCCTGGAGCCGATCGCCAGCGTGCCGCTGACGGGCCGGATGAGTCCGGCGAGCACCCGCATGAGCGTGGTCTTGCCCGCCCCGTTCTCACCCAGCAGCGCGTGCACCTCACCGGCCCGCAGGTCGAAGCTGACGGCGTCGTTGGCGACGACGGATCCAAACCGGACGGTGATATCTCGCATGTGGACGATCGCGGCTGCGGACTCCATCCGGGCGCCCTAGGAGACGGTGGACGTGTCGTGTGGGACGGTGAAGGCGCCGGACTTGATGTCGGCCATCTTCTGGTCGACCTTGGCCCTTACCTCCGCCGGTACCCGGCTGTCCAGGCCGTGGTATGGCGCCAGGCCGATCGAGCCCTGCGGAATGCCGTAGCTGTACGCCTTGTTCGTCCACGTGCCGCCCTGTACCGCTTTGGCGACGTCCCGGATCAGCGGCGTCAGGTCCCAGGTCACGCTGGTCAGGACGTTTTGCGGGCCGAGGAAGTTCTGGTCGGTGAGCGCGCCGATGACCAGCGCCTTGCCGGCGATCGCGGCGTCGATGGTGCCGACGGTCTGCGCGCTGAGCACCTGGGCGCCCTGTTGGATCTGCGCGAGGGCGGCTTCCTTGCCCTTGGGTGGGTCGTAGAAGCTGCCGATGAACGAGTGCAGCACCTTGACGTTCGGGTTGATTTCCTTGGCCCCGGCCTCGTACGCGTGCAGGTTCGCCAGCAGGTTCGGCACCTGCATGCCGCTGACCCAGCCGATCGTGCCGGAGGTGGTGGTGCCGGCCGCGAGCATGCCGGCCAGGTAGGCCCCCTGGTAATCGGGGTTGTCGTAGGTGCCGACGTTGGCCGCGGTTCCGGTCGCCGTGCCGGCCATGAAGACGGTCTTCGGGAATTCCTTCGCGACGGCGAGGGTCGCGTCGCCGAACGAGAAACTGTGGGCGAAGACCAGGTTGTAGCCTTGCTGGGCGAAGTTGCGGATGGTCCGCTGGGCGTTGGCGTCGCTGACGTTCTCGGCGTAGGCGAACTCCGCGCCGACCTCCGCGGCGGCCGCCTTCGCGCCGTCGTAGCCCACCTGGTTGAAGTCGTGGTCCGTGATCGGACCGGGTAACACGATGGCGATTTTCAGGTCGTCGACCGCTTCGACGGCCGCCGACGAGGCCGATGGTGTGTTGGCGGTGGAGGCGGCCTCGTTGGTACACGCGGTGGTTATCGACAGTGCGGCGATCCCCGCCGCGGCGAGCACGCTACGACGCTTCATGCGAAGCTCCAGTTCGGGGTGGCCACGGCATCCGGCCTGCGGCGGTTGAAGCATGAGTCAAGCAGCCGCGTACCCGGGGCGCATTGGCCGGACCGACGAAAGCTCGCCACCCCACCGCGGGCCGCGGCTGGAGGATCGTCCAGGCAGATGACCGGCACGTTTCCGCAGTTCAAGCCCGCGAAACCGGCTCGTAGGTTCGTCCAGGCACGGCCGGAAAAGCTTGGACGATCCGCCGAAGCGCTCCGCTTTCGGCGTCGGATTTCCTTAGGCGTGTCAGGCCCAAGTGACGAGCGGCTCTGCTCTGCCCAGAAGCCGATTCCGCCGCGGAAGAAGGATGGAATTGCTGCCCACCGCCGAGCTCCACATCCACATCGAAGGCACGCTGGAACCGGAGATGCTGGTCCAGTTGGCCGCGCGCAACGGGATCGAGTTGCCGACGACGGACCCCGAGGCGATCCGGGCCCGCTACCGCTTCGAGGACCTGCAGTCCTTTCTGGACCTGCACTATGGCAACCTGCGGGTCCTGCGTACCGCCGAGGACTTCTACGACCTGGCCGCGGCGTACCTCCGCCGCGCCGCCGGCGATGGGGTGCGCCGGGCGGAGATCTTCTTCGATCCGCAGACTCACGTCGGCAATGGCATACCCTTGGCCGCGGTCTTCGACGGGTTGGGCGCCGCGCTCGCCGAGAGCGCGTCGCTGGGCGTGTCCGCCGACCTGATCCTGTGTTTCCTGCGCGACCGCGGGCCGCAAGCCGCGCACGAGATTCTCCGCGCGGCGCTGCCGTTCCGGGACCGTTTCATCGGTGTCGGCCTGGACTCCACCGAGGTCGGTTACCCGCCGTCGCTGTTCCGCGACGTGTACGCGATGGCCGCGGCGGAAGGGCTGCACCGCGTCGCCCATGCGGGTGAGGAGGGCGGGCCGGACTACGTCTGGGAGGCGCTGGACGTGCTCGGCGTCGAGCGGGTCGACCACGGCATCCGGGCGATGGAGGACGCCAGCCTGGTCCGCCGGCTGCGCGAGGAGCGGATTCCACTGACCGTCTGTCCACTGTCGAATGTGTGCCTGCGTACCGTGGACACCCTGGCCGACCACGTCCTGCCGGCCATGCTCGACGAGGGCCTGGCCGCCACGGTGAACAGTGACGATCCGGCGTACTTCGGCGGCTACGTCGGGGCCAACTACGAGGCGTTGCGCACCGAGTTGGGCCTCGACCAGACGCAGCTCGCCACGCTGGCGATGAACTCGTTCGACGCCTGTTTCGTCGATGAGGCGCAGAAGGAAGTGTGGAAGGCCGAGGCGCGTGCCGCGGTCCTGGCGCCCGGACCGGACGTGGCCGCGTGACGGGCCTTCGGCGGCTGACCGGCATCCGGGTCTGGGACGGCATCGGGGACGTCGGTCCGTCCGATGTGGCCTTTGTGCCGGACCGGATCGAGGCGGTGACACCGGCGGCGGACGAGCGCTGGCCCGAGCTCTGCGTCATACCGGGTCTGGTCGACGCGCACGTCCATCTGCTCGGCCACGCCCACGCCTCCGACGGCGACCGCACCCACGACACCCTCACCTGGCCGCTGCTCACCACCCGCGAGGAGCAGGTCCTGCACGCGGCCGCGAACGCGCAGCGGGCCATGCGGCACGGCGTGACGACCATGCGGGATCTGGCTGCCGAGGAGGCGCAGGCAGCCCTGCGCCGGGCCTTCGACGACGGCGTCCTGCCCGGCCCACGCGTGCTGCCCAGCGGGCCGGTGAGCATGACCGCCGGCCACGGCGACCTGTTCGTGCCGCCCGCCCATCCGTTGCGCAAGCCGGTGGCCGACGGCGAGGACGAGTGCCGCAAGCTGGTACGGACCTGGGCCCGCGCCGGCATGACCGGTATCAAAATCATGGTCAGCGGTGGGGTGCTCTCGACCGGCGACAAGGCCGCCTGGCGCAACTACACGCGCGACGAGGTCCGCGCGACGGTGGACGAGGCGCACGCGCTCGGCATGCTGGTCGCCGCGCACGCGCACACCGAGGCCGGCATCCAGATGGCCCTCGACGAGGGCGTGGACTCGATCGAACACGCCACCCAACTGACCCCGGCCCAGGCCGACGCGCTCGCGACGGCCGGTACCCCGGTCAGCCCCACCTTGATCATCATGGACATGCTGGTGAGTGGCGCGGGAACCGGGTCCACCGAGGCCCGGGACAAGGCGGCCGAGCTGATCACGGGCCGCGATGAGCGCTTCCGCGCCGCCGCGCGAGCCGGCGTCCGATTCGTGCTCGGCACCGACGCGAGCGGCTACTTCCTCCCGTTCGGCGGGCAGCTGTCGGAGGTACAGCGAATGACCGAAGTGCTGGGAATCGATGCGCAGGCCGCCCTGCGGGCCTCGACCTCCGACTCGGCCGCGGCGGTCGGGCTCGGTGACCGGGTCGGGCGAGTCAAGCCCGGCTTCGGCGCCGATCTCGTGGTGCTGCGTGGCCGCCCCTGGGAGCGGATCGCGGATCTGTCGGCGGACAACATCGTGGCGGTCGTGTGCCGGGGAAGGGTGGTTGCCGGCGTGCTGCCTACCGGGTGATCTCGGGTACCGGCTCGCTGAGGCAGTTCAGCGCGAGGTAGAGGTCCACGCGATCGTGCATGGAGGACATGCTGCGACCGGTGAGTTCCTCGATCCGCTGGACCCGGTAGCGCAGGGTGTTGACGTGGATGTGCAACTCCTCCGCCGAGCGCTGCCATGACCCGCAGGCATCCAAGAACGAGCCCAAGGTCTTCAGCAGGTCCGAGCCGTGCAGCGCGTCGTAGTCGATCAGTGGCTTGAGCAGTTGGTCGCGGAACGAACCGCGCAGCCGGGCGGGCAGAGCGGACAACAGGGAGCCGTGCGACTCGATCTTCGAGCCGTGCACGGCCACCACCGTGCCCGGGCGACCCTCCGCTGAGCGCAGCCGCTCCCGCGCCATGGCGAACGACAGCGACAGCTGGCTGACCATGGTCGCCGGCTCGCTGAGACCGAGCAGGAGACGGCCGCGTCGCAGCAGGGGAGCGTACCGAACGGCCGCGGCCTGCGCGGCGGCGGCGAGCCGCCCCGGGTGGGCGTCCTCGCCGTTCACCAGCACGAACACCTCGGAACCGTGGACACACGCCAGCAGCAACCGGTCCGGCCCGGTCAACAGGCTGCCGATGACTGCGAGGCTGACCTGCTCCGGAATGGCCGGCGACGACATCCGGGCGGCCACGACAACCGTCGGCAGGCGCGGGTCCGCGCCGAGCATCCGCAGATGAGCCGAGATCTCGCCCGGTGCCGCGGCGTCGCTGCCCAGCGCCGCCACCAGACCCCGGACCCGCTCCTGCTCGGCGCCGCGGCGCCGCTCGGTGCGGTCCAGCTCCAGGCCGATCACGCCGAGCAGGGCGTGGACGGCCTCCGGCGCGCCGGCCCGCCAATCACCCGAGTCGGTGCGGCACACCAGCTGGCCACGCAGCCGGCCGTCGGCGCACGGGACGGCCCACACGCGATGGATGCCGTGGTCGGCCGCCGGCAGCCGGTCGTACTCCCACACGCTGGCCACCTCGCTGGCGCTCGGCGGCAGGCCCACCGCGGCGGCCACCTCGCCGGTCGGGGTCAGCACCCAGCAGTTGACCGCGAACTCCTCGTGGAACACCGTCAGGGCGCCCAGAATGGAGCTGCCTTGGGTGACCGCCTCCACCAACCGCCGGTGGAAGTCCGCCGCCCGCCGTACGCTGGCCATCTCGTCGGCCAGCCGCGGCGCGAGCACGGCCTCGCAGATGGGACCGAACGACGTGTCGGCGCCCAGCGTGAGCAGCGGTAGGCCGGCGCGCCGGCACGCTTCGAGCAGCCCGCCGGGCAGCTGGCCCGGCACCGGCACCGCGGCCAGGCCGGCCACCACACCGACCGCACCGTAATCGGTCAATATTCGGACGAACCGCTCACTGTCCGCGGGCTCGCGATGCCACAGGCAGCTGGTCAGCACCAGATCACCGGGGGAGAGGTAGCGGCTCGGATCAGGCAGATCGGTGACGTAGGCGCGCGTGGCCACCCGGTCCAGGTCTTCCTCGTCGGCGGCCACGACGCGTAACCCCAATTCGCCGCGCCGCACGAGCTCCCGTAGCCGCATCCGCCCGCCTCCGTCGATCATCTCCCGACGGCGGCGGCGGGGGGATTTGCTACCCGGAGCCTATGCCACCTGCGATGATGCGCCCCTGTGAGCAGGACAACAATCGGGTGCCGAGGCCGTACCCGGCTGCTTGACTCCTCCCATGGACGGGTTTCTCGATGGTGCGTCGGCTAGCTGGACCGACGTACGGGAACACCTGGCCCAGCGCCGCCCGGTCGTGCTGCCGTTCGGCGCGTACGAGCAGCATGGCCCGCACCTGCCGCTCGCGACCGACACCGCGATGGCCACCGCCGTGGCCCAACGGGTGGCGCGACGCACCGGTGCCCTGCTGCTGCCGGCCGTCGCCTACGGCGAGACGTCCGGCAACGCGGGCTTCCCCGGCACCGTATCCCTCTCGTTCGACACGGTGCGCGCGATCACCCTGGACATCTGCGCGGCGCTGGTCCGGCACGGCGCCAGCAGCCTCGTCATCGTCAACGGCGACTTCGGAAACCGCGCCCCGCTCGCCCAGGCCGCACGTGAGGCCGGCGTACGCCTGGGTCTCCCGGTGCTCGTCGTCGACTACCCCGACCTGCCACGGATCGCCGCGGAGATCTGCCAGACGCCGCCGGCCGGGGACGGCTTCTACCACGCCGACGAGGTCGAGACCTCGATCATGCTCGCCGTGGCCGCGGACAGCGTCCGCATGGAGCGTGCGGTGGCCGAGTATCCGCGGTTCCCGCCGGCCTTTCCGGCCGCCTTCACCGGACTGGAGAAGATCTCCGCATCGGGTGTGTTCGGTGATCCGCGGCCGGCCACCGCGGAAAAGGGGGCGGACCTCCTGGAACGGCTAGCAGAAGCGGCGACGACGTTGGTCGAGGCGTATCTCGACCAGGGAGGCGATGGGCCATCCGGCACCAGCTGACCACGCGGGGCCCCCCCACCCCCCGGGGCGCCCCGCGCGTCCCCGGCGCCCCGGCTGAGGGCCCCCCAATCCCATATCTGGTCCAGGCCACCGACATCCATCCACGTCTCGAACCCGGCCTGGACGTCGTCGAAGGTCACCGCCGTGGCGTGCTCTTCGTAGAAGGTGAAATTGCAGGCCCCACCGGCGGCGCAGACACCGACTCCCACCCCGCCGTGCGGGTTCACCGTCCAGTCGCCGGTCTCGGAGATGCTGCCGCCGACGCCGGCCTGGAAGATCTCGCCGGCCTCGTAATCGGCGCCCCAGCCTTTGCCGCCGAGCGCTTCGGCGTTCGATGACGAGGTGAGCATTGGACCGGTGTTGACCGAGGCGCCTGCTCCGAGGCTCCCGCCGGCCTGATGAGCGGCCGTGAACACCAGGCCGTCCTCTCTGGTGATGACCGCACAGGCGCTCGCGCCATATGAGACGCGCGCGTTGGCCCCGGCGCTCAGGCACCATCCGGCCCCACCGGGTGGCTTCGAGTCGACCCAGGTGCATGCCGCGGCGGCGGCTATGTTCATGCCCCGAGGGCACATCTCGCCGAGGCCGGCCCAGGTCACGTCCCACGAGTTCCAGTACATATTCTCGTACTCGTCCCAGAGATTGCCCGGCCCGGTGGGAACACCAACGCCTCCGGGATGCTGGCGCCCGGGTTGCCGCTTCTTCTGCTCGCCACGGCGTCCGGCGCCGTCATTGCCCCGGCCCGCGGCCCCATCCTTGCGCTGCACGCCGGCGGAGCGTCCGGTCCCAGCCGACTTCTGCTTTTTGGGAATCTTCTTCTTCCCGGGCGTGCCGGCGCGGCTGCCGGCCTTGCGCACCGATTTCAACCCCGACGCGTCGGACGCGGACACCGGCGTGTTGTTCGCGTACGCGTACCCGTTGATCTGTTGCGGGTCCGCGAAGTCGGCGATGGGATCGCGGGACAGGAACCGCCCGGTTGCCGGGTCGTACTCCCGGGCGCCGACGGACGTCAACTCCACGTCCCGATTGTCGATCCCGCCGACGAACGCCCGCTGGTCCGGCCAGATCGCCGGCGCGGCTCCGCGTACGTTGCCGAACGGGTCGAAGCGCCGTGCCTGGGCGGTGAGGGTGTCGCCGTTGACGATCCACTGGTTGGTGCCGTGGTGGTCCGAGGCGAACCACTGGATGTCGCTGCGCCCGACCCGTACGCCGACCGTGTCGTCGCCGTGCCTGTAGTACCGGCTGGCCTGCACCGTGCGGGTCGCGGCGTGGTAGTTCAGCTCGTATCCGGCGACCCAGGCGGTCATGTCCCCGTCAGGGTCGATCCGCAGTAGCCGCTTGCCGTCGGCGTCGTCGATGAAGGTGGTGGTCTCCTCCCCGGAGGTGACGGTCGAAAGGCGCCCGGTGGGGGCCCAGTCCAGTGTGTCGACCGCGCCGTTCCGGTCGATGGCGGTGGTGAAGCCGGCCTGGTCGTAGGTGAACGCGGTCCGGGCGCCACCGTCCACAGTGGTCTTCACCTCGGTGACGGTGTGCGGGCGTTGCTGCCCGGCCGCCGGGTAGGCGTAGGTGTGCTTCACCCTGCCGGTGGGCCGCCAGCGGGTCTCCGCGGTCCGGTTGCCGACGGTGTCGTATTCGTACGACGACCAGTAGGCGCCCGGGCCGCCGACGACGGTGTCGGTGGGTGTGGCCGCGCAGATGCCGGCGCCCGCCTGCGCCCAGGCCTCGGTCAGGCGTTGCAGGTGGTCGTACCGGAAGCACTGGGTCTCCGGGTCCATCGACGCCGACGTGTGCACCGGATCGTCGCTGATGCTCAGCACATTCCCGGCTTGGTCGTAGCGGTAGGAGAGCGCGGCGACGCCATGGTTCTCGCCGTCGAACTCCCCGGCGGTGTCCTTGTCGAAGTAGAAGTCGGCGAGCCGGCCGGTGCCCTCCTCGTAGACCCAGGTCTGCCACGCCTGGCCCGACGAGCCGCCCACCTTCCACGGGTCACCGAGTTTGCGTTGCAGCAGTTGGCCGTACGGCGAGTAGGTCGCTTTGTCGACGTAGATGTGCCCGTCGCCGAAGTCGTCACCGGAGGAGGTGACCCGGTCGGGCTGGCCCATCGCGTTGTAGTGGTATGTCATCGGCTCCCGAGTCAGCCCGCCGGCCTCGATCGCGCCGGAGGTGAGTAGCGAGCCGTCTGGGTGGTAGGTGTACGACTCCCAGTACGAGCCGGCGAGCGCTCCCGCGGCCGCGGGCAGGTGGGTGTAGACCTGCTGCGGCCGCCCTTCCGGCGTGTACTTGCGGATCTCCGTCTTCCACGCCTGGCCGTCGACCCAGCGGGTGGCGGTGTGCGGCAGCCCGACGCCGTTGGTGGCGGTGTCGTAGGTGCGTTCGATCAGCAGCGCGCCGCCGCCGGCCTCGCCCTCCCACACCTTCGTGGTACGGCCCAGCACGTCGTAGGCGTAGGACAGCTTGGTGCCGCGCCCGTCGGTGGTGGCGGCCACCTGCCCGGCGGCGTCGTACGCGGTGGTCGTGGTGCCGGTGTCGGGGTCGCGGCTGACGGTCTGCCGTCCACGCAGGTCGTACTCGTAACGCCAGAGGTTGCCGACCGGGTCGGTCACGGTCGCCCGTTGCCCGCCCGGCGTGTACGTGAAGCGGGTGGCGTCGAAGGCACCGGTGGCGTCCCGGTTGCGGTACTGGCGCAGTTCGACGGTGCGGCCCCGCGCGTCATCGAGGGTCGCCTCGGTCGTGCCGCCCTGCGGGGCGATGGTGGTGGTCATCCAGTGCGTGTCGTGGCCGCCGTAACGGTAGCTGGTGCGCCACTTCTCCTTGTCCTTGACGACGAAGACCTCGTCGGTGACCCGGCCGGCGCCGTCGTACGCGTACTCGGTGCGGGACACGTCGTTGGTCCGGCTGATCCACACCAGCGTCCCCGTCGGCCCGGAGGCGTTGTTGAACACCGGACCGGAGCTGTGCCGGGTGCGCCCGTATGAGTCGTAGACGGTCTGCGAGACGAGCCGCCCGCCGTACGTCTGCGCCTGGGTCTGCCGGGGCCGCAGGAGGGAGTCGTAAAGCGCGATCGACTTCAGGTACGACCCGTTCTGGATCATGCTCTCGGTGGTGACGGTGGTCGGCGCCGTCGCGGAGACGTTGTAGGCGAAGCGCGAGTTCGCGCCCTGGGTGGCCGGGTCGCGGCCGGGCAGCCACACCCCGGTCCGGCGCCCCAACGCGTCGTGGGCGACGACGGTACGCCGGCTGCCCGGCGCGATCGTCTCCACGGTTGCGCCCCACGCCGGTGCGAGCAGCGTCTTCGTGGCATGCCCTGCGGGGTTGGTGGTCACCGTCTGGGTCAGCGGCCCACCGCCGGCCGGGGTGTACGCCGTGGTCGTGGTCCGCCCGAGGGCGTCCTTGGCGGTCAGCTGCCGGCCGAGGGCGTCGTACGTCGACTCACCCGTCGTCTTGTACTCCGCCGTGCTGTCCCAGGAGTCCAAGGCTTCCGTCCGGGTCATCAGCCCCCGCGACGGTGCGGCGGTGTACGAGGCGTGCCCGTCGTAGTAGGCACGGACCGCTCCGATGATCTGCGCGGGGCGTTGCGGTGTCGTCGTACAGCCGACGGAGACGGCCTCCACGGTGGCTACCGATTCCAGCAGCCAGGCACTGGTGTTGTCCGCGTACGTGGTCCGAACGCACCGCTCGTCGCCGCTGCCGGCGACGTCACCGTGCTCGTGGACGCTCATCACCCGGCCGTGGCCGTCGTAGCTTGTCTCCGTGCGGGTGGTGCGCCACGCCGAGCCCGACAGCTTCGTCCGGGTGTCGATCCGGCTCTCCCCGGTCAGCCAGGCTTCGAGCGTCCCGCCGTCGTAGCCGCGTCGGGCGGTCCGCGACGTCCAGTACCAGGTGGTAGCCGACTCGATCAGGGTGGTGTCGTCGAAGGACGCCGACTCCCACTCCATCCCGGCGAGCGCCCGGTGATCGGCGACGGTGTTACCCGCCGAGTCGCTGAGCGTGACCTCGCGGGTGCCGCCGTTGGGCAGCTTGTCGCCGTGCATGCCCCGGTAGTAGCGGGTACGGGTCCGCAGCTGCGGGCCCGGGTCGGCCGGGTCGCCGACCCGGGTGACAACCTCCGGGTAGCCGCGCCACTGGCTCCAGGTGCGGTCGTCGTCGGCGACGTACTCCGCGTCGTCCCACGCCCACAGCACGTTCGTGCCGCCGCCGTTGGTGGAGTAGTCGTAGAACGTCCACATCGTCTCGCCGCCACCGGTGCCGTCCGACTCGGCGACCGACCGGACGACGTACTTGTGGAAGTACGCGTCGACCGGCTCCGACAGCCCTTCCGGGGTGTAGCGGACGGGGTAGCACAGCCGGCCGTTCTGGTGCTTGCTCGCGGGCAGGTCCCCGGTGCCGCAGTCCGGCTCGGAGTAGTTGACGGTGGTGACCCCACCCGTCTCGTTCTTGATCGAGGTCAGGCGCGGGCGCCAGACGTTGGGGAACGCCTCGCCGGCGTCGACCCGGTTGGGCAGGAACGTGCCGCCGAACTCCATCGCCGGTGTCGACGCGGTGCCCCCGACGTGCCCGGTGTGCCGGACCGAAGCGAGCCAGAGCACGACCTGTTCCTCGTCGCCGTAATCCTTGAACTCGTGGGTCAGCACCCACGAGTCGACCGGGGTGAACCCGCTGCCGGTGGCGACCTGGGTGGTCACCTTCGTCAGCCGTTTCGTGCTGAAGAACACCGGCGAGTACTGCTCGCAGGTCTGCCCGGCGGCACAGTTCAGGTCCCAGGGGGTGTCCGGCCACTTGTCCTCGACCGGATTCCCACTGGAATCGCGGCACGAGGACAGGCAGCGGTCGGCGACGGTGAACTCGACCCGGCCGGTGGTGACGGCGGCGGAGTCCGTACGCAGGCCGTAGTCGATGCGTTCCAGCCAGCCCTCGCGGACGTATGTCGCTGTCTTCGCCGAGTCGACCGCCGGCGCGTACCGGCCGGTCGCGGTCCCGTACGTGTACCGGACCAGGTTCCCGTGCACGTCGACGCTCTTGTCGAGCATCCACCGGTACGCCTGGTCGCACCGCGACCCGGCGAAGTCACCGGACTTGTGGCACGCCTCGCCGGAGTGGTTGCCGAACACCGGCATCGTCCACCGCGAACTCGCCTCGGCGGCGAAGTGGTGCGTGGTGCCGTCGGTGGTGGTGATCGTCCAGCGTTCCGTGCTTGCGGTGCCGGCGCTCGCCGGTGCGCCGGAGTAGGTGATCCGCCAGTCGGCGTCCTCCTCGGCCCGCCACTGGCCGCTGTCGTCGTCCCGGACGAGCGCGGTGGTCACCCCGTCCAGGGAAACCGTCACCGCCGGGGAGTCGCCGTCCCAGCAGAAGTCACCGGTGGGGTCGTCGCCCTGGTTGCCGTCCTCGTCGTCGGCGCAGGCGACGTAGGTGCGTTCGATGAAACCGGGCGTGTAGGTCCAGCCGTCACCGATCCAGGACGCCTGGTTGTTCGTGCCCGAGGTCCGACCGTCATGCGTGGCGGACGAGTACGACAGCGCCAGTTCGGGCACCGGCCCGGCCGCGGGCGGGACCCGCAGGCCGTACGAGTATGTGAACGCGCCCGACGAGCCGCCGTGGGACCACTCACCGGTCGGTGACAGGTCCGTGGCCGTCCAGTCGCCGCTGTCCGGGCCGCCTACGGAGTCGACGGCCTCCCCGTTCCAGTTCGCGGCGGCGTCCTTGAACGCCGACGGCGCACCGGACACCGGATCCACCGGGCTGGACACATAGGACTGCGGGTCACGGTCGACTCCGGCGGCGGCCACCGGCGTGGCGACCAAGACCACAGCCGCCGCCACGGCGAACGAGGTCGCGGCGGCCAGAGCCGAACGGGCGCGCGGGCGCGCCCCGGGGTTCGGGGGAGGCATGGTGGGACTCCCCATCCATGAGGTGACCACTGCGGCACCGGGGCGCCCGCGATCTGGGAGATGACGTGCTCCGGAACGGCGCCCTGCCAGACGACGATGTCGTCGATGGCGCCGTCGAGGCGCGAGATGCGGGTTCCGGGGCTGGTGCTGGCGGCGCCGAGCAGCAGCGGTCCGGTCGCGTTCCATGGGCTGTCGGGTCCGGTGCCGGTGGCGGCCAGGGCCCCGCTGACGTACAGGCGCGTCTGCTTGGCGCGCAGGTCGTAGACGCCGGCGAGGTGGTACCAGGTGCCGACCGCCGGCGTGGGGCCGCCGGAGGCCGCCTTCCACCTTGGACTGGCGGCGGCGCCGCGGGTCATGACGGAGCCGGACCGTAGCCCGTCGGGGTTGGACTGCAACCGGAAGGCGCTGTTGTTCTGGCCGGCCGCCGTCACGATCTGGGCGTGCGCGGTCAAGGTGTCCAGGCGTACCCAGGCCGAGACGGTAAACGACTCGTCGGTGGCGATCACGGGCTTGGCGGTGACCGCCGACCCGGCACCACCGATCTCTAGCGCACCGTCCGGGTCACACCACCAGCCGTCGTCGTACTGGGTGGCCCCCTCGAAGGTGAGGTTGTGGCCGCGGCCGGAGGTGTCGGTGCCGGCACCCTCCAGGCGCCAGCGGGCCCGGAGCTCGGCCGGTGGGCCGCTCATCATCGAGGTGACGTCGGCCGCCGTGAGCGCGCCCCGCCACAGCCGTACGTCGTGCAGCGCCCCGTCCAGGTGGAACGCGGGCTGGTCCGCACCGGAGGAGTTCGGATAGTACGAGCAGCCGACCAGCACCCGGTTGTCGGTTGCCGTGAATCCGGTGACGTCGGACGCTGACCCGGTGGCGCTGCCGTCGACATACAACGTGAGGGTGGCCGCGTCGGCATCGGCGGTCAGGACGACGTGATGCCACTGCCCGAACCGGCCATAGCCAACAACGTTGGCGTAGCTGCGGTGGGTGAGGCCGCCCTGGCCAAGCAGGACACCGAACGAGTAGTCGAACCCGCTCTTCGTGGTCTTCGACGTCCACAGCTCCGGCCCGGTGTGGTCGTCCTTGGCAAAGGTGGACACGATCGCCCCGAGGCTGCTGATCGAGTCGACCCGCACCCAGGTGCTCACCGAGTACGAGCGATCCGTTCCCAGGATCGGCCCGGACGACTCCAGGCAGTTCTTGCCGTCGAGCTCCACGGCGCCGTTCGGCCGGTGGAACGGGTCCTCGCCGATGACGACGTCGTCCCCGACGGTGAGGTTACGCCCGTACCGCGAGGAGTCCTCCCCGGCGCTGCGGAACTCCCAGCGGGCCACCTGCGCCGCGCCGGGCACGTCGCCCATCGCGGCCTTGAGCTGCGCGGTGGTGGCCAGCCCTTGCCACGCGGCGACGTTGTCGACCGCACCGGTCAGGAAGTGGCCGGCCGCACCCGACGGCAGGCCCAGGCAGCCGAGGCTGAACGTCGCGGTGGCGTTCCACGGGGTGAAGGAGACGGCCTGCTCGGCCGCGAGCACACCGTTGAAGTACAGCCGCTGCAACCCCGCGTCCGGGTCGTAGGTCCCGGCCACGTGCAGCCACTTGCCCAGCGCCACCGGGCTCACCGCACCCACGCTCTTCCAGGAGAACTCCGCTCCGGGGGCGGTGAGCAGCGAGAAGTTCCACTTGTTGGTGGCGGCGTCGTACTGGAGCTGGTAGGCCGAATGGTTCGTGTTGCCCTGGGTCAGCACCTTCGCGGACCCGTTGGCCGCGTCCAGCCGCACCCACAACCCGACGGTGAACGCGGCATCGGTGCGGACGGGCACCGTCGGGGAGGTGAGGCAGGTCTTTCCGTCAAGCGTCAGCGCCGCGCCCGCACGCCCGGCATGGTCCGGGCCGTACGTCGGACCGGTGCCAGCGGTACGGGTCAGGTCATGTCCGTGCCCGGTGTCGTCGAAGGCGTCACCGTCCAACCGCCACATCCCCATCGCCGTCGCCGGGATGTTCCGGCCTACGAAGAACGTGAACGTCCGCTGGTCCGACGCGTTCCCCGCGTTGTCGACCGAGCGCACATACAGCACGTGCCGGCCCGCCGTCGCAGCCGCGCGGGTGATCGTGGTGGCCCCGTTCGGTGTGACCTTCTGGTTGAAGACCGGTGTGTTCCACGAGTACTCGTAGCGGTTCAGGCCCGAGCGGAATCCGCCGACCTCGGGATCCGAAGCCGACACCGAGAGGACCACGTCTTGCCCCTCGGTGAACGGCCCGGCGGGCGCGGTCACCGTCGGGACCGAAGGCTTCGTGGCGTCGACCTTGAAATAGCACAGGTCGGTGTATCCGGAGTTCACCGCATCGGTCTGCCGGGAGTCACTACGGGCCTGCCACTCGTACTGGCCATCCGGCAGGGAGGTGGTGACCCTGCGGTTGACCGTCGCGTTGGCTCCCACCGGATCCGGCGTGCGGTACCAGTAGTGGTTGGTGTCTGATCCGTACTTCTGGATGCGCATCCGCACATACACCGACTCCGACTCGCTCGACCGCGCCCGCGCCGACAAAGTCGGGTACCGCGAGGTGATCCACGGTGAACCGGACATGTTCTTGACGCAGGAGGTGCCGTCGACGGTGAGCCGGTCCGGCAGCGGTGGATAGATGTAGTAGGTCACGTGCAGCTTGACCGAGTCAATCTTGATACGCCGCCAGGCATCCCGGGTGTCCTCATTGGAGGAACGCACACCGAACGAGATCGCGCTGTAGTTCTGGTCGGCCGCCGACTGGACCCGCTTCCTGACCTCCGCGCCATCGAATTTGACCCACTCGTTCGTCTTGCCCGAACAACCGGTCTGGTTCGACGATGGCACGGACTTGGACTGCAACGGATCGCCGTACAGCCAACTGACACCGTTCCACGAGACGCTGTTGGAGATTTCCTTGGTGCGCCACAGTTGCAGGTTCTGGGCACCGCACCCGCCCATGTGGGTCTGGAGCATGTTCACGCTCGCCGAGGCGATGTACTTGCCCTTCAGCTTGCCGACGTCGAGGGTTATCACCGAACGCCACAGGCCGCAGCCACTGCCGCAGTTGCTCCAGGTGTCCAACCCAACCCGCATGCCCCCGGACCGGGGCCAACTGCTGTCGCCGGTCCAGCCCCGGCTCGCGGCCCCCTGGAACACGTTCGCCCACGCCTTGCGCGTCGATGTGAACGGCGGATCGATGTAGAGCGGGAACGTCACGCGCGGGTCGGCCATCATCGCCGCGTCGGGCTCCAGCACCACACCGGTACCGGTGAGGTCCACCTCGACGTCGCCGATCCGAGCAGGGTCGCCGGGCGATGCCGCGGTGGCTCGCGCCGCCCCGTTTCCGGATACCGACGAGTCCCACATGATGCCCTGGCCCGCCTCGAACACCACCGCCCCGGAATCGTCGACCACCCTGATCGTTCCCGACTCGGGGTCCTCGACCGTCTCGAGGCCGACGGTCTCGATCGTCAGCTTGATCGACGACAGCGCCGGGTTGGCCGCCGCCTGCGCCGACTTGACGACCAGCACCCAGGAGAAGCCGACCGACTCGGCCTGCACGGCGAGGTCGACATCCGGCAGGACGTTCGGGAACGTCGCCACCGCGCCACTGAGTACCGGTGCGGGCAGCGGCCCGTACGGCCAGCGCAACGAGAGGGAACCACCGTCGGGGTCGGTCGCGGTGACGAACGGGCGGTCGCCACCAGGGCCTGTCTCGATCCGGATCACCGTCGCCGCGGCGGGCGCCCAACCGGCCCCGCGCGCGGCGGGGGGCGGGGCGGTGGGCCCCCCCCGGGCCGCCGCCGGCGGCACCCAGTACGGCTCGACCGCGATCTCCGCGTCGAGGGTCCCGGTCGGGGTGGCGTACACCTGCCGATCGACGTCGCGCAGGCCGAGCACCTCGACCCTGGTCTCACAGGCCCGCGCGAGCCGGTACGCCTCGAACTCGTCCTGAGCGGACGGTGCACCGTCGAACGACGGGCAGTCGGGGATCGGAAGCGGACTGTCAGGTGGCTCGTCTTCGGCCCGGGCCGGTGCGGCGAACACGCCGGTCGCCAGGAGAGCCGCGGCGACCACCGACGCAGTCCGCCGCCGGAAAGAACGAAACCGGAATCCCAGAAATGAACCGACATGGCGCTTCACACCAGTCACGAGGCCCCTCCACCGTGCATGAACGACGCGGAAGGTATAGCGGTCGATTTCTGGCCGCGACAATCCATCATGCGAGCGGCGCGGCAAACGTCCCGAATTTGTTGCAGGATGCTGCAACGGGCTCGGGGGGAGGCGCTCGCCACCCGACGAACGTCGTGCTGACGCCTTGACTCGGTGCGGCACCGAGGCCGGCTGGGCGACGCGTCAGAGTCGGGTGGCGGCCCGCACCAGGCCGGCGAGGGCCCGGGAGCGGCTGTGTGGCGGCCATGCGATCAGCGTCGTCACCGTCGGGGCGTCGAGCACAGGTACGGCGGTGACGTCGGGGCGCAGGACGGCGCGCGACGACTCCGGCAGCACCGCCACCGCGCGGCCGAGCGCGATCAGCTGGAGCAGCTGAGCATGGTCGCGCACCTCCGGGCCGGGCCCGTCCGGGTAGGCGCCGTCGCGGCAGGGCCAGCGCGGGAGCGGCAGGCCCGACACCGCGGCGACGTCGGCCATCCGCAGGTGGGCCCGGCCGGCGAGGGGGTGCCCGGCCGGCAGCACCGCGACCTGGCCCTCCGTGCACAGCTCCTCGGCGTCGAACCCCACGGTCGAGTCGAACGGCCGGTGCAGCAGCGCCACGTCGGCCCGGCCGTCGCGCAGCAGCCGCTCCTGCTCGCCGATCCCGCACAGGAGCACGTCGACGGCGACCGCGCCGGGCTCGGCGGCGTACGCGTCGAGCAGCTTCGACAGCAACTCGGCGGAGGCTCCCGCCTTCGTGACGAGGACCAGGCCGGGGTGACCGGTCGCGGAGAGGGCGGCGCGGCGGGTGCGGCGGCTGGCGGCGTCGACCGCGTCGAGGGCTGCCCGGCCCTCACGCAGCAGCACCGAGCCGGCCTCGGTCAGCGTGACGGTGCGGCTCGTGCGCTCCAGCAGCGTCACCCCGAGGCGCCGCTCGAGCTGCCGGATCGCCCGCGACAGCGGCGGCTGCGCGGTCCCCGGCCCCTGCGCGGCCCGGCCGTAATGCAACTCCCCGGCGTCGGCGGCGCAGTAGCGCAACTCCCGCGTCTCCATGCGGCCACGGTACCCCCGGATCGATACCCCTGAGGTATCGCTGCGCACCCAATCGGTGTTGGAGGCCCGCCACGCCGCGAACAGGATCGGACACATGACCGAACAGACAATCGCGCTTGTCACCGGCGCCAACAAGGGAATCGGGTACGAGATCGCCGCCGGCCTGGGCGCGCTCGGCTGGAGCGTCGGGGTCGGTGCCCGCGACGACGAGCGCCGGGAAGCCGCCGTCGAGAAGCTGCGCGCGGCCGGCGTCGACGCGTTCGGCGTGCCGCTCGACGTGACCGACGACGCCAGCGTCGCCGCCGCGGCGCGCCTGCTGGAGGAGCGCGGCGGCCGCCTCGACGTGCTCGTCAACAACGCTGGCGTGACCGGCGGCATGCCGCAGCATCCCACGACGGTCGACCTCCGGTCCGTGCGGACGGCCGTGGAAACCAACGTGATCGGCGTCATCCGCGTCACCAACGCGATGCTGCCGCTGCTACGCCGCTCGGCGTCGCCCCGGATCGTCAACATGTCGAGCTCCGTCGGCTCGCTCACCCGGCAGACCGCGTCACCCGACGAGCGGGTGACCGGCCCGATCTCGGTCGCGTACTCGCCATCCAAGACCATGCTGAACGCGGTCACCGTGCAGTACGCCAAGGAGTTGCGTGACACGAACATCCTGATCAACGCCGGCTGCCCCGGCTACTGCGCGACCGACCTCAACGGCTTTCGCGGCTTCCGTACCCCGGAGCAGGGAGCGGCGATCGGGATCCAACTCGCGACCCTGCCCGACGGCGGCCCGACCGGCGGCTTCTTCGAGGACGCCGGCGTGGTGCCCTGGTAGCTCACGAAGGTAGGAGCTGCCGGCGCGCCCGCGCGGAGTGGGTGCGCCGGACAGGTCCGTCGCTCACATGCGATTTGACCCACAGGTCAGGAGATGAGCTGCTGGTGTCCGATGACGGAGAGTAGTTGCAGCTTGGTGTGGCTCTCCGTGCCGGGCCGCGTGGTCAGCACGATGAGGGTTTGCGCGCGGTTCTCGGCGTACAGGAATTCGCAGTCGACGTCGATGCGGCCGAGTTCGGGATGGACGAAGGTCTTGTGGTCGTCGAAGCGCTGGGCGACTTCCTGCCGTTGCCAGAGGCTGACGAACTCGGGGCTGTGTTGCTGGAGTTCGGCGACGATCCGGGCGGCTCTGTGGGTGTCGCTGCCGGTGGTCAGCGCGGCGCGCAGGCGGGCCGTGTGGGTGCGGCCGAGGTGCGGGTGGTCTTCCTCGGGATAGAAACGGCGTTCGGCCGGGTCGGTGAACCAGCGGTAGTAGGCGCTGCGGGCCAGGC
>NZ_JAIBNX010000370.1 GCF_026130045.1 Micromonospora sp. CPCC 205371
TCCGCACCGACTTGGGGCAAGCGCACGTGGTTCCGCGATCGAATCAGGTGCGTTTCCCCTTGATCGGCGGCGGGTCAGCGGCCGCAGGACGCGGCACGCCAGGACCAGCGGCCGCAGGACCCGGCACGCCAGGACCAGCGGCCGCAGAGCGCGGCACGCCGGGGTCAGCGGCCGCAAGAGCCCGGCCAGCGGCCCCCAGCGGCACGGCGCGGTCAGGGGCGCGCGGACGCGGACGCCGCCGGGTCGGCGGACGGGATCGCCGGGTCGGGCGTGCAGGCGGGGCACGCGGGGCGTCGGCGCAGGTAGTAGGCCAGGGTCGCGGCCGCGAGCGCCGGCCCCCACGCCGGCCACAGCGCCATCGGCGCGACCAGCACCGCGCTGTCGCCGGCGAGCTTCGCGAAGGCGCCCGCGGTGGCAAGCCCGAGGCTCGCGGAGGTGACGAAGACCGCGACGATCGTCGCCGGCACCACAGCCAGCTTCACCGGTACTGGCCGACCGGCGAACCCGATCATCCAGCGTGGAAACACCTCACCCCAGCGTTGCACGAGCCCCAGCGTCAGCATCGCACCCACGAGCGCGAACGCGCCCAGCCCCGCGCCCGCCCACACCACTCCGTCCCCGTCGAACTCCTCCTGGTGCGCGTCCGACAGTCCAAGCAGCACCGCCGCCGCCCAGCCGAACCGGCTCACCGCGTACAGAGCGGGCACCGCCGCCGCGAGGTACACCGCCCAGCGCCCCCACCGCGCCGCGCCCTCCGCCGATATCCACTGTGGAGCGGTGTCGCCACGCCCGCATCGCTCGCACAGTCCCGCGCCACGGAACTGCCACACCAGCAACGCTCGCGCGAGTAACAGTCCACCGAGGACACTGAAGGCCATGTTCACGACCGGCCACGTGACGACCTCGGAGTAGTCGACCGGTGGCCAGCCGAACGGTGCACCGAGGATCAGCATCGGGGCGTACCCCGCCCGAGTCAGCAGCCGCACGTCCGGCACCACGACCAGCAGCGCCGCCACCACAGTCCAGCCGAAGGCGAGGATTCCGGTGCGCGCGCCACCGCGTACCGCTGGACGACCTGTCATGGCGAGCGCCGTGACCGCCGTCGCGAGCAGCACCGCCGCGAACACCGGCGCCCCGACCGACGCGGGTATTCCGCGCAGCATGCTCGTCTCGCGCTCGCCGTCCCCCGGCCCGAAAGGGTACCCGCTTCCCGTGACCGTCCACACCAGAGCGACCGTGCCGTACAGCGCCGCCCAGGCCGCCGCCGCACGCCCAGCCCAATCCGCCCGCCGCCCCGCGAGCGCCACCCCAGTCATCGCATGTCCTCCCGTAGATCGCGTTCCCACCACGATCCCGAGAACCCGAGCCCTCCACCTCCCAGCGCAGGGTGACCCCCCTCCCCCACCGGAGGGACCCCGCCCCGCCCCCGCGCCCGCCGGCGCCCCGCCCCCGATCCCCCCGTCCGCCGATCAAGGGCAAATACACGTGGTTCGATCTCATTTCCGCGTGCATTTGCCCTTGATCGATGCGAGTCACCTTGATCGGCAGCAGTTCGTCCGGCCCGCGGCACCCGTGCGCCCGCCCGCTGCCGCTGCCGCCGTGCCGGATTGGCGCGAGTCGGCGGCCCGCGACGTTCGGATCAGCCGGTCGGGGCGACGAAGCCCGAGTCGTAGGCCACGATCACGGCCTGGGTGCGGTCGCGGGCGCCGAGCTTCGCGAGCACGTTGCCGACGTGGGTTTTCACCGTCTCCACGCCGATCACCAGTTCCTCCGCGATCTCCGCGTTGGAGAGGCCGGCCGCCATCAGGCGCAGCACGTCGCCCTCGCGCTCGGTCAGTTTGGCGCGCCGCAGCCGGTCAGCGGCGACGCCTCCGCCTGCCAAGCTCGAACCGCCGTACGAGGCCGCCAGTCGCCGGAGCGCCGCCGGGAACAGGAGCGACTCGCCGCGCGCGACCACGCGGATCGCCTCGACGACCTCCTGCGGGCGGGCCCGCTTGAGCAGGAACCCGCTCGCACCAGCGCGCAGCGCGTCATACACGTGATCGTCGTTCTCGAACGTCGTCACCACCAGTACTCTGGGTGGCTCCGCAGAGGTCGCGAGCAGGTGGCGGGTGGCCTGGATTCCGTCGATGCGGGGCATCCGGACGTCCATCAGCACCACGTCGGGGCGGAGCTTCGCCACGAGCGGCGGCACCTCGGCGCCGTCGGTGGCCTCGCCCACCACACGCAGGTCGGGCTGGGCATCGATGATCGCCCGCAGGCCGATCCGGATCAGCTCGTCGTCGTCGACGAGCAGTACCCCCGTGGTCACGGGTGCACCGCCGATTCGAGAGGTAGCCGTGCCGACACCCGCCACGTGTCCTCGTACCGGCCGGCCGTCAGCTCGCCGCGCAGCAGTGTCACCCGCTCCCGCATCCCCGCGAGCCCGCGCCCGCCACCCGGCTCGCCGGCCGCCGCGTCGAGTGCGTTGGTCAGTTCGATGTCGAGGCGGTCGGCGGTCACCGCGACCCGCAGCGTCACCGGTACACGTCCCGCGTGCCGTGCCGCGTTGGTCAGGCCCTCCTGCACGATGCGGTACCCCTCCCGGGAGATCGGGGCCGGCACGTCGCCGAGCCGGCCGGCGGTCTCGACCGCCACGTCCAGGCCGGCGGGGCGCGCGTCGCCGACCAAGCGGTCGAGGTCAGCGAGCGTCGGTTGCGGCGCCCGCCGCCGCCGGCCGCCGCCAGCGAGCGGATCCCCCCCGCCCGCCGTCCCTGTGGCGCGGGCACCGCGCGACGGGGCGGCGGCGCCCGGCGCAGCCGCCTCGCCCTCGCGGAGTACGCCGAGCATGTGGTCGAGTTCGACCATGGCGCTGCGCCCCGTCTCCTCGATCGCGGCGAGCGCCTTCCGGGCGAACTCCGGGTCGGTGTCGAGAAGTTCGCGGGCGGCCGCCGCCTGCAACGTCGTGACGGTGAGCGCGTGGCCGACCGAGTCGTGGAGCTCGCGGGCGAGGCGGTTGCGCTCGGCGAGGCGGTCGGCCCGGGCTTCGAGGGCGGCGATGCGCTCCTGCGCGGAGGGGCCGAGCAGCACCGGAGCCATGAGCGCGGCGAGGGCGCCGAGGCCGGCGATCGAGTACACCAGGCCGATCAGCATCGCCAGGCCCAGGCCGGTGAGGGCCCACGTATCGTGCTCGTCGAGCGGGCCGATCCGCAGGCCGGCGGTCGCCTCGGGGGCCACGCCGAGCCGCTGGACGAGGAAGACCAGCGCCATCGGCAGCGCCACGAGCAGGGCGGCGCCGACCGCGCCGCCGGCGAGCAGGTGTACGGCGTACCAGAGGGCGCCGCGGACACGGGTCTCGCGGGTGGCGGCGCCGGGCGGCGGATCGGGCAGGTCGACGCCGAGCAAGGCGCGCGCGGCGGCGATCTCCAGGGTGCGCGTGCCGCTGAGGAACGCTGGTACGACGGCGATCAGCACCGCGGCGGCCGCGAGCGAGAGGGTAGCGGCGACCGGCGTGCCGGGATCGGAGAGCATTCCGGCGAACGCGATGACGAGCAGCGCGTACGGCAGCAGGATCACGCCGCCGAGCAGCAGGTGGACCCCCCGCCGGTACGTGCTGCCGCGCACGAGTGGCGCGACGAGGCCGCGGACCGTCACGCGGCCCATTCTTGCAGGCCGGGCGCGCGCGAAAGCGCGCACCGATCAAGGGCATTCGCATCGATCAAGGGCGAATGCACGCGGAAAAGAGATCCAACCACGTGCATTCGCCCTTGATC
>NZ_JAIBNX010000371.1 GCF_026130045.1 Micromonospora sp. CPCC 205371
CTTCCCCCAGAGCCCCCCTCCGCCCGCGCGGGGGGCGGCGGGGCGGGGGCCGGGGCGGGCCGCCGGGGTAGCCCGGAATATCGCGATCAAGACCATCTGCGTCGATCAAGGGCAAACGCACGGGGAAGGAGATCGAACCACGTGCGTTCGCCCTTGATCGGCGGGGGTGGTCGTACTGTCAGAGCCTTCCGTAGCCGGCGCCGGCGCGGACCGAGGAGGGCACGCTCGACGCGCTGTCGGCGGTGTAGTTGTAGTAGGTCCGCGGCTCGACGACCGTGCCGGCCGCCTCACAGGTGCCAGAGTTGACGAAGACGTTGTTGCGGTGCACGAGCCGGCCGGGGCCGCTGTCGGCGTAACCGCTCGCGGAGAAGCATGGGAACGGCACATTCTCGAAGTAGTTGTTTTCGACGAGAGCGCCGGCCTGCTGCACGGAGGCGACACCGTAGAGCTCGTTGTTCAGGAAATAGTTATTGAAGACGTGTACCGGCTCGCCGAAACGAATGCGCGGGTGCCGCTGCCGGCTGTTGTCGAAGAAGTTGTGGTGGATGGTCACCTTCAGGTGCCCAACGTCCGTAGACGAGGCACCGTCTGAGTGGCTGATCAGCATGCTCTTGTCGGAGTGGTCGAAGTGGTTCCACGACGCGGTGACGTAGTCGGCACCCCGCACGATGTCGATCGAGCCGTCGACGGCACCGCGGACGGTGTTGTGGTCGATCCAGATGTGGTGCGACTCCTGGCCGACGTTGACGGCGTCGTCTTCGGCGTTGGTAAAAAGCAGGTTGCGCACGATCACGTTGTACGACCGGTAGAAGTCGAGGCCGCCGCCGTTGATGTGGCCGCTGGTGCCGACGCCGATGATTGTCTTGTTTGGACGGACGCCTTGCTTGCTCGTGATGTTGATTTGCCCTTGTACGCGGATGATCAGCGTCTCGGTGCTGTCGATGTATTCCAGGAAGTCGGTCGCGTTGGTCGCGGTGACGGTGCGGCCGCCCGCGCCACCGGTGGTGCCGTTGAGGCCGAGCGCGTTGACGCCGGCGAAGCCGATCGGTCCGCCGGTGGGCACTGGCGGGGCGCTGGTGGGCGGCGGCGTCGTCGTCGCAGGCGGCGTGGTGGGTGTCGTGGTGGGCGTTTCCACGGCGACGTCATCGAAGTCGGCCGAGGCATAGTATGTCGCGACCCCGATGCCGCCGGCCGTGTACGCGGTGTCGGTCGCGGTCAGCACCGAACCCCCATTGACCGTGCTGCGCAGCGTCGAGCCGGATACCTGCAACGAGACGGTGTACGTGGTGCTGGCCGACACGGTCACACTGGTCGACGCCAGCGTGGTCGCTGCGCCGTTGACCAGTTTCTTCAACTCGACGGTGTTGTTTGAGCGCAGCGCCACGTAGTAATAGCTCGTCGCTGACTGGGCG
Source organism: Micromonospora sp. CPCC 205371 (assembly GCF_026130045.1). Lineage (GTDB taxonomy): Bacteria > Actinomycetota > Actinomycetes > Mycobacteriales > Micromonosporaceae > Phytohabitans. The sequence goes on from NZ_JAIBNX010000371.1 coordinate 1,413, forward strand.
CGGGCCAGCAACGCGACGAACCGGTTGCTGCCGTTGAAAGCGGTTGGCCGTACCCGGGCGCTGACTGTGTAGTCAGTCCAGCTCGCGCTGCCGGCGCGGGACCGGGCGTCGCTGCTCATGCCGGACTGGCGCAGCACGCGCGAGGCGTCCGTGGCAACCGACCAGGTGCCGCCGCTGGCGGTCCAGCCGGCGCTGTCGCCGTCTTCGAAACTGTCCGTGAAAACGGTGGCGGCCTGGGCGCCGCCGGCGAAGCCGACGAGCGCCGCCGTGAGCGCGGCGGTCAGCGCCGCGGCAAGGCCGCCGACAAAAGCTGATCGTGTACGGGTCATCGTGGCGGCTCCTAGATCTTCCCGACGCCTGCGCCTGCGGGGACGACGGTCGGGACAGTGGACGCGGGTCCGGCGGTGTACGCGTAGTAGGTGCGCGGGTCGGTGACAGTGCCGCGGGTCTCGATGGCGTGGTTGCAAGCGACGAGAATGTTGTCGCGCTGCACCATCCGGCCCAGCGGCCCGCTGAAGTCGACCCGGCCCGGGTTGTTGACGCTGTAGAAGTAGTTGCCTTCGACGAACAGCCCGGACTCGTTTGTGGACGCGATGCCGTAGCTGTTGTCGTAGTAGTAGTTGTTGAAGACGTGCACCAGCGACGAGAACCGCACACGGGGGTTGCGCTGGTCGGAGGTGTCGAAGAAGTTGTGGTGGTACGTCACCCGTAGGCGGCCGCTGTCTTGGGCACCGTTGTCGTCATCGTGGCCGACGAGCGTAGTCTTGTCGTGGTCGTGAAACCGGTTCCACGAGACGGTCACGTAGTCTGAGCCGCGCTTGATGTCGACCGCACCGTCGTCTCCATTGGACAGGTCATTGTGGTCGATCCAGATGTGGTGCGAAAACATCTGCACGTTGATGAGATCGTCGGTGGCACCGGTGATCGACAGGTTGCGGATAATGATGTTGTGTACGGCGTTGGCGGGTGGTGTCGTGACGTCGTCGTCGACCGGCAGGCCGATGTTCAGCCCACCGCCGACGAGTGCGGCGGTAGATCCGAGGCCGACGATCGTCTTGTCCGAGGTCACGTTGTGCATGCCGTCGGTGCTGCCAGTGGGCAGTGTGATCCGGCCGGAGACCTGGATGACGTACGGGCCGGGGCGCGCGATGTAATCAAGGAACTGCGCGGTCGTCGTCACCGTGACGGTGGGACCGCCGGCGCCTCCGGTGGTGCCGTTCTGGCCGAGTGCGTTGACGGTGGCGAAGCCGACCGGACCGTCGGCGGCGAGCGCGGTGTCGGGCCAGCCGACCAGAGCACCGGTCAGCAGCACAGCGGCGGCGAGACTTCTTCTGAGCATGCGGGGCCTGCCCTTCCTAACTGCGTTCACAGTCGAGGTGGCAGACCCCCGGACGCTGGAAAGCGCTTTCCCTACCCTAGCTCCCACTTAGACCGAAGTCAATCAATGTCCCGGCGCGCGGCGCCTTGTCCATCGATCAAGGGTGAATGCACGTGGTTGGATCTGTTTTCCGCGTGCGTTTGCCCTTGATCCATGCAGATCTCCTTGATCGCCGCCGGTGAGTCCGGGATTGCGGGGCTAGATGACGCCGCGGCGGCCTCGGCCGGCCCGCCGCCGGTCGGCCCCCTGGGCCCTGCCGTCGAATCTTGGGGCGTGGCCGTCGCGAAGGAGTCGCTCCTAGCGGCGGTCAAGGCCACGATCTTGCGGGTCGCGGCGTCCGTGGCGAATCGGTGCCCCCATAGGGGCAGCAACCTTCCACGATCCGCAGCTGGTGGCCGCTCACACCGCGCCGCGCCCCGCGCCCGCGCCCCACGCCCGCGCCCCACGCCCGCGCCCACGCCCGCGCCTCGCGCGCGGACGGCGTCACCGCGCAGCGATCAAGGCCAATCGCATGGATCAAGGGCAAACGCACGCGGAAAAGAGATCCAACCACGTGCATACGCCCTTGATCGGCGAACCCGGGGGCGCCCGCCGCGCGCGGAACGCGCCCAACGGAACGCGCCCAACGGAACGCGCCCAACGGAACGCGCCCAACGGAACGCGCCCAACGGAACGCGCCCAACGGGACGAGCCCAACGGGACGCGCCCAGCGGAGCGCGCCCACGGACCGCGCGGAACGGGCACAACAAGGCCGCGCGGAGCGGGTCACGGGCCGTCGATCAAGGAGATCTGCATGGATCAAGGGCGAACGCACGCGGAAAACAGATCCAACCACGTGCGTTCGCCCTTGATCGGCGGACAGGGGCGGCGCCCCGGCCGCGCGGGGCGCGCGCCGCCCCCGCCGAGCGGCCCTCCC
>NZ_JAIBNX010000372.1 GCF_026130045.1 Micromonospora sp. CPCC 205371
GCCCTGTAGACCGCAGTCGCTCTGGTCGCTTCGCTCCCGCCGCTTTGTGCGGTCTGCGGGCGGTGCGCCCTCACAGCTCCCTGCGCTTTGTGGCGGCTGCGGGAGGCGGCGCATGACCGTGCTAGTTGGCGCGACCGTCAGCCCGCTGGCTGTCGTCGCTGATGGGGTCCGGCTGGGCGTGGGCACCGTCGTCGAGGAGTTCTGCGTCGTCGGCAGGTCCGGTCCCGCCGACGTCACGACCGAGCTGGGCGACGGCACGACGTTGCGCAGCCACACCGTCGTGTACGCGGGCGTCCGCACCGGCGAACGGTTCCAGACCGGGCACCACACGCTGATCCGCGAGCACACGACGGTCGGCGACAACGTGTCGGTTGGCTCGATGTCGGTGCTGGAGCACAGCGTGACGGTCGGCCACCGGGTGCGGGTGCATTCGCACTGCTTCGTGCCCGAGTACTCGGTGCTGGAAGACGACGCCTGGCTCGGCCCCCGGGTCACGCTGACGAACGCGCCGTTTCCGCGCTGCCCCGAGGTGTCCCGCTGCCTGCGCGGCGTCCATATCGGACGGGCGGCCAGGATCGGCGCCAACGTGACGATCCTACCCGGCGTCCACATCGGAGAGCGCGCGCTGATCGGCGCCGGTGCGGTCGTCACCAAGGACGTCGCGCCCGGCGCGGTCGTGGTGGGCGCCGCCGCCCGCCCCGTGAAGACCATCGACGACCTGCTGTGCCCGGCTGGGCTCGACCACCGCCCCTACCCATTGGAGACCCCGTGAACGTCCCGCTCGTCGACGTGAAGGCCGCCTACCTGCGCCACAAGGACGCCATCGACGCCGCCATGCGCGACGTGGTGGAGTCCACCGCGTTCATCCAAGGGCCGCACCTGCGGGCGTTCGAGGAGGCGTTCGCGGCGTTCTGCGGCACCCGGCACGCGATCGGCGTCGGCTCCGGCACCGCCGCGCTGCACCTGGCGCTCGCCGCGGCCGGCGTGGGCGCGGGCGACGTGGTCGCGGTGCCCGCGCACTCGTTCATCGCCACCATCGAGCCGGTGAGCTGGCTGGGCGCCAAGCCGCGGTTCGTCGAGATCGACCCGCTGACCGGCGCGATGGATCCGGCCGCACTCAAGAACGCCATCGACGGCGTGCGCGCGGTGCTGCCGGTGCACATCCACGGCCGCCCGGCCGACATGGAGCAGATCGGCGCCATCGCCGCCGACGCCGGCGTGCCGGTCATCGAAGACGCCGCGCAGGCGCACGGCGCCGAGATCACGCGCGCCGACGGCAGCGTCGTGCGGGCCGGCGGGTACGCCCTCGCCGGCTGCTTCTCCTTCTACCCGGGCAAGAACCTTGGTGCCTTCGGCGACGCCGGCGCCGTCACCACCAACGACGACGAATTCGCCGCCGCCGTGCGCCGGCTGCGCGACCACGGGCGGACGTCCAAATACGAGCACGAGATCATCGGGTACGCCCACCGCATGGACACGCTCCAGGCGGCGGTGCTACACGCCAAGCTCGGCGCCCTGGACGCCGACAACCAGCGGCGCGCCGAGCTCGTTGCCGGCTACCAGTCCGCATTGGACGGTGTCGGTGACCTGTGGTTCCCGCCGGAGACTGCGGGCCGCCGCAGCGTGTACCACCACGCGCTCGTGCGTACCGCCCACCGCGACGAACTCCTCGCCTTCCTCAAGGAGCGCGGCATCGGTGCCGGCGTGCACTACCCGGTGCCGCTGCACCTTCAGCCGGCGTACGAGTTCCTCGGGTACCAGCGCGGCGACCTGCCGGCGACCGAGGCGTGGGCCGACGAGTGCCTGTCGCTGCCCCTGTACCCCGAGCTGACGCCCTCGCAGCACGCGGCTGTGGTCGCGGCGGTGACCGACTACTTCGCATGAGAATCCTGGCGGTCACGAACCTGTGGCCGGAACCGGGCAGCTTCCGCGGCGTGTTCGTGGCCGAGCAGGTGGCGGGGCTGCGCCGGCTCGGCCACGAGGTCGACGTGGAGGTGGTGGCGCAGTCGCGCGGCACAAAGGACTACCTGCTCGCCGCCCCCCGCGTCGCCAGGCGCGCCCGGTCCGGCCGGTACGACCTCGTGCATGTCCACTATGGGCTGACGGCGCTCTCGGCACGGCTCGTCGGTGCGCTGCCGACCGTGCTGTCGTTGTATGGCAGCGACGTCAACGAGCCGTGGCAGGCGCGCGTCACCAAGCTCTTCGATGGCCGTCCGGCCGCTCGGGTGTACCCGTCGCGCAGGCTCGTCGACGCGGCCGGTGACCCGGCGGGGATCGTGGTGCCCAACGGCGTCGACTTCGAACTCTTCCAGCCGCCGTCCGAAGAGGAGCGTGCGGCGGTGCGTGCCGGATTCGGCTTCGGGCCGGACGACAGGGTGGTGCTGTTCGGCGCCGCGCCAGACAACCCCGTCAAGCAGTATGACCTGTACCAGGACGTGCTGAACGGCCTCGTGGCGCAAGGGATCGCGGCGCGCGAGCTGGTCCTGCCCGGTCCCGGCCAGACCCGCGCGGACGTCGTACCCAAGTTCGCCGCCGCCGACGTCCTGCTGGTCACCTCGCGGCAAGGCACCGAGAGCGGGCCCTTGGTGGTCAAGGAGGCCGCCGCGATGGGCCTGCCCGTGGTGAGTGTCGACGTCGGTGACGTGGCCGAGGTACTGGCCGCGGTCGCACCGAGCGCGGTCGTCCCATTTCCCGCGGAGCGCTCCGACCTGGTGGCCGACCTGGTGCGGGCGGTGGCCGAGGCGCTGGCCACCGGTGTTCGCAGCGACGGCCGCTCGAAGATCGCTGGATACTCCCACGACGCGGTCCTGGCCCGGCTCGCCGCTGTCTACGAGTCCGTAGTGGCCTGATCCCGGGCGGGGGCCGCGGCGTCCAGCCTCGCCGGGTACCGTGTGCGGAGTTTTGTGACCGACCCAGGAGGACCCGGCGTGACCAGCAACCAGCCGCGCATGACCAAGTCCGAGCGGCGGGCGGCCGCCAAGGCCGCCGCGGCGGAGGCCGCCGAGCGCAAGCGCCGCAACCAGGCGGACGCCGGCGGCGCGGCCGGCGTCGCGGCGATCGCGGTCATCGTCGTCGTGTTCGCGCTGGTCCGTGGCGGTGAAACCGAGGGCACGGCGTCCCCGTCGCTGACCACCACGCCGGCCGCGTCGCCGACAGCCGCCGCCTTCCCGCCGTTGCCCGCCGGCGCCGACCCGGCGCTGGGGGAGAAGCCCGTGGTGAAGGCCGGCACCGGCGACCTGACCAAGCTCAAGGTCACGACGCTGATCGAGGGCACCGGCCCGGCCGCGGCGGCGGGCCAGCAGATCACCGTCAACTACGTCGGCGTCACGTACAAGACCGGCGAGGAGTTCGACGCGTCCTGGACCCGCCAGCAGCCGTTCGATTTCCAGCTCGGCCAGGGCGGCGTGATCCCGGGCTGGGACCAGGGGCTCGTCGGGGTCAAGGTGGGCAGCCGCGTGCAGCTCGACATCCCCTCCGACCTGGCGTACGGCGACAACCCGGGCGAAGGCCGGCCAGCGGGCGCCCTGCGCTTCGTGGTAGACCTGCTAGCCGTCCAGTAGGCCCGTCCCCGTCTCCGCCGATCCCTGCGGGCCGTCGATCAAGGGCGTTCGCATCGATCAAGGGCAAATGCACGCGGAAAAGAGATCGAACCACGTGCGTTTGCCCTTGA
>NZ_JAIBNX010000373.1 GCF_026130045.1 Micromonospora sp. CPCC 205371
GCTGACGGTGACGGTGGCGCCGCCCGCGCCGCCGGTGGTGCCGCCCGCCTGCGTCGCCCAGCCCATGATCCCGCCGGGCGGCTGCGGGCTGGTGGTCGGCGACGCGGTGGGGGAGGTCGTCGGCGAGGCTGACGGTGAACTAGAGGGTGAGGTTGACGGTGAGGTCGGTGCCGGCGTGGTCGGGCTCGGGCCGGCCGCGTCGGTCACCACGACGTCGTCGAAGGAGCCCGAGGCGTAGTTGGCGACGAGCCCGGCGCGGCCGGTGGCGTACGAGCTGTCCGAGACCGACACCACCTGCGTGCCGTTGACCGAGCCGACCAGGGAGCCGCCGGTCGCGCTCAGCCGCAGCGTGTACGCGGTGCCGGTGGCCGTCGAGAACGGCGCCGAAGCGAGCGTGGTGGTCGCTCCCTTGCGGATCTGCACCGCGGTGGGCGTGAGCACCAGCGCGTAGAAGTTCGACGTGCTCTGCACCCGGGCCGCGATGCCGATGCCGCGCGAGGTGGCGCTGCCGAACGCGCCGGCGGTCACTCTGGCCTGGACGGTGGCCGTCGACCACGAGGTGGCGCCGGCCAGGGCCTTGGCGCTGGCGCTGGTGCCCGATTGGGAATAGGCGCCGGACGATACGGACCAGCTGCCGCCGGAGGTGCTCCAGCCGCTGGCGTTGCCGTCGTTGAAATCGTCCGAGAACAGCGTGGCCGCGTTCGCGACCGCGCTGATGGTCAGGACCATCGCCGTGACGGCGGCGCTGACGCCGGCCGCGAAAGCGGTTCGCGTGCGCCTGCTCAGGCGGTGGTGGACGTGCCGCGCTTCCTGCACTGTTACCTCCCTGCGTCGGAATGCGCTTTCCTGCCAACGTAGAAAGGTAGACTTAAAACAGTCAATGCCCGCCATGTGCAGCTTTGTTGCAACGAATCCGGCACGTACGAATAGCCGACTCGTCGGTCGGCGGTGATGTGCGCGCTATTGCCGGATTACGGGGTCGTCACATTTGCAGGATTGACGCCGATCATATTGCCTCATCGCCAGTCGCGGTAGCGGATCTGGCCCAGGACCGCGCCGTCGTCCGGCACCAGGGATCGCTCACTCAACTCGGCACCGAAGTACAGCGCGTGCGGGTCCGTGACCACGTCGCGCGGGTCGTTCCGAGCCGCCAGGGCCTCGCGGAAGAACTCGTCCATCCGGAACCGCTCCGGTCCGGCGATCTCGACCCTCCCGTTCAACGGCGACCCCGCCGCGACCCGGCCGACCTGCTGCGCCACCTCGTCGCCCGCGATCGGCTGGAAGGCCACCGCGGCCATGTGCACGGTGCCGTCGTTGGTCGCCGCGTCGGCGATGGCCGGTACGAACTCGAAGAACTGCGTCGCATGCACGATCGAGTACGGGATCGAGCCGCCCTCGATCTGCTTCTCCTGAGCGATCTTCGCCTGGAAGTACCCGCTCTCGGGCAGCCGCTCGGTGCCGACCACCGACAGCGCGACGTGGTGGCCGACCCCGGCCGCCGCCTCGGCGGTGAGCAGGTTGCCAGTCGAGGTGCGGAAGAACTCCATGACGGCCGCGGCGTCGAACGACGGGGAGTTCGAGACGTCGACCACCACGGACGCGCCATCCAGCGCCTTGTCGAGACCTTCCCCGGTGAGGGTGTTGACGCCGGTGTTGGGCGACGCCGCCACCGTCTCATGGCCCTGCTCGCGCAGCTTGGTCACGAGCTTGGACCCGATCAGCCCGGTGCCGCCGATGACGACGATCTTCATGAAGTGCCTTCCTCTCTGCCGGGGCGTCCGCTGCCCTCCGGTCGCCAGCAAGGACCGGAGAGCCAATGACGGGCCACGATCACGCCGGAGGCACTCCGCTCACGCTACCAGCGCATGGCACCACGGCGAGGTCCGTTGGCGCCGGAGCGTCACGACGTGATTTCGTACGCCTCGCGGGCGGCAACGACCTGGGGGAGGTGGTCGCGGGCCCACTCGCGGCACCACGCGATCGGCTCCAGCATCGTGCGACCCAGCGGGGTGAGCGCGTACTCGACCCGCGGCGGCGTCTCATCGTAGGCGGTGCGGGTGATGAGCCCGTCCCGCTCCAGCGCGCGCAGCGACTCGGTCAGCACCTTCGCCGTTACGCGCCGCAGCGGCACGCGAAGCTCCGAGAAGCGCCGGGGACCGCCTTCGAGGCAGAGGATGATCATCCCGCCCCACTTGTCGCCGATCCGCACCGGACTCAGGCGCGACGGGCAGGCCGGGTCGAACATGTCCGCGCGTAAGGGCTGTCTCACGGTTAGGACAGTACCGTTGCGGTAACCGGCACCTCACGACATACCGTCCCGGCCATGAGCAAAATCGCCATCTTCGGAGCCGGCGGGCGCGCCGGCCGGCACGCCGTCCGCGAGGCCCAGGCGCGCGGGCACGAGGTCACCGCCGTCGTCCGCGATCCCAGCCGGTACACGGGAATGGCCGGCGAAAGAGTGACCGTGACCGCCGGTGACGTCACCGATCGCGGCAGCGTCGCCGCGGCGGCCGACGGGCACGACGCGGCCATCGGCGCGGTCTACGACGCGACGGCCGATCCGGAAGGCTTCTACGTCGCGGCGGCGGACGCGCTGAGTCGCGCCGACGTCGGGCGCCTGCTGGTCGTCACCCTCTCCACGCTGCTGGAGGTCGCTCCGGGCGTGCGGATGCTCGACTCGCCGGAGTTTCCGGCCGAGTACCGGCCCTTCTGCCTCGGCCACGCGGCGGGCGTCGACGTGCTGCGCGCCGCTCCCCTGCCCGTGGACTGGCTGGCCATCAGCCCGGCAGGCGATTTCCGGCACGGCGGAGAGCGCACCGGAAGCTACCGCGTGAGCGGCCTGGACATGGACAGCCGCATCTCGTACGCCGACTTCGCGATCGCGCTGCTCGACGAAGTGGAGACGCCGAAACACCACCGCACCCACGTGGCCGTCGCGGGAGGTGATTTGGTGGTGTCATAGAGCTTGTGAGTCTCGACGATATCGCCGATGAACTGTATGCGTTGCCGCCGCGGGAGTTCACCGCGGCGCGCAACGCGCGGGCCAAACAGGCGCGGGAGGCCGGCGACACCGAGCTGGCGAAGCGGATCAACGCGCTGGGCAAGCCGACGATGACCGGCTGGCTGACCAATCAGTTGGTCCGCGAGCGGCCGGACGAGATCCGCGCGCTGCTGGAGCTCGGCGCGTCGCTGCGCGAGGCAACGGCGAGCCTGGCCGGCGACGAACTGAAGGAGCTGTCCCGGCAGCAGCGGCAGGTCGTTCAGGCGCTGGTGCGGCAGGCGCGCGCCCTCGCCGAGGCGGCCGGCCACCCGGCGTCCGAGGACACCGCTCGTGGCCTGGAACAGACGCTGCACGCCGCGCTCGCCGACGAAGGCGCCGCCGCGCAGCTCAACGCCGGCCACCTGACGGGCGTGCTGTCCACCACCGGCTTCCCCGGCGACACCGCCGCCACACCGGTCAGTCGCGCCGCCGGTACCCGTAAAGCGGACCAGGACGAGGCCCGCCAGGCGTCCGAGGCCGCAGCGGCCGCGTACGAGGAGGCCCAAGCGGACCTCGACGGAGCCGGCGCGGTGGTCGCGGGGGCCACCCAGCGCGTAGGTGTTCTCAAAAGGCAGCTCGCGGCGGGCGTCGGGGGGCGAAGGCGG
>NZ_JAIBNX010000374.1 GCF_026130045.1 Micromonospora sp. CPCC 205371
CCGACCCCGCCGATCAAGGGGAAACGCACGTGGTTTGATCTCTTTTCCGCGTGCGTTTGCCCTTGATCGATGAAGATCTCCTTGATCGGCGGGCGTTGCCCGCCTGGCTCCGGCGCGGATGCGGGCACGCGGCCGGTTTGGGCGCCTGTGCGGATATGGGCGCGGCCGGCTTGGCCGCTGGCGCTGAGACGGGCGCGGGGCCGCCCAGCCGCCTGCGCTGAGGCGCGGGCGCTGCCGGCGCCTATCCGCAGGCCGTCGCAGCCGCGCGCCGCGTGGGTACTCGGCCCCGCGTACGTCGCCCCGGTGCGGTTCGCGGACCCCGCGTGCGGTCGGTGGACCCCGGACCCGGGTAGGGCTAGATCCAGCCGGCGTCCTGGGCTATGCGGATGGCCTCGATGCGGGTGCGCCCGCCCGTCTTGGCGAGGATTCGCGACAGGTAGTTGCGGACTGTGCCGGTGCTCAGGAACAGTGCCTGGGCGATCTCGCTGGGCGGCGTGCCGTCGACCGCCAGTCGCAAGACCTCGCGTTCCCGGCCGGTCAGTGGGCTCTCGCCAGCGGTCAGCGCAGCCACGGCCAGCTCCGCGTCGAGCACCGGCTCGCCGCGCGCGACCTGCCTCACGCCCTCGACCAGGTCGCCGGTGGACGTCTCGATGCCGATGAACCCGACCCGCGGCGCGAGCCGGGCGAGTGAGCGACCGAGACCGGCGCTAGCCGGCCGGTCGAGCAGGATCAGTACGCCGCAGGCGGGCAGTGACTGGCACAGGGCCGGGCACAGCTCGCCGACCGTGACGGGGCCGGGCAGGCTGGCGTCGAGTACCGCCACGTCGGGTTGCTCGCGGGTAGCGATGGGCAGGATGTCGTCGGCACGGTCGAGCTCGGCCACGACCGTGAGGTCGGGTTCGGCGGAGAGGACGGTGGCCAGCGCCCCCCGAAACAGCGTGCCTCTCTGTCCGAGCAGGACCTGGATCACCGCACCCCCTGACGACAGACAGCGACGAGTCCGCCACAAACTGATCAATGAATGTCAGTTTATGCTGCCAGAATTAGGCGATAAGCGATTCAGGAAACCTGTCGGAAACCTGATTGTTGCTGATAGACGAGACCGCCTCAGCGGCCGCGATCAAGGAAAAACGCATCGATCAAGGGCAAATGCACGCGGAAAAGAGATCAAACCACGTGCATTCGCCCTTGATCGACGGAAAAGGGGGAAAGGTTAGGAGGTTGCTGGCACGGGGAAGGCCACGGGGCTGCGGTGGCCGTCGCGGTCTACCGCGCGGACGCCGAAGAAGACGTTGTCCTTGGACAGGTCGATCGTCGCCTCGGTCGCGTCGCCGACCGGTATCACGTGAGTCCACTCCGGAGCGGTGGTCTCCCGCCAGACAACCTCGTAACCGGCCAGGTCGGGCTCGGTGCCCCGAACCCACCGCAGCGTGGTGTCGTTGGTGAGCGCGGCGGTCAGGATGCGCACCGAACGCGGCGTGCCCGGTGCCTGAGCCAGCGACCACAGCGCGGCGCCGTTGACCTGGGCCACCCGTGCGATGTACTCGAAGTCGCAGAATTCCGGCAGGTCGCCGAACTGCACGCCGTTCTCCACGCGGACGTCCTGGTGCTGGTGGCGGAAGTCCTCGTTCGGCTCGGTGAAGCGGGCGGCCGGGTAGCCCTCGCGCAGGTAGGAGATGTGATCGCTGCCGCGCAGGTACCGGTCGCGGCGGTAGATGACACGCACCCGCATGCCGGTGGCGTCGTTGTCGGCCACGTCCCGCACGAACCGGCCGAGCTGCCGGGACGGCGAGTCGTTTTCGCCGCCCACCGACTGCCGGATCGACGCCTGCTCCGGCGTCTCCGAGGTCGGCACGCCCTCGACGAACAGCCGCACCGTACGCCGGTCGCGCGTGCCGTCGTCGGCGGTGCTGCTGCCGATGATGTCGTCGCTGAACATGCCCTGCACGTCGGCACCGGCCGCCTTGTACTGCCGAGCCTGGTACGCCGAGCCGAACAGCCCCTGCTCCTCGCCGGCCACCGCGGTGAACACCACGGTCGCCTCGATCGGGCGGGTGGCCATGAGACGGGCGAGCTCCAGCGCCACCGCCACACCGGACGCGTCGTCGTTGGCGCCGGGGGAGTCGGCGGTCGCGTTGAGTACGTCGGTGACGCGCGAGTCGTAGTGGCCGGACACCACATAGATCCGGTCTGGTGACGTGGTGCCGCGCAGGGTCGCCACCACGTTTGTGATGACCGTGGGCGTGGGGATGCGAGGTGGCGCCGCCTCTTGGAGGTACGACTGCTTCTCGACGGTCATACGACCGCCGGATGCGCTGGCGTGCCTGACGAATTGCTCGTAGATCCAGTCGCGAGCCGCGCCGATGCCGCGTACCGGATCGTCCTGACTGGACAGCGTGTGCCGCGTGCCGAATGCCGCGAGCCGGCGCACGATTGCCTCGATGCGCCTCGGATCGATGTCGGCCAGCAGCGTCCGCAGGGCGCGGCTGGGCCGCTGTGGGGTGATGGGGCGGCCCGGTCCGGGGGGTGACCCCGCGACCCGGGCGGGCCCGGCTGCCTGGGCGGGCGCCGCACCGGCCAGTGAGCCCGCGACCAGCGGTGTTGCCGCCATCGCGGTGGCCGAGGTGATGAACGCCCGTCGAGATGTGGATTCATCGATGCCCATTCGCCTAATCGTGGCCCGGCCGGTTGGCCGTGTCCAGGGCACCCGACCGGTTAGTCTTGCCGCGTGGAGCAGTCCTGGTACCGCGAGCTCGACCTAGACACCCCCAGCCCGGCCCGTGTGTATGACTACTTCCTCGGCGGTAGCCACAACTTCGCGGTCGACCGCGAGATGGCGCAGCGGCTGGTGGAGGTCAAGCCCGACGTGGCGGAGACCATGCGGGCCAACCGGGCGTTCCTGCGGCGGGCGGTGCAGCACCTGGTGGGGGCGGGCGTCCGGCAGTTCCTTGACCTGGGCTCGGGCGTGCCGACGGTCGGCAACGTCCACGAGATCGCGCAGCGCGCGGCGCCTGACGCGCGTGTGGTCTACGTCGATGTCGACCCCATCGCGGTGGCGCACAGCACGGCGATGCTGGCCGACAACCCGCTGGCCGGGGTCATCCGCGCCGACCTGCGCGACACCGAGACGGTGCTCGGGCACCCGGTGGTCGGCAAGCTCATCGACTTGGCAGAGCCGGTTGGACTGCTTGTGGTCGGCGTATTGCACCAACTTCCCGGCGACGAGCCGCTCGGTGCAATCCGGCGGTACCGGGACGTGCTTGCACCGGGCAGCTACCTGGCGCTCACCCAGGTCACCCAGGACGGCCGGCGCAGCGACCGCACCGAGTTGCTGAAGGAGACGTTCGATGGCGGATACGCCAAGGGCGCCGATGTGATGACGATGCGGACGCGGCCGGAGGTGCTGGCGTACTTCGAGGAGTTCGAGCTGATCGAGCCGGGGCTGGTGTTCGTGGCCGAGTGGCGGCCGGAGGTCGAGGTGCCGAACCCGGAGCGGCTGTCGACGTACGCGGGGGTCGGGCGCCGCTGGGCTCGCGCTGCACCGCCCCCGCCCTTGGTCGGGCCTGCGTCGGTCAAGGCCATTCCCGCCGATCAAGGGCAAATGCACGCGGAAATGAGATCGAACCACGTGCGTTTGCCCTTG
>NZ_JAIBNX010000375.1 GCF_026130045.1 Micromonospora sp. CPCC 205371
GCGCGCAGCGCGGGCGCGGCGCGCAGCGCGGGCGGGGCGGGGCGGGGCGCGGACGCGCGCGGGGGTGGGGTCAGGTGTAGGTGGATAGGCGGGCGGCTATGCGTTCCAGGCCGGCGCGGATCTCCGCGGGCTCCGGCGGATCGTGTGGCTCGCTCATCACTTGCGGCTCGTCTCGGGCCACCGCGTAAGAGTCCTCCGGCTCGGCCTCCTCGATCGCCATCCGCGCCGCCGCGATCTCGCCGCGGATCTCGTCGACCGAGACGTGCGGCAGCAGCGGCTCGACCACCGCCATCAGGTCCTCGTCGGCGACGACGGCCTCGGCGAGCGCGAGCGCGTGCGGCCGCTCGTACGGTCCGCAGACCACGGGTTCCCATCCGTCGTCGTCGCCCAGCGGGCCGAACGTGATGATCCACGGTAGGTCGAAGGCCGGCGCGTCGTCCGGCAGTTCGAGTGTGACCACTGCACCCATCTACGTCATGATGGGCGGTCTTCCTCCTGCTGACCGCCGTTTTGAGCAGAAAGGTCGACCACTTTGCCGTGGCTGCTCGTCGCGGCCAGCGTCGCACCGAAGAGCAGGAGCTGGTTGAGCAGGTACAGGTACAGCAGCAGGCCGACCGCGCCAGTCACCACGGTGTACGCGGGATTTCGGTCGGTGCGCACCACCCACTCCCGCCCAAGCGTGTTGAGCAGCGTGATCCCGACCGCCACGACCAGTACGGCGGGGAGCAGCCGGCGTGGCGGCATCCGCAGTCGCGGGATCGCCACCAGCAACGCGGTGGCCAGCACCAGGTTGACCAGCCCGGTCAGCACCCAGCTCACGGCGGTAAGCGCCGCCGACGGTATGAACGAGCGCAGCAACGACTCGACGCCGTCCGCCGCCGCCACCGACAGGGCCATCAGCGCGAACACCATGACCAGGACGGCGAGGTCGACGATCCGGCGGGTGATGATGTTGCCGGGCTGCTGCGGCACCCCGTAGATGTACCGCTGCGACGAGCGGATGGCCTCGACCCAGGCGATGCCGGTTAGTACGAGCACCGCCAGGCCCACGATGCCGACGGTGCCGCTGCTGTCCTGAATCGTGGCGCGGTCGAGGAACGGCAGGTTCTGCTGGAGGAAGTCTTCGACGGCGTTCTGCAGGGCGACGCTGCGGTCGAGCACGAACCCGAAGGCCCAGTACGCCACCAGCGACAGCGCGAACACCGCGAAGAAGCCGTAGTAGGCGATCGCCGCCGCGAGGCGGGCGCCCAGCACCTCGCCGTACCGGTCCATCGCCCGCCAGAAGTGGTCGAACGCCAGGGAGCGCCGGCGGGCTGCGGCTAGCGTGCCGGTGATGCGCCCGACGACGTTCATCGCTAACCGCCCAAGGGGTAATCCCGCCGGGGCTGCCATCGCGCCTCGCCGGTGTGCGAAAAGAGCGTGAAGGCGTCCACCTCGAAGCGGGCCTCGAAGCCCGCCAGGTCGTCGTACACCTTGTCGAGCGCGTCGGAGGGCACGTCTTGCGCGACCGTGACGTGCGGGTGGTACGGGAAGCGACTTTCCCGGCGAAGCTCGTCCGCGCTGCCGATGGCGGCGTTGAGCAGCTCGCACTCGCTGATGCCGGCGGCCACCACGACGAAGACCACCTCGGTGAGCGGCCGGAACGTGCCGGTGCCCCTCAGGTGGAGGGTGAATGGCGGCTGCGCGGCCGCTACCGCGGCGAGGTGCTTCTCGATCGCGGCCAGGCTATCGGGCTCGATCTCGGTGGGCCCGAGCAGCGTGAGGTGCGCGGGAACGTACGCGGCCTGCGGGTCACCCGCCTCGGCGCGGCGCCTGGTCAGCAGGGCACCCCAAGGCTCCGGGATGTCGATGGCCACCCCGATGCGGGTGAGCCGGTCGTCGGTGCCGGCCACGTGTTAGGCGCTCCGCGCCGGGGGCAGGAAGCCCACCCGGTCGTACGCGGTCTGCAGCGTTACCGCCGCGACGGCGCGCGCCTTCTCGGCGCCGACCGCGAGCAGCTTGTCGAGCTGTGACGGGTCGTCGAGGTAGCCGCGGGTGCGCTCCTGGATCGGCCGGACGAAGTCGAGCACGACCTCGGCAAGGTCCTTCTTGAGGTCGCCGTACCCCTTCCCCGCGTACGCGTCGACCAACTCGATGACGCCGCGCCCGCTGAGCGCTGAGTAGATCGTCAACAGGTTGGAAATGCCCGGCTTCTCCACCGGATCGAAGAGAATCTCGCGGCCGGTATCGGTGACGGCCGAGCGGATCTTCTTGGCCGAGCGGGCCGGGTCGTCGAGCAGCTCGATGATGCCGGCCGGTGTGGACGCCGACTTGGACATCTTCGCGGTCGGTTCCTGCAGGTCGGTGATCTTGGCAGTGTCGCGGACGATGTACGCCTCCGGCACCGTGAACGTCGTGCCGAACTGCCGGTTGAACCGCTGCGCCAGGTCGCGGGTCAGCTCCAGGTGCTGGCGCTGGTCTTCGCCCACCGGCACGGCGTCGGCCTGGTACAGCAGGATGTCGGCGGCCTGCAGGATCGGGTACGTGAACAGGCCGACGCTGGCGCGGTCGACGCCCTGCTTGGCCGACTTGTCCTTGAACTGGGTCATCCGGCTGGCTTCGCCGAAGCCGGTGATGCAGCCCATGATCCAACTGAGCTGGGGGTGCTCGGGCACGTGTGACTGCACGAAGAGCGTGCACCGCTCGGGGTCGAGCCCGACGGCCAGGAGCTGGGCCGCCGCCACGCGGGTGCGCTGGCGCAGCAGCGCCGGGTCGTGCCCCGCCGTGATGGCGTGCAGGTCGACGACGCAGTAGAAGGTGTCGTGGGTTTCTTGCATCGCCACCCAGTTGCGCACCGCTCCCAGGTAGTTGCCCAGGTGAAACGAATCAGCAGTGGGCTGGATGCCGGAAAGCACCCGGGGACGGGGAGCGGGGGCGTTGGCTGACACCGACATGTCGGCCATTCTGACAGCATCGCCGGGAACCGGTGACGCCGCCCGTGACTCGTACGGTGAAACCGGGAGAGGTGGGCGGAGCGTGGACGTCGAACAGGCGATGGGTGAGCTGTACCACGCCTGCTACCGGCGGCTGGTCGCGCAGGCGTACGCCTTCACGACCGACCTGTCCGAGGCGCAGGACGTGGTGCAGGAGGCGTTCGCCCGTGCACTGGCGCGCCCCGGCGCTCTCGCCGACATCGACAACCCCGAGGCGTGGCTGCGCACCGTCGCGATCAACCTGATCCGGCGGCGCTGGCGGCGCCGGAAAC
The DNA here is from genome assembly GCF_026130045.1 of Micromonospora sp. CPCC 205371. Lineage (GTDB taxonomy): Bacteria > Actinomycetota > Actinomycetes > Mycobacteriales > Micromonosporaceae > Phytohabitans. The sequence goes on from NZ_JAIBNX010000375.1 coordinate 3,245, forward strand.
TGCTCGACGCGATCCTGCTACGCGACCGCCCGATCACCCGGGTGGTCGAGGCGGCACCCGGCCCCGAACGTGCCGACCTGCGGGCCGCGCTCGCGACCATCGGCGCCTCCTACCGCGAGGTGATCGTGCTGCACTACTTCGCCGACCTGCCCGTGGAGGAGGTGGCTGAGGTGCTCGGCATTCCGGTTGGCACCGTCAAATCCCGCCTCGCGCGCGGTCGAGCGGCCCTCGCTGACAGGCTGGGCGACTACACGGAGCTGACCAATGCCTGACCTTTCCACCCGACTGGCCCGAGAGCGCGCCACCATCCTCGACGCGATCGACCAGCCACCGCTGGCGCGGATCGGCGACCGCGCCCGGCGCC
>NZ_JAIBNX010000376.1 GCF_026130045.1 Micromonospora sp. CPCC 205371
GGTACCGCCGCCGCGGAGGGCGAGGCGGGCGGCGGGGAGGCCGAGAGGAGGGGCGGGGAGGCCGAGACGGGCGGCGCGGACGCCTGTGCCGGTGGCCCGGATGCCGGGGGTGCCGAGACCGCCGCTGACGCGGAGGCACGGCCAGCCACCGCCGCGGCCGCGCCGAAGGACGGCGCGTTCTCCGGGCGCGCCTCGTAGGAGGTCGCGGCCGGCGGCGTGCTGTAGGACGGCGCGTTATCCGGTTGCGCCTCGTAGGAGGTCGCGGCCGGCGGCGTGCTGTAGGACGGCAGCCCCGAGACGGGCGCCTCGTGGGACGGCGTGCCTTGCGCGGAAGCGCCCGCCGGCGACGGCGGTGTGCCGTAGGCGGGCGGTGCGGACGTGGGCGTGCCGTAGACCGCCGGAGCGCCCGAGACGGGCGGTGCGGCGGCGGCTGGCGGGCCGGACGCGGGCGCCGGAGCGGCCGATGCGGGGGCGCCCGGAGCCGCGTCCTTCCACGGCACCGCGAAGGCTGACCACGGGGAGTTGTCGACCGGCGCCTTGGGCTGGCGGCGCGCGAGCGGCGGCGCCGATCCCGCCGGTGCCATCTGCGGCACGGGCGCTCCGCCCCCGGGGAGATCTCCGCTGGCCGGTGCCTGCGGCGCCTCCGCGACAAGGGCCGGTGGAGCGGGCTCCGCCTTCCCCGCCGCGGCCGGGTCGCCGGCCCGGTAGGTGGTGCCGCCGCTGGCGGCGCGGGACGGGAGTCCGGCGAGCTCGCCAGGGGCCGGCGTGGAAGCGGATGCCACAGTCGCGCGGCCCCTGACAGCCGGCTTGTCAGGTGTGACCGCCGGTAGGCCGGGCGGCGTGCTCCAGACCAGCGCACCAGGCGGCAGCGGTGTGATCTTGCCCGCCGGTGTGGCCCCAGAAGCCGGTGTGGGTGCGGCAGGAGGCACTGGCAGGGCGGGAGGTGCCGACACCGCAGGCGGCGCAGAAGTCGGCGAAGCCGAGACGACAGGTGGCGCCGACACCGGAGCAGGGGGTGGCGGCGGAGCCGCGTCAGCCGGTGCGAAGCCGGGCCACAACGCTCCCGCGGGCGGGGGCGGCGGCAACTCGTACGCCTCAGGCAGATCTTCGGGCGGCGCCTCCGGCAGCGCCGTGCCGACGGGCGGGGGCGGCGGCAGATCCGCCAGCGCCTCCCGGCCGGCCGCCGGGTCGCCGGACTGGTTTTCGTTCATCATCGCCTCCCGCGTCCCCTTCACGTCTCACCGTGCCATATCCGCGCCCGCCAGCCCACCCGGACCCGGAAAGGCCAGCTCAGGAGCCGCTGCTCGCCGAGGCAGAGGCGGACGACTCCGAGTCGGGAGAAGCGCCGGAGGTGGCTGGCGCGGCGCTCGAGGCACCCGGGGCCGCGCTCGGGCTGTCCGGCGGCGTGGGCGTCGGCGAGGGCGTCGTCAGCGGCGGTGTGGTGGGTGGCGGGGGCGGCGTGGTCGGCGGCTTCGGACTGGTCGGCGGCGTCGTGGGTGGCGTCGTGGGCGGGGTGGTCGGTGGGGTGGTCGGCGGCTTTGGCGTCGACGGCGGCGGTGTGGTGGGGGCCGGAGTGGTCGGCGCAGGCGTCGTCGGGGCCGGCGTCGTGGGCGCCGGTGAGGTCGGCGCGTCCACCTCGCCGTAGATGCGTGTCGCGGCGAAGAACCGCGACCACCAGACGGTGTTGATCTGGACCTTTGAGCGGCTGTTCGGCGCGTGGATCATCTTGCCGCCGCCGACGTACATGCCGACGTGGTGGATGCTGGTCCAGCTGTTGCCGGAGGCGAAGAAGATCAGGTCGCCGGGGAGCAGCGCGTACTTGGAGACCGAGTTGGCGCGGGTCGCGTAGTACTGGTCGCGGGAGACCCGGGGGAGTTGGTAGTAGCCGACCGACCGGTACGAGGCCCACATGAGACCCGAGCAGTCGTAGGTGTCGGGGCCCTCGGTGCCCCAGACGTATCGCTTGCCCATCTGAGCCTTCGCGAACGCCATGGCCGCCCTGGCCTTGGGGTGTGCGCCCTTGCCGGCGATCGTCTCGTCACCGACGTACTGGGCGCCGAGCCTCTGCTCGTTCTCCTCGTTCTGGCGCTCGATGACCGCGAGCTGGGCGGCATTGCGGGACTCGAGCTCCGCGAGCGCCGCGTCCTTGGTCTTGTACGTGTTCTCCAGCGTCGTGAACTGCGTGACCGCCATCTGGTGGCGGCTCAGCGCCGCGTTGTAGGCGTCCTGCGCCACCCGCTCGGCGTCCTTGGCCCGTGCCACCTCCCGGTCGGCGTCCTGCGTCGCGGCGCTGGACCGCTCACCGCGCTGGAGGCGCGACAGCTCGCTGAGCCCGTGCAGGTCGGAGCCGAACATGCCGGGCGGCAGCTCGGCGGCTTCCTTGAGCGCCTCGGCGGCGGCGCTGTCGGCGGCGGACTCCGCCTTGGCGACGGCTTCCTTGGCCTGGCGCAGCTGGAGCTCGACGATGCCGAGGTCGGCGCGGGCCTGATCGCGCTCCTGGAGGCGGGTGACCAACTGCTGCTCGAGCGTCTGGACCTCGACCCGGGCGTTGTAGACCTGGGTGGCGAGCGGGCCGTTGACGAAGGGCGGCGGCGTGAATGTCGAGCCGCCGGTGCTGGGTGGCGGTGCCTGGCCGGGGAGCTGGAGGCTGCCGGCGGGGGCGGGACGGGTGCCGGCGTCTGGGACCGTGTTGGGCAAAGTGGGCTCGGCGTAGACAGGGCTGGCGAACGCGAAAGCGACCGCTGCGCAGAGCGCAGCGGACCAGGCGATCGGTCGCAGCGCGGGACCAATCACCCCTTGACGCGGTGCCTGGTGCCTACCCCTACGCCTCGCCATAAGGCCTCCCCGTAACCAACCCATCCCACCCTGTTCCTACCGCAAAGGCCGACCTATGTCGATTGGAAGTCAGGTAACGGGTACCTGAGAGATCGTTGACCTACAACCAACGTAGGCTCGGCGTCATGGATCCGGTGTACAAGCGGCGCCTTGACGACAAAGTATCCGGCGGGGAACCGTTGCTGCCAGAAGACATCGCGGTTCTCGGCGAGTCCGACGATTTGTCCTGGCTGGGCCGCCTCGCGCACACCCGCCGCACCGCCCGGTACGGAGACCGCGTGACCTTCGTGATCGGCGGCGAGGCCCCGGCCACCGAGACTCCCGCCCCCGGCGCGTCGCCCGCCGAGTCCTTGAAGGCGTTCGCGCTGGCCCGCCTGAGCGCGGACGACGACGCTCATGTCGTCGCCTCCCTCGCCGCGCACGGCGCACCGCTGGCCCAACTCGCGCTGAACTTCGGCGCCGACGACCTCGTATGCCCCGCCGACGCCGACCGCGACGACGTGCTCAACCTGATCTGGGACGCCGGCCTCCAGCCCGTAGAACGAACTCCAGACCACGACGTGATCACCGAACACCCCCCAGCAACCCCCTTGTCCGACCGCCGCCGCGTCCCCCAAAACATCTGGACCTAGCCCTCACCCCCACCCCACCCCCGACCCCACCCGCGCCGCGCCCCCCGCGCCTTCGCCGGCCCCGCCCGCTAACCCCCCGCCGCGCCGGCCCCGCTCCGCCCCGCGCCCGCTCCGCGCCGCGCTCC
>NZ_JAIBNX010000377.1 GCF_026130045.1 Micromonospora sp. CPCC 205371
CCAGAGCGACAGGGCTACGAGCCGCCTTCTGGCGGGCGGCGGGGCGGCGGGAGGGGCACCCGCGCTCGTGGCCGTGACCGCGATGAGCGCGGCTCGGACGCCGGCGCCCGAGCCGGCTGACGCGGTGGCCATGGCGATGAGGCCGGCCTGCACGGATACCGCACGAAAACTGGTCGACGCCGCCATCTTCCTGCGCGCCGACGCCACCGATCAGCAGCGCGCCGACCTCGACCAGTTGCTAAAAACCGACTCGCGGGTGCGCGAGGTGCGGTACGAGAGCAGGCAGGCCGCCTACGAGAAGTTCAAGCAGATGTACCGGGACGCGCCCGACCTGGTCGCGGCGGTGAAACTGGAACAGCTGCCTGAGACCTTCCGGGTCAAGCTCGCAGAGCCGTCCGGGTACGCGACGTTCATCACGGACATCGAAGGCCAGCCCGGCGTCGAGACCGCCCTGGTCGGCGAATGCCCCGAGGGGGCCAAGTGACGCGGGGCCCGCTCGCCCGCTGGACCCTGGCCCGCCGGAGCCAGCGCGCCGTCCAGGACGAGGAGTTCACCGCGTTCGTCGCGGCGGCCGCTCCTCGGCTGCGGCGCGTCGCCTACCTGATGTGTGGCGACTGGCACCTCGCTCAGGACCTGACACAGACCACGCTGGCGCGCATGTACGCGTCATGGGGCCGGATCTGGCGGACCGCGAACCTGGAGGCCTACAGCCGCAGGGTGCTGATGAACGCGGTGTTCGACCAGCGGAAGCGGCGCAGCAACACGGAGATCGTGCTCGCCGAGATGCCCGAACCGGCGCACGCCGGCGCGCAGGCCACGACCGACCTGCACCTCACGTTGATGACGGCTCTCGCCACGCTGCCGCCACGCGACCAGGCCATCGTGGTGCTGCGGTACTGGGAGGACCACAGCGTGCAGACCGTCGCCGAGATCCTCAACCTCTCGGCCACCATGGTGACCACCCGGAGCGCTCGCGCGCTGACCAAGCTGCGGGCGGTACTCGGCGAGGAGTTCGCCCCGACCTGAGCTTGACAACCGGCTCTTCCTTATCGATTATCGGTATATCGAGAGTCGATAAGGAGGGGTCCCATGCACATCCCCGAGCGGCTCCGCAGGCCGGACTGGCTGGCCGAGATGCAGAGCGCGGTGGCGGTCGTCCTCGTCGCGCTCGCGGTGGTCGGCACCGTCGGCATCGCGATGTCCGCCGCCCGCGACAACCTCGTCGTCGAGGTACCGGCAAGCGCGGTCGCCGGAGCATCGGACGGCCTGCGGCAAGGAGTCACGATCGACGTCGAAGGAACGCTGGACGCCGTCGTGGCACGGCCGGACCGCGCCGAACAGCTCGCCGCCACGCTGACGAACCTTCCGACGTACCTCGTCGTGGTAACCCTGCTGGCGATCCTGTACGCGGTCGTCCGGCGAGCCCGGCGGGAAGACCCCTTCCTCGCGGTGACCGTCAGCCGGCTTCGGCTGCTGGGGCTGGTGGCCCTGGTGGGCGGCCCGCTTGCCACCTTCGTCGAGATGGTCGCGGCGCTCGACCTGACCAGGCGCGTCACCGGCGACGCCTCGGCCAGCCTCGATCCGGCCGCGATCGGCCTGTGGATGCTGGCCGGGTTCGGCTTCCTCGCCGTCGCCGAGATCGTCAATCGCGGCCGCGTGATGCGGTCCGAACTGGACACGGTGATCTGACGGCATGCCACCGGATGAGGACCACCGCGTCGAGGTACACCTCGACAAGCTGCTCGCCGAACGCGGCCTGACGCTGACCGAGCTGGCCGACCGGGTCGGCGTCACCCTGGCCAACATGTCGGTGCTGAAGAACGGGCGGGCCCGCGCGATCCGGTTCAGCACCCTCACCGCCCTGTGCCAGGAGCTGAACTGCCAGCCCGGCGACCTGCTGACCGTCCGGCCTGGAAAAGGTCTTGACCCTCCTGTCTCGACTTTTACTGTCCGCCTGCTTGGAAACACCTAGTGTCACCATCATGAAGAAGCCACTAAGGAATCTGCTCGCCGCAGCGATCGGCGTTCTGGTCCTGGTGCCGCTGGGTGCCACACCCGCCAGCGCGGGAGGCCCCTTCCGGCCGGGCGCGGCCGGCGTAGGCGACCCGTACTTCCCCGGCTACGGCAACGGAGGGTACGACGTCAAGCACTACGACCTCAACGTCCACTATCAACCGAGCACCGACGTGCTGACCGGGCGCGCGGTGATCCACGCCCGGGCCACCCAGAACCTGTCCAGCTTCAACCTGGACTTCGTCGGTCTGACAATTGACAAGCTCTCGGTCAACGGCCACAAGGCGTCGTACTCGCGGTCCGGCCAGGAGCTCACCGTCAAGCGGAAGATCCGCAAGGGCAGCCACTTCCGGGTGGAGGTGCGCTACCACGGCGTACCGGAGACGGTCCAGATCCCGTTCCCGGGCATCGTGCTGGAGGCCGGGTTCATCCACACCGACGACGGCGCGGTCGTCGCCGGGCAGCCCGAGGTGGCCGCGACCTGGTTCCCCGTCAACGACCACCCGCAAGACAAGGCCAGCTACAGCTTCGCGGTAACGGTGCCGGCTGGGCTGGAGGCCATCGCGAACGGGGTACCGCGCGGCAGCAAGACCAAGGACGGCTGGACCACGTGGAAGTGGGAACAGCGCACCCCAATGATCAGTTACCTGGCCACGGCCACGATCGGTGAGTTCCGGATCAGCACCACCAAGCACCACGGCAAGCCGACCATCATCGCGATCGACCCCGACCTGCCGCCGAATCTGGCCGACGACGCGGTAGGCCGCACCAACGAGATCACCGACTTCCTGGCCGGGTTCTTCGGGCCCTACCCGTTCGAGGCCAACGGCGCGATCGTCGACGACTACGACAACCTGTTCTTCGCCCTGGAGAACCAGACCCGCTCCATCTACTCCAAGTACTTCTTCGACGAGGAAACGACCACCGGCGAGACGTACGTGGTGGCGCACGAACTGGCGCACCAGTGGTTCGGCGACAGCGTCGCGGTCGAGCAGTGGGACGACATCTGGCTCAACGAGGGCTTCGCGACGTACGCGGAGTGGCTGTGGAGCGAGAAACTCGGCGAGGGCACCCCGCAGGAGATCTTCGACTTCCTGTACGCCCAGCCGCTGTCCGAGCCGTACTGGGCGCCGCCGCCCGGTGACCCGGGCCCGGTTGACCTGTTCGACGACTCCGTCTACGTCCGGAGCGCGATGACGCTGCAGGCGCTGCGGGTCACCGTCGGCGACGCGGACTTCTGGAAGATCACCCGGCAGTGGTACGCCAAGAACCGCAACGGACACGGCTCGACCGCGGAGTTCATCCGGCTGGCCGAGCGCGTCTCCGGCGAGCAACTCGACGACCTGTTCCAGGCGTGGCTGTTCACCGACACCAAGCCGCCCCACCCGGCGGCCACGGCCACCCTGGCGGCGCCCACCACCGACAAGCCCGCCGTAGTGCGAAGCTGGGACGCCCGCCAACACCTGAGGTGGTGACCTAGCGGCCCGCGCCCGCGGGCAGCGGCCGGCGGCCGCG
>NZ_JAIBNX010000378.1 GCF_026130045.1 Micromonospora sp. CPCC 205371
CCCAGCGGGGGCCGCGGGGGGGGCCGCGGACGGGGGGGCCGCCCCCGGGCCCAACGACGGCCCGGTGACCGGGCCGTCCCCGCCGACGCCGATCCAGCGGTGGTTCTTCGACCGCGACCTGCCGGAGCCGGGTCACTTCAACCAGTCGACACTGCTGGAGACCGACCGGCCGGTCGACCCCGCCGTGCTGGGCCGCGCGGTCACGGCACTGATCGAGCACCACGACGCGCTCCGGTCGCGGTTCCACCGGGACCACACCGGCTGGACGGGCCACATCGACGCCCCTCGGGCCGTGGAGACCGGCCCTGTGGGTTCCGCCGCGACCGTCTGGCTCGCCGGCGCGATAGAAAGCCCCGAGCGGGTCGCGACGCAGGCGAACCGCAGCCTCGACCCGGCCATTGGCCCGCTGTTCCGCGTCGTGCTCTTCGACCGGCCCGAGGGCGTGCGCCTGCTGCTGCTGGTCGCGCACCATCTCGTCGTGGACGCCGTCTCCTGGCCGATTGTGATCGCCGACCTGGTCACCGCGTACGAGCGGGCCGAGGCCGGATCACCCACCACCCGGCTCGCGGCGAAGACGACGTCGTTCGCCGACTGGTCCCGGCGCCTGACCGAGCTGGCCGGATCGGCGGAGCTCGCGTCGGAGGCGGCGTACTGGGATGAGGTGACCGAGGCAGGCGCCGCGCTGCCGCGCGACGGCGCCGGCTCGAACACCGTCGGCGACGCCCGCGAGGTGCGGGTGTCTTTGGACGAGGAGTGGACTGGCCGGTTGTTGACGGAGTTGCCGGGTGTGTTCCGGACGCAGGTCAACGATGTGTTGCTGGCGGTGTTGGGTGTGGTGCTGTGTTCGTGGGCGCGGTCGGGTCCGGTGCTGGTGGATGTGGAGGGGCACGGTCGGGAGGATGTCGGACCGGACGTGGATGTGTCCCGGACGGTGGGCTGGTTCACGAGCATCTATCCGGTGGCGTTGGCCGCTGGTGGTGATCTGGGTGCGGTGTTGCGGGAGACGAAGGAGCGGTTGCGTCGGGTGCCGCGGCGCGGTCTGGGCTTCGGCCTGCTGCGTTACTTGACCGGCTGGACACCCCGGCACGGCGCGCAGGTCAGCTTCAACCACCTAGGTCACCTGTTCCAGGCGTCGGACGGTCCGGCCGTGGAACGGTTCCGGCCGGCCAGCTGGTCCATGGGCCGGACTGAATCCGACCGGGGCGAGCGCGCCTACCTCATCGAGATCAACAGCAGGATCGTCGGTGGCCGGCTGGAGATGGTCTGGACGTACGGCCCGCATGTGCACAGCCAGTCCACTGTGGAGCGGCTGGCGGAGCGGTACCTGGCCGTTATGCGGGACCTGGTGGAGGCGTGCCTGCGCCCCGACGCGGGCGGATACACGCCGTCCGACTTTCCGCTCTCCGGCCTCGACCAGGCCGGTGTGGACCTGGTCGCGGCGCGCGCCGGCGGGCCGGTCGACGACGTGTACCCGCTGACACCGTTGCAGGCCGGCATGCTGTTCCACACCAGGCTCGCGACCGAGCCCGGCGCCAACTGGGTCCAGAGTGGACTGCTACTGGAGGGCGGCCTCGACCTCGACGCCTTCCGCAGGGCGTGGGAGCTGGTGTTCGACCGGTTCGAGGTGCTGCGCACGGCTGTCGTCTGGGACGGCGTGCCGGCACCGCTGGCCGTCGTGCACCGGTTGGTGCCGCTGCCATGGGAGGAGCACGACCTCGCCGACCGCGACGAGGCGGCCCGGGAACGGGCCGTCGCCGACTACCTCGCCGCCGATCGGGCCCGCGGCGCCGATTTCACGGCACCGGCGCTGGTCCGCCTCGCCGTGCTGAGGCTCGCCCATGACCGGCACCAGGTCGTGTGGAGCTACCACCACCTGCTGCTCGACGGCTGGAGCCTGCCCATCGTCGTCGGCGAACTGCTCGGGGCGTACCACGCGCTCCGGGCCGGCGAGCGGCCGCGATTCGCGTCCCGCCGACCGTTCCGCGACTTCGTGGCCTGGTCCGCCGGCCAGGACCTGACCGCTGCGGAGGCCTACTGGCGGGAGCGCCTCGCCGGCGTCACCGAACCCACCGCCCTGGGCGTCGAACGCGACACCGGCGACCGCGGCCAGGGCATCGTGCAGGCGCCCGCCGTGCCGGACCTGGTGGACTTCGCCCGGCGGCACCGGCTGACGGTGAACACGGTAGTGCAGGGTGCGTGGGCGGTGCTGATGTCTGTCTACAGCGGCCGGTCCGATGTGGTGTTTGGGGTGACGTCGTCTGGCCGGGGCGGCCAGGTGGCGGGTATGGAGGCGATGGTCGGGTTGTTGATGAACACGACCCCGGCCCGGGTGGTGGTGGATCGTGGTGCGCCGGTGGTGGAGTGGTTGCGGGCTTTGCAGGAGGAGCAGGTCGCGGGTCGGCGGTTCGAGCACACGCCGTTGCCCGTGATCCAGGCGTGTAGTGGGGTGCCGGCGGGGCGGCAGCTGTTCAACGCGTTGTTCGTCTTCGAGAACTACCCCATCAACGACATTCCGCGGCACGACACCGATCCCGGCGCTCTCCGGATGGCCGTCAACCACGCCGACGACGGCCGCGAAGGGGCCACCAACGTGCCGCTGAGCGTGATCGCCAGCGCTGCCCGCGAACTGAACCTCATCCTGTGGTACGACCGCGGCCGCTTCGACCAGGCGACGGTCGAGCGGATGGCGGCACACCTCGCGACGATCCTGACCGCCATCGTGGCGGACACCGGCCGCCGGGTCGGCGAACTCACGCTGCTGACCGCCGCTGAACGCCAGCGCATGCTCGTGGACTGGAACGACAGCGGGACGCCGGTCGAGATCACCGGGGCCGCGCCCGAGGTCATCGCCGCCCGCGCCGCGGCCATCCCGGACGCCCCCGCGGTGATCCGCGGGGCACACACCGTGACCTACGGCGCGCTGCTGACGAAGGCCAACCGGCTGGCGCACCTGCTGCGAGACGCCGGCGTCGGTGCCGAGACCATCGTCGGCCTCTGCCTGGACGACGCCCTAGACATGGTCACCGCCGTCCTCGCGGTCTGGCAGGCCGGCGGCGCCTACCTGCCGCTGGACCCGGCGTACCCGCCCGACCGGCTCGCCGCCATGCTCGCCGACAGCGGCGCGGCGGTGCTCGTCGGCGTCGGCGACACCGTCGACGACCTGCCGGTCGCCCGGACCCGCACCATGCTGCTGGACGACCCGCTCGTCGAGGCGACGCTGCCGGCCCTGCCGTCCACGGCACCGCCCGGCCGGGTCCTGCCCGGCCAGCTCGCCTACGTCATCTACACCTCCGGCTCCACCGGCACCCCCAAAGGCGTCCAGGTCACGCACGGGGGACTGGCGAACCTCGTCGCCGCGCAGCGCCCCGTCTTCGGCGTTCGTGAGGGCGAGGTGGTGCTGCAGTTCGCGTCGTTCGGCTTCGACGCGTCGGTGTGGGAACTGGTCATGGCACTGGCCGCCGGCGCCGTCCTGGTGCCGGCCGGCGGGGGCCGGGGCGGACCGGGGCCCCTGCCCGCCCTGGTGGC
>NZ_JAIBNX010000379.1 GCF_026130045.1 Micromonospora sp. CPCC 205371
GATCAAGGGCAAATGCACGTGGTTTGATCGCGAATCCGCGTGCATTTGCCCTTGATCGACGGGCTTTTCCTTGATCGGCGTCGCTCGGCTCGCCCTAGCACCGCGCCCAAACTCGCGTGACGGCGTGGCCGTGATGTCGCTAGCGTGTCGACGTGCTTCGCATCGTGCTCTCGCCACCCGCTCGCTGAGCGGGCGGCGTCTCCACTGACCCACACCGCCGGACCGGTCCAGGTCCCGCGGTCGATGGTTGTCGCCCGCTTTCCGCGGCCCTGTCAACCATCCATAGTGGAGTGTCATCGTGCCCGCACGTGGTCTTTTCTTCATCTCCGTCGCAGCGACGAGCTGGGGCACCGGTGCCGCCGCCGCGGTGCTGCTGTACCGCACCAGCGGACTCGGTCCCGTCGCCGTCTCGTACTGGCGCTTCGTCATCGGGGGCGCCATCCTCGCCGCTCTGCTCGCCTTCCGCCGCGCCCCGCGTCGCCTGCCGCGGCGGCGGTCGGTGCTCATGTTTACCGGCATCGGGCTCGCGGTCTATCACACCGCCTTCTACGGCGCGATCGCGTACGCCGGCCTCGCCGTCGGCACGGTCGTCACCCTCGGCGCGGGTCCTGTCCTCATCGCGATCGGCGGCCGCCTCACCACGGGCGAACGTCTCGGGCGCGGTGGCGTCGCCGCCGTCGCGCTCGCCCTGGTCGGGCTGGTGCTGCTCACCGGTGGCATGGGCGCGGTCGGACCGCGTCCTTGGTTTGGGATCGGGCTGGCGTTGGTGTCGGCCATCGGGTACGCGGGCGTGACGCTCATGACCAGAGCCACTGGTACTGCCAGCGACCCGTACCGGACCGCGCTGGCCGGGTTCGTCATCGGTGGGCTGTGCCTGCTGCCGTTGGCGCTCGCCGAGGGCATGCTGCCGTCCGGCGTCGGGCTGGCCGAATCGGTGGGCTGGCTGCTGTACCTGGGTGCGGTTCCGACCGCGCTCGCGTACGGGCTGTTCTTCGCCGGGCTTGCCGTGGTGCGGGCCACCACCGCCTCGGTCGTCGCCCTGCTGGAACCGGTCACCGCGGCTGCCATCGCCGTCTACGCCTTCGGAGAGCGGCTCACCCCCACCGCTGTACTCGGGGCCGTGTTGATGCTGGCCGCGGTGGCCGGCACAGCGAAGGCCACCGGCGGGTAGCCTCCACGGCGTGAGGGATCGTCTGCGGGAGCCGCATCCGTCGCGGCTCTCGCCGGCCCACCCGTACCGTCGCGAGATCATCGCCGCGCACGACCGTGCGCTGGCGGCGGACGAGGCCGGGTACCTAGATCCCGAGACGGGCCTGTTCGTGCTGACGGCGGCGTTCCTTAGGCGGCGCGGCACGTGCTGTGGCCGCGGCTGCCGCCACTGCCCGTACGTCGACGACGAAGCGTAGGCGGGTCTTTCACCCGTTGCACGCCGGGCGGGCGCGGAAAAGAGATCGAACCACGTGCGTTTGCCCTTGATCCACGGAGGCCGGGGGCGCGGTCGCCCGTGGGGCGCGGAAACGCGCGGAGCGCGGTTACGACTGATCGGCGGATGGGGGCTGGGTCGCGCGGAAGGAGGGCGGCGCCCCCGGTAGGGTCCGGCGCATGGCGAAGTTTGTGGTGGTCGGGGCTGGGATTGTGGGGCTCGCGACCGCACACCGGATCACCCTCGACTACCCGGACGCGCAGGTCACCGTGCTCGAAAAGGAGCCCAGGGTCGCGGCGCACCAGACCGGGCACAACTCCGGGGTGATCCATGCCGGCGTGTACTACAAGCCGGGCAGCCTCAAGGCCAGGCTCTGCCGTGCGGGAAGCCAGTCGATGGTCGACTTCTGCACCGAGCATGGCATCCCCGTGCAGGTGTGCGGAAAGCTGATCGTGGCGACCGACGAGTCCGAACTGCCCCGCCTGCGTGCTCTGCACGAGCGCGCCACCGCAAACGGGTTGCCCGTCCGGCTGGTCGGCCCGGCCGAGGCGGCTGAGTACGAGCCACACGTGCGCTGCGTCGAGGCGATGCACGTGGCGTCGACGGGCATCGTCGACTTTACGGCGGTTTGCGCGACGCTGGCCGCGCTGGTGGAGAAGACGGGCGCGGAGATCCGGTTCGGCTCGCGGGTCACGGGGATCGTCGAGCGGAGCGGCACCCAGATCGTGCAGACCACCACCGGGGAGGTCGTCGCGGATGTGCTGGTCAACTGCGCTGGGCTGCACGCCGACCGGGTGGCGCGGCTCGCTGGCATCGACCCGCCGGCCCGGATCGTCCCGTTCCGCGGTGAGTACTTCGAGCTGCGTCCCGACCGGCGTGACCTGGTACGGGGGCTGATCTATCCGGTGCCGGACCCGCGGTTTCCGTTCCTCGGCGTGCACCTGACGCGAATGATCGACGGCAGCGTTCACGCCGGCCCGAACGCGGTCCTGGCGCTGGCTCGGGAAGGGTACTCGTGGGGCCGGGTCAACCCACGTGACATCGCCGACTTCGCTGTCTACTCAGGACTGTGGCGGCTGGCCCGCAAGCACCTGCGGTACGGGCTCACCGAGGTGCGCCGTTCGCTGTCGCGCCAGCGGTTCGCGGAGAGCCTGGCTCGGCTGGTACCCGATGTGACCGCCGCGGACCTGGAGCCGAGCGCGGCCGGGGTGCGCGCGCAGGCCATCGCGCCCGACGGCGCGCTCGTCGACGACTTCCTCATCGTGACCCGCGGTCGCCAGGTGCACGTGCTGAACGCCCCCTCGCCGGCCGCGACCAGCTCGCTGGAGATCGCGAAGCACATCGTCGCTGAGCTGCCGGACTTTCGCGGGCCGCGCTGAGCATCTAGGGTGTCCGCCGTGCGTATGGCTGCGCGTAGATTCGGCGCGGGGTTGGTGCTGCTCGCGGCGGGTGCCGGGTGCGGCGACGAGGCGGAGGCGACGGCTCCGCCCGCCCCGGCGCCCGTTGTCGCGACGTTTCCGGCTGCTTCGGCGGGCGGTGTGTGCGGGTTGCTCGACTACGAGGCGATCGAAGGGGTGCTTGGCACCCGGTTCGACGTCGCGGCGGCCAGCACCCACAAAGACACCGCGACCTGCATGGTGCAGGCCAATGGCGCGCCGCGTCCTGACTTGATGCTGTCGGTGACGGAGACCGCGGCGGACGCGGCGACGTTTACGTCGGAGGTCGCCCCGGATGGCGCGAAGTCGGTCAAGGGGCTGGGTACGGCCGCTTATCGGACGACCCGGGCGGCGAGTGGCAAGGCCGGGCCCAGCGCCGAGGTGGGGTGGCTGACCGGCGACAAGCGGCTGATGACGCTGCGCTACACGTGCGTGAGCGACGAGCCTAAGGCCACCGCCGAGGAGCTGTCGGTGAAGCTGGTCGAGCTGGCCAAGGCCGTCGACCGCGCCGAAGCCTGAGTCGTACGCCGCCGGTCGGCGGCGGTGCCTCGCCTCCGCGATCAAGGAGGTTTTCATCGATCAAGGGCAACGCACGCGGAAAAGAGATCAAACCACGTGCATTCGCCCTTGATCGGCGGGGAGAGGGG
>NZ_JAIBNX010000038.1:0-7457 GCF_026130045.1 Micromonospora sp. CPCC 205371
CCGTCTGCGCGGGGGGGGCGGCGCGGGGGTCGGGGGGGGGCGTCCCGGTAGCCGGGGGGCGGGGGCGGGGCCGGCTGCCGCCCGGTTCGGGCGTCGTCGCCCGCCAGCCCAACGGCACGGATGCGCCGGCCGCGGTGGCCGACGGCGACATCCGTACGATGTCGATCTCCGCCCAGTACGCCAACCGCCTGACCGACGAACAGCTCGCCGCGAATCTACGCGTGCTGGAAAGGCACATCCCGACGCTGCCGCCCGCCGGGGCCGAGTACGAGACGGCCCGCGAGAACCAGCGCATCCTGCAGAACGAGCAGGTGCGCCGCCTCGTCGAGGGGCCTGGAGTGTCGACATCGGACGACACCGTCCCCGCCCGGCACGCCCGGTTCAAACAGGCGGTGCTGTTGTCGGCCCAGCACCGGATGCTCGAGAACCAGCAGAACCTCGACCAGTGGCGGGGCCTGATCGAAACGCAGTTCAGCGCGCCCGCCCTCCAAACCCACGTCCTCGCCCAGTCCGCCGAGGACCTACGCGCCACGGCGCAGCAGACCGGCGGCATGCGCGCGTACGAGGACTGGGCCGGGGAGCGCAACCCGTACCGGCGCAATGTCCAGGAGCACCAGGCGCGCGGCGAGTGGCGCGCCTGCACCGGCTGCCACGAGATGGTGCGGGCCGACGAACTCGCCCGCCACGAGCCGCACATGGGTCCGGCGTGGACATCGCCGGCCGACCGGTTGTCACCGGCCGCGGGGCTGCCGCCCGGGTCCGGCGATCCGTTCGGGCTGGCCGGCACCGCCAGCGCGCGGCTGCAGGCCGCCGTCGACGCCATCCGGCCAGTCGTGGCGCCGCTCGGCGACCAGGGCTACCGGATCATCCCGGACGACGTCTTCAGCCTCCGCAGCGGTATGACCGCGGAGCAGCTGCGGACCGTCATCCTCGCGAAGATCGCCGAGCGGCGCTCCGCGTACGAGGAGCTGAAGACGAAGATCGCCGAAGGCGACATCAGCTACCTGCAGCTCGTGCCCATCCTGCAGGAACTGCTGCCCAAGGCGGACCCCGAGGTACGCCAGGCAGTGGCCGACGAGCAGGCGGCCGAGCACACGTGGTCGATCGTGAAGATCGGCGGAACCATCATCCTGGCGCTGCTCTCGCTGCTGTTCCCGCCGCTGGCGCTGGCGGTCGCCGCGCTGCAGTTCCACAGTGGATACGAGTCGTTCCAGCAGGGGCGCAACTACATGCTGGGCACCGGCGCGAACAACGTGTTCACCCGCGAGCAGCAGGATGCGGGCGGCGCGATGGTCGCCTCCGGCGTGCTGAACATGGGGATGGCGGTGGCCACCGTGGCCGCGGTCGCCCCCGGCGCGCTCGACATGGCGGCCACCCGGGCGATCACCGCGTCAGACATGGCGATCGCCCAGCGGATCGCGCAGCGTGCCCTGGCAGGGCCGGTGCCCGAGGCGGAACTGCTCCAGCTCCAGCAGGCCGGCCTGGTTGGGCGCATGGGGCAGGGATGGGCCAACACGCGCGGCTTCCAGGTGCTCTACCGCGGGCAGGGCGCGCCCACCGCCGAGCTGCTCAGCCCGGCGGCGCGGGCCGGCGGTGTCGAGGCGTCGCAGAACCTGTACAACACTATGAAGGCCCAGGGGCTGACCGACGTGGAGATCGCCGGTTACACCGCTCGGTGGAACGCCGAGCCGGTGCCGGCGTTCGACGCGCCGGCCGGGCTCGGTGGCCAGCCGCTGGGCAGCGTCGGCATCCCCACGACCCGGCTGCCCAACGTCGCCGCCGACTTCGCGCAGGGGCCGACCGGCGTCATCTACGTCCTGCGGGTGCCCAAGAACCTCCCGGTCAGCGCCGCGGAGGTCGGTTGGGGAGCCCAGTCGGCGATCGAACAGGAGTGGGTGGTCTTCCACCAGCTGCCGAACGGCACCGTGGTGCGGGTGATGGAGGGCAACGTCGTTCCGCCGTTGCGCTACGACGCGCCGCCCGGCGTCGGGCCGTCACTGACGGTGCCGCCCCGGCCATGAGCAGCCCGGCCCGCGAGTGGCGCGACACGGTACGCCGCGGAATGTCGCACGTCTCCGGCGACGACGACGCCCTGCTCGGCTTCCTCGAACGTAGCTATCCGGCCGCGCGCGGCCTGGAACGGTACGTCATGGCCGTAGCGTTACTCACGTTCGGGCGGCTGGACACGGTCGAGGCGATACTCGCGGAGATGCCCCCGGTGGGCCATCCGGCCCGGATCCTCGCCCGGGCGATAGACGCGTTGCTGCCGACCAACGCCAATGCCATCGCCGATCCGGCCGCGACGCGCGCGTGGCTGGACGCCCACCGCGACCGGCTCCGCTGGAACGAGACGGACGGGCGCTTCCACCTCGACCCGCCGGACAAAGCCCGGAAGCTGCCGGGTTGACCGTCCGTGGCCGAGCGGCTCGGTCCACCGCTCGACGTCGTCGGTGGGCTGTGCGGTGACTTCTGTGCTGGTCATGATGCTGTTCCTTAGCTGTGGGCGGGGGCGGCAGGGGACTGCGGGAGCTGACGGCGGCCCAACCAGCCCATGAGCCGGACCATCGAGCGGCGCGCCAGGAACCTGCTGGCCAGGGCGAGCGGGCGGCCGTTGGTGATCACCGACGGCGGCGCGGATCGGCGGTCGAGCGTGTCGAGGGCCGTCGTCACGACGTCGGCGGGGGTGGCCCGCTTCGCGCCGTAGTCGGCGGACTGGCTGCCGGCGGCGTCGAAGAACTCGGTCTGCATCGCGCCGGGGCACACGGCCAGGACGCGCAGGCCGGTGCCGTGGGTCTCCTCCCACAGCGATTCGGTGAAGCTGAGGACGAACGCCTTGGTGGCGCCGTAGACACCCATATACGGGGTTGGCTGGAAGCCCAACAGGCTCGCCACGTTGATCAGGAGGCCGGTATCGGCGGCGGCCAGCGAGCCGATGTAGGCGCGGCTGAGGTCGACCAGCGCACTGACGTTCAGCGCGATCATGCTTTGCAGGCGCTCCGGATCCTCGTCCGCGAACGCGTCGTGGGTGCCGAAGCCCGCATTGTTGACCAGCCCGGTGGCGTAGATGCCGCGGGACTCCAGTTCGGCGCGTAGCGTGCGGCCGGCGTCGGGCAGGCCCAGGTCGCGGGCGACGACGGTCACCGTGACGCCGTGGGCGCGGGTGAGTTCGGCGGCCAGGCTCCGCAGCCGGTCCGCCCGGCGGGCGACCAGCACGAGGTCCGCGCCGCGGCGGGCCAACTGGCGGGCGAATTCGGCGCCGAGGCCGGAGCTGGCGCCGGTGACGATGACGGTCTGGCGGTGGTAATCAACCCGCTCGGTGGTCCGCTCGCTGCTGGCCCGGACCGCTGTCGAGCTGGAAGACCTCGCCCTCAGCGGCCTGTCCGAGCAGGGCGAATCGATCGCCGCACGGCTCGCCGAGCGCCCGGCCGACGAGGACGCCTGGACCTCGCTGCGCGCGGCGTTCCAGGTGCTCGAAGAGATCGACATGACCGCCGAGGGGCGGCTCGAGGTCATCACCCTGCTGTTCGGCAACGAGTCCCTGCGCGCCGGGCACGCCGAGAAGCAGGCACGCTGGCAAGACCTGTTCGCACCGCTGATCGAGCCGCGACTGCCCGACTCCGACCGCCGCGCCCTGCAGGCACGCGTGATCGCCGCCGCGGCGATCACCTGCCTGCAGATAGCGAACGAGGAGTGGGTGCACCTGGGCGGCAAGGTCGACCTGTTCGACCTCTACGACACCGCTGTGCAGGCCATCCGCCGCCCCGCCTGAGGCCAGCCGCAACCAGCTTCCACCACGCGACGACCGGTCCGAACCACGACGAGGACGTCGCGGCCTTCAGCGACCCCAAAAACCCACCACGGCGACTGAAAGCCGTGGAAACACGCCCGCGTGGCCCTGACGCTGGATCATCCCGGCGCGCGATGCCGGACGGGGCGTCGGCGATACTGTGTGGGCGTGGAGTACGTGTCCAGAGTGCCGCGAGCGCCGCTGGACGGGCTGATCGACGACCTTTACTACCTGGAGGGTGCGTCGCCATACGCCCGGCTGACGCTGCCGCCGGCGCCGTCGGCGTTGCTCATCGTCAACCTCGGGGGGCCGTTCCGCATCCGCGCCGGCACCGAGATCGAGACGGCCGAGTACGCCGACGGCTGCGTGGTCACCATGCCCACCCGGGCGTGGGAGTTCAGCTACCCACTCCGGACCCGGTCCGTCGGCGTGCACTTCAAGCCGTGGGGGCTGGCGCCGTTTCTGCCGATGCCCGCGGCCGAGCTGTGTGACCGGCCGGTGACGGTAGAGCAGGTTTGGGGCCGGCCCGCCATTGCTGAGCTGCGAGACCGGCTGGCCACGGCGGGCGGACCGCACGAGATGCTGACGCTGCTTGAGGAGGAGCTCAGGCGACGGCTGTGCGAGACCGCCGGCTTGGGGCTGGTCTGCCATATGAGCAGCCTCATCGCGGCGACCAGCGGGGCGGTGGCGATCGGCGACCTGAGTGTGGCAGCCGGTGTCAGCAGCACTCATCTGGCAAAGCGGTTCAAGGAGCTCATCGGCGTCACGCCGAAGCGGCTGGCCCGCACCCATCGCTTCACCGCCACCGTGTTCTCGATCAACCCCGCCGGACCGATCGACTGGGGCGACGTCGCCGGTGGCGCAGGCTACTTCGACCAGGCCCACTTCGGCCACGAGTTCCGGGAGTTCACCGGGCTCACACCGACCCGGTACGTCGAAGTCCGGCGGCGGTTCCTGCGCGAACATCCCGGCCACGTGTTCGAAGGCTGGCCGCTGCCAGCCGATTGATTTCTTACAAGAGCGACAGCTCACGCCACGCTAATTTGGGGGCACCCCAAAGCAGAGGAGAGCCCCGTGGGCAAGGTGGTCATGTACGCCTCGGTGTCAGTGGACGGCTTCATCGCGGACGAGAACGACCAGCCCGGACCGCTGTTCGACTGGCTGACCAGCGGTGACGTCCCGTTGGACGAGAGCGGCGTATTGAAGGTGTCGCAGACGTCCTACGACTACACCCGGGCGTACTGGGACCAGATCGGGGCGACAATCGCCGGCCGCCACGTCTTCGACATGACGGACGGCTGGGACGGGAAGCCTCCGGGCGGGGTCGATCACGTCGTCGTCGTGACCCACCGGGGCAGGCCCGAGGGCTGGCACCCCGAGGCGCCGTTCCACTTCGTCGACGGCGTCGAGGCAGCCGTGGCCAAGGCGCAGGAGCTTGCCGGTGACCGCACCGTCGAGGTCGCCGCCGGCGACGTCGGTGGCCAGGCGCTTGCCGCAGGCCTGGTCGACGAGGTGCGCATGGACGTCGTACCCGTCGTGTTCGGGTCCGGCAAGCGCTACTTCGGGTCAGTCGACGCGCAGCACCTGTTGGAGGATCCTGACGTGGTGATTCAGGGCAACCGGGTGCTTCACCTGCGCTGTGGGGTGCGCCGTTGACCGATCTGAGCGGGTACGCGAAGAAGTCCGCTACGAGCGGTGCCACACTGGTTGCAGCCAAGGACTGGTAGCCCAGGGAATATCCAAGGCGGCAATCGGCCTTGCCGGTCGTTTACGGCTGGGCTCGGCGTCTCATGGACGCATGCGACACGCCCTAGCCCGAAGGTTATGCCCGAACTCGGCAGTGCATTGATGGTGGGTGATATCGCCTCACACGCTGTCGACGGGCAAGATTGCCGCGTTTGCATGAATCGTTCGTCCGGGCCGGTTGTCGCGTAGGGCCCCATGGGCGGCCGCCAGCTGTCGTCGCAGCTCGGCGACTCGCCGGGTGAGTTCTTGGCGCGGTAGGCCCAAGGCTGCTCCGCTTGCTGTCGGATGCCAAGCTCGTGTCCTGTGACCGATGATCTCGCGAAGAACCACCTGCACGGCCAGCTCAGGCGGACACGTCAGGCGCTGGTCTGGAAGCTCGATGGCCTGTCCGAGTACGACGTCCGGCGTCCCCTGACAGCGACGGGGACCAACCTTCTTGGCCTGGTGAAGCACTTGGCGACCGTGGAGGCCTGGTATTTCGGCGAGGTCTTCGGCCGCTCGTTCCCGGTGCCGCTGGGGCGATGGCAGGACGCGGACGGCAGCGACCTGTGGGTGACCCCGGACGAGACCCGCGAGCAGATCATCGACTTCTATCAGCGTGCCTGGGGTCATGCGGACGCGACGATCAACGAGCTTCCCATCGACGCGCCTGGCCACGTGCCGTGGTGGTCGCGGCCCGATGTGAAGCTGTTCAACATCATGGTCCACGTCCTTCAGGAGACCGCCCGTCATGCCGGACAGGCCGACATCCTGCGTGAGCAGATCGACGGCCGGACCGGGGTGGCGGCTGAGCACGAGCAGCAGATCGACACGGCGGCCCGCGATGCGCATCGGGCGAAGGTCGAGCGAGCTGCGCAGGAAGCGGCCGGTGGCTCGCATCATGCCGACCAGTCCGACACGCATCGCGCGGTGGGCCCGTCGTGAGAATTCCGGGTTGCGTGAGTCGCCGGGCCTGCTCGAGGTGAGCGTTCGGCTGATCCACTGAAACTGCCAGCCGGACGGCCGTTCCTGGCTATGCTTTTCCTGCAGATTCCCCTGATGACGGCACATCTATCAACCAGGGAGACGATCATGGCTCAATCTCCGGTAATCCACGTGGGATCAGATACGAGGGCCAAGTCACAAGCAGAGGCTATGAGAGACGCGGAATTCGCAATCCGCGAGACCGGGCTGGAGGTAAGCTTCACATCCGGTCCCCACATCGCAGGCGCGGGCACGCTCGATGGCGCAGGCGTTGCGGTCCTGGTCACGTGCCTATCGGAGGGCCAAAGAACCTTCATCGAGGTCGTTGGCACGAGCCTAGATTCGAGTGCGGCAGAACAAGTCCGTAACAGGGTTCGCACCATCACCATGGGCCCGGCGACATAAATCTCCGGCACTTCAGAGCTCTGCCAGAAATCGTTCGGCTAGGTGGGCGAACGCGGGGCCCGGATAACGCTTACAGGCTGGCGGTGGGCGGCCTGAGATAACCCGTAGTTGTCACCCGTTGGATAGGCGGATCTGGATCCAGGTCGATCTCACGCAGCGCCTCGACCACCGTGTTCGCGTCGTTGACCAGGGCGGAGTGCGAGATCCCGAACAGCGGCCCGGCGCTGGCTTCGTATCGCTTCGGGCCACAGCCGCCGGCGCGGCCCCGGCGACACCGTGACCCAGACGCTCATCCACACCTACCGCCTCGCATAACCCTTTCACCGTCACGGCGTCGCGGCCGGCTCCACGGTCAGCGGCGCCGTAGGCGTATCCGCTCCAGGACGCCCGGCGCCAGCCTGGCCATTCCGGGACGGTCGAAGGGTTGGGTCATGGTGATGGGTGTCATGAACCAGGGCTGGCCGTCGCCGAGAAGCGGCGAGTAGACCGGCACGTACGCCTGGTCCAACAGATGGATCGCGAAATCGGTCGAGACCTGCCCGCGCTGGTCGACCGC
>NZ_JAIBNX010000038.1:7467-49468 GCF_026130045.1 Micromonospora sp. CPCC 205371
CCCCGCCCGCACCGCCGGGCCCACCGGTGGGAGCGCGAAGTCGGCGGAGCCCTGCCCGGGCTGGCCGCCCCCCGCCGTGCCCTGCCACGGCGGCACCGCGGACCCGCCCAGGCCCGCGAACCCGCACCGCCCCGCTACGGGCGTGCTCAGGGTGAGTCGTACTCGCGGCCAGAACATCCGGTCGTACCCGAGATCGTGATCGGTGCGAACGACGCTGACGTAGTGCAGCGCGGCGTCCCATGCGGCACGCAGGATCGCCCGCCGCGCCTCGGCCACCTCGGGTGGCACCGCCCCGTCCAGGTGGTAGATGTCGGCGTAAAGAGTGGTCGCCCAATCGTGACTTGATGGCGCGCCAGCCGGCAAGGCAACCGAATGCACCAGTGAGCGGAATATCTCCGCCACTGTGACACCGGATGGCCGCGGGCCGGCGGGGTCCAGGATTCGTGATCGGTTCAGCGCACCGATCGGGTCCCGGGTGACGTCCAGGTCCCGGTACGCCTCCGCGAGGGCGGCCCGGTGCGCGGCCAGCAGGCCGCCGCGCGCCCGCACCGCGTCGAGCCCGAGTTGCTCGGCGGCCGCCTCGTCGACATCCCGCAACTCCAGCACGTCGTCGGCGCCGGCGAGGCGCAGATAGTCGCGAAGGCGGTGCTGGTACGCCTCCGTGATCGTGTGGGGGCGTATCCGGAAATGGTTGCCGTCCGTCAGCAATGTGATGCGCAGCCCGGGTGGGTAGACGCCGGCGACGGCGGTGGCGAGTTCGCGGAGCCGGACCAGCAGCGCGAGTTCGGCGAGATCCGGCAGGGTACCGAGGGCCTTGAGCCGGCTGTCCGCCTGCTTCACCGGGAACGCGGGCAACACCACGTGGATGGGTTCCCCCCGCTCGACGTACGGTCCGATGTCGCGGGCCGCCGTGTCGAGCGAGTAGGCCGAACGCGCGCCACGCCGGAACCGCTTGCGGGTCAGCACGTGGTACACCAGCGCCGTGGGCGTCGCATCGCCCTGCCGCTTGGCACGCGTCGCGGTCTCGTCGGCGGCTGCCAGCGCGCTGCGAACCAACCGCTCCACCACGCCGAGCGACTCCGATCGTGACAGGTACACGCCGTGTCCGGTGAGTACCGGACGCGTCCCTAGCTCGCCGACGTGCAGTTCACCCACCGAATGCGCGTGCGACAGCACGGGACCGTCGAGCGGGCGCGGCAGGCGCTCGAACGTCGACACGGTCGCCGTGCCGGCGTTCGGCTCATCTCCGGGGACGAACCCGGGAAGGGTGACAGCCACCATCCGGGCGCCCGGCAGCGCTCGGGCCAGGGCTTCGCGGTTGTCGGCGAGGTCGTCGAAGACCGCGACGATGTCGAGATCCGCGACCTTCGCGGTGTGTACGGCCTTCAGCTCGGCCACCGGTCGGATCCGATCGTCCGGCATCATCAGCAGTCGCTGTCCCAGCAACCCGCCATTGGCCAGCGCGGCCTCGGTCGGCGTCCGGACGCGTTCGCGCCGGCCGGTGTTGAAAACCACCGTCCCGCCGCGGTCCTCCACGTCACGGATGAACCGTACGACCCCTTTGGCCAGGTCATCGTGTGCGAGCCTGGCCCATGGCCGGTGAAATGCTCGGCAGTAGTCGAGCCGCATCGCCTCGAAATCGACGTCGGGATATGCCCGCGACAACCCGTTCGCCTTGATGAAGCGCCGCCACGCCTGGGGCTGGTCGGTGGGCAGCAGATCCAACAGCTCTGGATACGCCAGCTCAAGGATGCCGTCGGGTGCGCCGGGGCGCGGCGCGCTGACCTGACGGGCCGCGTGCAACGTCCGGTCACGCGGATCGAGGACGACGAAATCCAGATCCATCATCACCGCCGGCCGCGGCAGCGAAGGGTCCGCCCGGCGCAGCCGGGCCCGCTCCTCGACCTCATCGAGTACGCCTCGCAGCGTACGGTCTTGTGCTTCGGGTACACAGTGGACATGCGCGGCGAGCGGGTGATCCCCGCGCAGCATGTCAGCGGTCGCCGGCCGGAGAAAGCGCAGTTCCTTGGCGGCGACCCGCCATACTCGCGATCGCATGTCATCCGCTGAGGGTCCGCCCGGGGCGAGCGCCGCCGCGATCAGGTCGAGACAGCGCGCGAGGTCCCGGGCCGCCCGGTCGACGTCTGCCGGCGAGGACGGTGGGTTCGGTCCAGATAGGACCACACGTCCGGTCACCCGGTGTGGCGGGACGAGTTCGATCGCGACGCTCTCCGGGGCGGTGTCCATGACGGCGCCGGTGTGCTCCAGCGCAACGCGGAAGACCGTCACCAACGGGCGTACCAGAAACTCCGCCCAGCGGTCCTCCTGGCGAAGGGCGGATCGTAGTTTCCCATCCGCGAGCAGCACGGCGAGCGGGACCCCTTCGGTGCCCCCTGGGTACCCGGGAGGCGCCGGCCCCGGCCCCCGCCGGGGCGCCCCCCCCGCATACAGGCGCAGCAGTGGGTGGCGGGCCACCGCGGCCGTCACGACATTCTTGAGCCCCAGCACACGCCCCAGTGAAGCCGCTGCAGCTTTCATCCTGCTTTCACCATGCTTGGTCCGACATCGGCCGATGAAAGAGCGATGAAAGACCACCTCGTTAGCGTGGGGCCGGACATCAGGCCGATCGAGGGACAGAGCGAGAATCCGCATGGGTAGTGGACGAGTCACCGCCGGCGGCGCGGAGCTGTATTACGAGACTCACGGTGCGGGTCCGGACATGCTGCTGATAGCGGGCGCGGGCGGCACCGCGGCCAGCTTCACCGGCGTCGTGCCGTTCCTGGCCGAGCGGTTCCGTCTCGTCACCTACGATCGGCGAGGACTCAACCGCAGCACCGGCCGGGACTCGCATGCCGGCACGATGCGGCAACAGGCCGCCGACGTACTGGCCGTCCTCGACGCCGCCGGTGCCGAGCGTCCGATCGTCTTCGGCACGTGCGGCGGAGCCTCTATCGGGTTCGAATTGTCCGCCCGGTACCCCGACCGTGTGCGGGGCCTTGTCGCGCACGAACCCATCACGGTACGCGTGCTCGACGACGCGGCCGCGCAGCTGGAGTTCTTTCGGCAGATGTGTGAGCAGAACGTCCGCGAGGGCCCGATGCCGGCCATGATGCGGTGGATGACGTACATGGGCCGTGATTTCGAGTTGAAGATCCGGCCGGCGTTCCGGGAACGGACGCTCGCCGATGGTGACTTCGTCTTCCGCCACGACCTGATGCCCATGGTGGAGTATCTGCCCGACGCGTCCAGCCTGGCGGACCGGGTCCCGGTCACGCTGGCCGTCGGTGAGGGCAGTCGAAAGGGCGACTACAGCTACGCACGGACCGTCCTTCCGCTCGCCCGGATGCTGGGGTGCGAGGTCGCGGAGATACCCGGACACCACACCTCATACATCTACCGGCCGGACGTGTTCGGTCCAGCCCTGGGAGAGCAGGCGCTTTCACTGATCGGGCGGCTGGCGTCGAAGGCGACGAACGAATGACACAGGCGCCCAACTTTGTGGCGGCGATCCGTAGCACCGTAGAACTGCACGGCGATGACCGCTGGTACGCCTTTGTCCGCGCGGGCCGAGGCGAGCTGGTCGAGGAACGGTACACCTTCGCCGAACTCGACGCCCGGGCGCGTTCGGTCGCCGCATGGCTTACCGGTGCCGGCTGGCAGGACCGTACGGTACTCCTGCTCTATCCGGCGGGACCGGAGTTCTTCGTCGCCTTCCTCGGCTGCCTCTACGCCCGCGTCATCGCGGCGCCGTCGCCGCTGCCCTCGGAGGACCCACGCGGTCTGCATCGGCTGGTGAGTATCGCTCGCGACGCCGACGTACGACTGGTACTCACGGACGGGGCGTCCCGCGACGGGCTCGCCGCATCGCTGGTCGAGCACGGCCTCGGACACATCACGTGTGTGGCCACCGACTCGCTGGCGTTGCCGGCTGCCTCGGCGTGGGCTGCTCCCCCGATGGGACCCAACACGGTCGCCTTCCTCCAATACACATCGGGTTCGACCAGCGAGCCCAAGGGCGTCGTGCTGTCGCACGCCAACCTGCTGCACAACGAACACGCCATCTGGACAAAGCTCGGCAGCCCCTCGGGTGGGACCCTCGTGGGCTGGCTCCCGCACTACCACGACATGGGGCTCATCGGCATGCTGATCCAGCCTCTGTACGCCGCGCTGAACCTGGCCATCACATCGCCGGCGACATTCGTCAGACGTCCCGCCACCTGGCTGGAGCTCATCAGCCGGTACCGCGCCGACATCACCGCCGCACCGAACTTCGGCTACGAATGGTGCCTACGAAGAGTCACCGACGCGCAGCTCGCCGGTCTGGACCTTTCGTCGCTGCGGATCGCGATGAACGGCGCCGAGCCGATCCAGCCCCGCACTCTCCGCGCGGTGTGTGAACGGCTGGAACCGTCGGGCTTCCGTCCGGAGACGTGGATGCCCGTCTACGGCATGGCCGAGGCGACGCTCATCATCGCGGGCGCCGGCCGGCGGCAGGGCGCGACGATCCGCACCTTCCGGGCCGACGAGCTGGAAAGACGCCGGGCGGTACCGTCCGGAAGCGGCATCGAGCTGGTCGCGTGTGGCCGGCCTCTCGACTTCGACGTTCGCATCGTCGACCCGGACACGCTGGCCGAACTGGCCGATTCCGAGGTGGGCGAGATCTGGCTGAGCGGCGGAAGCGTCGCCACCGGCTACTGGCGGCAGGAGGCTGTATCGGCCGAGACGTTCCAGGCCCGTACGAAGGCGGGAGCCGGCCCCTTCCTGCGCACCGGCGACCTCGGATTCCGCCACGACGGCGAGCTCTACATCACCGGGCGCCTCAAGGACCTGATCATCGTCAACGGGCGAAACCTGTACCCGCAGGATCTGGAGGAAGCCGCGTTGATCCACCCCGCGGTGGGTGTCGCGGCCGCCTTCGCCCCCGACGGCGATCTGGACCGGGTGGTGCTCATCCAGGAGTTGCGGATGTCGGGTCTCGCGGAGGAGCAGGTGCCCGACCTGGCTGAACGGGTCCAGGCCACGCTGGCCCACATGTTCACGATCCCCGCGCCCACGGTGCTTTTCGTGCGTCGTGGCGCCGTCGCCAAGACCACGAGTGGCAAGGTACGGCGCGGGCACATGCGCGCCCAGTTCCTCGGCGGCACCCTCGTGCCCGTCCACACACGGGCGGGGGCCTGATGGAGGGTGGCCCGGCCTACGACCCGCTTGCCCCCGCGCGCGACCTGGAACGGCGGCTGGGCGACCCGACCGACCCTACCGTCGCCTTCTCGTTCGCCCGGATACGCGATCTCGACGAACGGGAGGAGTTTCCTGAGGCCATTTGCGATGGCTTGACCTCCTGGGGTTTGCACGAATACTTCGTACCGGCGGAGTACGGCGGGCGGCTCCACTCTTACGAGCAGCTCCTGCACCTTGTCCGGCTGGTCGCGCGGCGGGACCTCACCGCGGCCATCGGATACGGAAAGACGTTCCTCGGCGCGGTGTCCGCATGGATCGCGGCCACTCCCGAGCAGTGCGCGGGACTGGCCGCGAAGATCCTCGACGGTGCGCCCGTGTCGTGGGCTCTGACCGAGCGAGAGCACGGCAGCGACCTGCTCGCCAGCGAGGTGACCGCGACACGGCGGGACCAGTCCTACCGGCTCAACGGTGAAAAGTGGCTCATCAACAACGCCACTCGCGGCAGGCTCCTGTCGGTGCTGGCGCGCACCGACGCCGCCGGCGGCGCCCGCGGGTTCGGCGTGCTGCTCGTGGACAAGAACGATCTGCCACCGGGAACGCTGACATGCCTGCCCAAGGTCCAGACGTTGGGCATTCGGGGCGCGGACATCAGCGGCATCGCGTTCACCGACGCGGTGGTCCCTGATGCGGCACACCTGGGGCCACCGGGGTCCGGCATCGAGATTGTCCTCAAAGGACTACAGCTGACCCGGACGATGTGCGCCAGCCTCTCCCTCGGCGCCAGCGAACACGCGCTGCGCATCGCCATGAACTGGGCCGCCACTCGCCAGCTCTACGGCCGTACCCTGGCAGACCTGCCCATGGCGAGGCGGTTACTGCTCGACGCGTACACCGATCAGCTGAGCGCGGAGGCGGCGGCGATCGTCGCCAGCCGGATGATCCATTGGAACCCGGAGGAGCTGAGCGTCGCCAGCGCCGTCGTCAAGTACGCGCTGCCGGTGCGGTCCGAAAACACCATCGCGGCCCTCGGCAGGCTGCTGGGCGCCCGGTCGATCCTCTCCGGCGGTGACTTCCAGAAGGTCGCCCGGGATGCTCGTATCGTTTCCCTGTTCGACGGGAACACCCTGGTCAATCTGCATGCGGTCGTCGCACAGTTTCCCAACCTCGTGCGCGGCTACCGGCGCGGGCGCGCGTTCACCGACGTGGCACCGGCGGCCGACGTGAGCCGGGCCGTGCCGCCTTTCGAGCGTGACCGGCTCAGGCTGTTCTCCCGGTACGGGCTCAGCGCGGTGACCGCGCTGCCGGATACCGCCGCGGTGCTTGCCTGCCTGGCGGAGACGGCACCCGCCCTGAAGCCCGCCGCGGAACTGGCCCACGCCCTCGCGGCGCGCACCGAGCGGCTTCACGCGTCGATCGCCGCCTTGCCGCCCGCCAGGGGCAGCGCCCCGGTCGCACACCTGCATCGAGCGAAAGACTTCACCGAGTGCTACCTCGGTGCCGCGGCGATCGCTCTGTGGCTCGCCAACCATGGCCGTGCCACCAACCTGGACACCGGTCCGCTCTGGGAAGGCGGGCTCTGGTTGACGGCCGTCCTTCGCCGTGTGTTGACCACCCTCGGTGAACCGGCACCGGCCGACCCGGATACGGACGAGATCCTGTGGACGCACATGGCCGCGCAGGCGTCGTCGGGACGGATGTTCTCGCTCTTCGATTGCCAGCTCGCCGAAGGAATGCGCGATGCCTAGCGGACTTGAGGCAGTGCTAGGGGATTCCCGCGACGACGGTAACCCGGTCAGCTACGAGGAGATCGTGCGCGCAGACGAGCGCGGCGAGCTACTCGCGGCCGGGGAAGACGCATTGACGTCCTGGGCTTTCAACGCCGAGTTCGTCCCACCGCACCTTGGCGGGAGGCTGCGG
Organism: Micromonospora sp. CPCC 205371; assembly: GCF_026130045.1. GTDB lineage: Bacteria > Actinomycetota > Actinomycetes > Mycobacteriales > Micromonosporaceae > Phytohabitans. The sequence continues at coordinate 14,563 of NZ_JAIBNX010000038.1, forward strand.
GCCGCCGATGAGTTGGTCCGCCGGATCCGCCCGGTCTTCCGCCGTGACATCGGCCTCGGGCTCGGCTACGGGGTCACCTCGTTGATGGCCGCGGTCAACGTGTGGTCGGCGGGAACGCAACAGCAGCAGCGCCGGGCGGCCGAGCTGTTGTTGCGCGGCGACCGATTGGCCGTGGCGTACCACGAGTTGGCCCATGGCAACGACTTCAGCCGCAACGAGTTCGAGGCCCGCTGGGAAGACGAGCAGGTCCGGCTCTCCGGTACCAAAGAGCTGATAAACAACGTCGCCTGCGCGGCCGCTTTCGTGCTGTTCGCCCGCACCGAGCAAGGCGGCGGCCCGCGCGGACACTCGCTGTTCCTGGTCGAAAACGACACCGCTGGCCTGGTGCACCTCCCCCGGACGCAGACCAGCGGAGTGCGCGGGGTCCAACTCGGCGGTCTGCTGGCCCGCGATTGCGCGGTGCCCGCCGGAGCGCTGCTCGGCGATCGGGGCCAGGGAGTGGAGACAGCGCTGCGCTCATTCCAGGTCACCCGGGCCGTCCTACCGGGCCTGGCGGTCGGCGCGGTGGACACCGCGCTGCGCACGGTCGTGCGATTCGCCGCGTCCCGCCGACTGTACGGCGCTACGGTTTTGGACCTGCCACACTCCCAGGAGGTACTCGCCGGCGCCTTTGTCGACCTGCTCGTCGCCGACGCGTTGGCGACTGTCGCGTGTCGCGGGCTCCACCTTCTGCCGGAACAGGCGTCGCTGCACGCCGCCGCCACGAAGTATCTCGTCGCCCGGCTGCTCACCGATGCCGTGGAGGATCTGGCGGTCATCCTCGGCGCCCGCTACTACCTGCGGGAGGGTCCAGGCTCGATCTTCGGAAAGCACCTGCGCGACCTGCCAGTGATCAGCCTGGGACACGCGGGCGAGACGGCATGCTTGTTGGCGATAATCGCGCAACTGCCCGCGCTTTCGCGGCGCGCCTGGCAGGAGCCGGCGACACCGCCACCGGCGCTGTTCGACCCCGCCGCGGCCCTGCCGGAGCTGACGTTCACCCGACTGGCGCTTTCCAGCGCCGGCCGCGACGACGTCACCGGCCTGCTGCACAGCGCTGCGGAACACCGCCCGGAAGCCGACATCGGCCCGAAGCCAGGTGCGCTCGTGGTCAGTCTGGGCGACCATCTGCGCGCCCTCGCCGAGCGTGCGTCCGCCATCCCTCCGCTTCGCCGGGGACCGCTCGCCGACGCGGAGACCTTCGCGCTGGCAGAAAACTACGCCCTGCTGCTCGGCGCTGCGGCGGCTGTTGGCGTATGGCGCGCCCGCCGCACCCGTGGAGACACGTTCCTCGGCGACCCGCGCTGGCTGACCGCGGCACTGGCCCGGCTGCACGCGCGCTTGACGCGAACGACGGCACCGCTGCCCGGTGGGACCGTCGAATGGCTACTCCGCGAGCTTGTATGCCGCGAGCGCGACGGCTTGTCTCTCGATCTGAGCCGAACGCCGGTTCTGACCTGATGTGATCGGCGAAAGGAAGGAAGGAAGTGCGATGCCTACGGTTGACCGTGCGACGGTGACGGCATGGCTCATCGAACGGGTCGCGTTCTATGTGGAGCGTGAGCCCGCCGACATCGACCCGACCAAGCACCTCGCGATGTATGGCATGGACTCGCTGTACGCGCTGGGACTGGCAGGAGACGTCGAAGACGAGTACGGCATCGACCTCGACGCCGCGATCGTGTGGGACCACCCGACGATCGAGGCGATCGCGGCGTACGTGGCAACTGAGAGCGAGTGACGGCTGCTCAGTTGGCCGCGCGGTGCAGGCTCTCCAAGCGGGTACGCACCACGTCCGCGTCGGGTGACTCGAGTTCGCTGTAGATGGTGAGCGCCCGCCCGTACTGCTCCCTTGCCTGACCGAGGTCACCGAGGGCAGCGCGGGCCTGCCCGAGGCCGGCATAGGCGCGGGCCTGCTGTTCGGGGTCGTCGATGTCCGCGGCGACGGTGAGCCCGGCCGTGTGGTGGGTGATGGCGTCGAGCGGTCGACCGGCCGCGTGAGCGGCTTCCCCGAGGCCGTTCAGCGCCCACGCCTGGCCCTCTTGGTCCCCGATCTCGCCGTAGAGCGACAGCGCCCGTTCGAAATAGCCGGCTGCCTGATCGGGTTGGTGGAGTTCACTGTGGACCATGCCGAGATTGTCCAGCGCACTGGCTTCGCCCGAGCGGTGACCGAGCTCCCGGAAGGCGACCACCGCCTGCTCGTGGAGCTCGATGGCCCGCTCGTGGTGTCCGAGTTTCTGCTCCGCGAGCCCGAGGTTGGTCAGCGCGGCGGCCTCGGCCGAGCGGTCGCCGAGGGTGCGGATCAGGACCAGCGCGTCCTGATGGCGCGTGACCGCCGCCCGGTAGTTGCCGAGGCGCTGTTCGATGATGCCCGTGACGTTCAGTGCGCGTGCTCTGCCGATGAGGTCACCAGCGTCCCGGTATGCGGCGAGCGCCGCCTCGAGGTGGTCGAGCGCGGTCTGGAACCGGCCGCCACGCACCTCGACCCTGCCGAGGTTGACCAGCGCCACACCCTCGCCGAGCCGGTCACCGGCCCGCCGGAACTGGTCCAACGCGCGCGCGAAGTGGTCGGCCGCCTCGCCACTGCGGCCCATCTCCAGATGGGCGCAACCCACACCGATCAGCGCCCAGCCCCGGCCGGCTGCGTCGCCGATATGCCGGGCGGCGTCGGCGGCGTAGCCGTGAAGGGTCAACGCGTCGGTGTAGTGGCCGCTGTCGAGGTACCGGTACAAGGTCATCGACAGGTGCACGGTGGCGGCCGGTACGCCGTGCTCGGCACCGTAGCGGGCGAGGGCGACCAATGTGGAACGTTCGCTGTCCAGCCAGCGGCGTGCCGTCTCGGCCTCCGCAACCTCCGGACCCGGCGTGGCCGGCCGCCGTACCGGGGGTCTGCGGTGGGTTTCAGCCGGGTACAAGGCGTCCATCGCGGCGGCCGCGGTCGACAGGTAGTAGTCGAGTAGCCGGCCAAGGGCCTCCCGCTGAACGCTGGCGCCGTCCTCCACCGCGGCGAGCCGGGCGGCGTAGGCGCGCAACAGGTCGTGCATGCCATATCGACCCGCCGCGGTCACATGTACGAGGCTGGCGCGGACCAGCGCATCGAGGCCGCGCCGTGCGATCGCCGCTGTGGTACCGGCCAGAGCGGCGGTGGCGTAGGCGTCGTAGTCCACACCTGGGTGCCGGCCGAGCAGTCGGAAGATGCGGGCGACGTCGGGAGTGAGGTGCCGCACGGACCAGGAGAACACCGACGTCACCGCCGCGCGCGGGTCGCCGCCGGCATCCAGCAGATCCAACCTTTGCTGCTGGTCGGCGAGCTCAGCCACGAGGTCGGTGAGGCTGTCACCGGGCCGCGACGCCACCAGTTCGGCGGCGACCCGCAGCGCTAGGGGCAGCCGCTCGCACAGGTCGGCCAGGGCCTCGATCGCCGGCGCGTCGTCGAGGGCGCGCCGACCGATCAGTCGATTGAGGAGGGTGTGCGCCTCCGCTGGCGGGAGCAGATCGAGGTCGACACGGCGGGCACCGTGGACGGCGACGAGTCCGGCGAGCCGATCCCGGCTCGTGATCACCACCATGGCGCTCGCGCTGCCCGGTAGCAGCGGGCGCACCTGCTCGACCGAGCCGGCGTTGTCCAGGACGACCAGCATCCTCCTGCGGGCCACCTCGGTGCGGTACCGAGCCGCTCGCTCGTCGATCTCCGGCGGGATCTCCGCCCCGGGCACTCCGAGAGCGGTCAGGAAGCGGGCCAGGGCGTCGGCGGGTGTCACGGGCCGGTGGAGGTCGTAGCCTCGCAGGTTCACGTACAACTGGCCGTCCGGAAACCGTCCGGCGACGCGGTGCGCCCAGTGGATCACCAACGCGGTCTTTCCGACCCCGGCCGTGCCGGACACCGCGGAGATCACCACCGCGTTGCCCGTGCCGCCATCCCCGGCGTCCGCGAGCCTGTCAAGATACGCCAGCTCGCCCTCCCGACCGACGAAAGCCGGCACGTCCGCGGGTAGCTGCGCGGGCACCGTCACGCCCGCACCGCTGCTGGTCGCGGCGATGGATCGGCGCGGGGCGCCGTGCGGACCAAGTGCCGGATCCCCCGCCAGGATCGCGCGGTGCAGTCGCTGGAGCGGCTCCCCGGGGTCTGTGCCCAGATCGTCGGCGAGACGCCGTCGGATCTCGTGGTACCGCGCGAGCGCGTCAGACTGTCGCCCGGAGCGGTAGAGCGCGGTCATGAGCTGGCTCGTGACGCGTTCGTCGAGTGGGTGGTCAGCGGTGAGCTTGGACAACTCGGCGACGACGGCGCCGTGCTCACCCAGGCGCAGCATGGCGTCGACGAGGTCGAACTGCGCCGTTCGCCGGACCTCGGCGAGTTCCGCCCGGACGCTGCGGATCCAGGCGTTGTCGAGACCGGCGAACGGTTCACCGTGCCAGAGCGTCAGCGCCTCTTCCAAGCGTGCCGACGCCGCCTTGTCGTCCGCGGCCTCCCGGGCCTGCCTGAGCAAGGTGTGAAACAGGTGCACGTCGACCGTGGCCGGGTCCACGGCGAGCCGGTAGCCGGCGGACTGCCGCACGATGCTCACCTCGCTCGAACCGCCAAGCACCCGACGCAGCAGAGACAGGTACGTCCGCAGCGCGTTGACGGGGTCGGCGGGCAGGCGATGCCCGGCCCAGACCCGGTCGATCAGGCGATCCACCGACACGGATCGGTTGGCGTCGACCGCCAACGCGACCAGGACGGTCTGCTGACGGGCGTGACCGATCGTCACCGGCCGGTTGGCGATGGTGACCTCGATATCGCCGAGCAGCCTGAAGCACGCAGCCAACCACGCCTCCCCAGGCATCGCGATGTGACTTCCGCTGCTGTACAGGTTCCCCGGTCGGCCGGCCCGATTCAAGGTTTCCTAAATCTTCACCAAAGATCGACACCACAGACTGTCCGCGCGGGAGTCGGTCGGCAACGGCGCCGCGGACCCGTGTCCCGTTCTGCTCGAGAGGAGACGGCGTGAGAGCGAGATTGGTGCGTACGTGCCTGGCCGCGACCCTCGCGGTCGCGGTTGCCCTACCAGTGGCCGCTCAGCCAGCCCAAGCCGACGAGGGAGACAACGGTGCGATCTACGAGCTGATCCTCGACCTCGTTTCCAGCCTGCTGTCCAAATCCGAAAGCGGACTGTCGAAGACGGAGATCGCCCAGCTTGTTCTGGAGCTGGTAACAGCGATCAACAGCCATGAGGCCGACATCATCAGCCACATCGACCGAATCGAGGCGGCCGACCTGAGAGGCGAAGCCACGGGCATCCTCCTGGTCTCGGAGAACCTCAACTCGATGACCGGTACCGCCCTGCAGAACCACGCCGCCAGCGCGACCGTGACGGCGAAAAAGGCTCAGTCGCAGATCAAGGCCGTCGAGTCGAAGGCGGCGGCCGACGACCTCGGGTACTCGATGCACACGCTCTACAACATCGCCATCGTGGCCAACGCGAAAGCCAACTGGAACTGGAAGTCGGTCCGCGACCACTACTACATCGCCAACGACGAGCTGATCCGGAAGCTCGCGCCGACCTGCGCCAACGAACAGGTGGTCCAGGGGCCAGGACAGATCTACGAGGTGTACCACTGCCAGGCGTACGACGGCCGGACCGCGCAGGACGCGCAGTGGTACACGAACGGCAAATGGCACGTCCTCCGGAACGGCGAGTGGGTCGAGGGCCAGGTCAACCAGGTAGAGGTGCAGAACCAGGCCACCGCCCACACGAGCCGGGCGATCGCGATAGCGGTTCTGAGGGAACGGGACGCGGCACAGCCGTAGGTATATACCTGCTACGACACGGAGCATGTACATGAGAAAAAGACTGTTGGGCGGACTGGTCGCGACGACGCTCGCCGTAACCATCGGAGTGTTCCCGGCCCGGCCGGCGCAGGCGGCATTCGACTGGGTCAGCGTTGTCGTCACCGTGGCGTCCGCCGCGTTGAGCTCCAGCGGTGGGGGCGGGGGCAGTGAGATCGAGGCGGCGAAACGCGAGATCCTCGCGGCACTCCAAGCGACGAAGACCGAAATCAACAACCACATCGACGCGATCGCCAACGCCGACGTGCAGGGTTGCGTCCGCGGGCACACGCTGCTCATGGAGAACATCGACCTGTTCTCCGAGGACTACATCCAGATATGGGCGGCGGACGTCACGCTCTGTGCCACCCAGGCCACCGAGTACTTCCGGGCGGTCCAGAGTCTGGCCGCCGCCGACAACATCGCCTTCCTGATGGGCGAGATCTACGCCATCGCCATGCTGGCGTACGGCAAGATCGGCTGGAGCGTCACCGGGCTGCTGGACAACCTCATCGCGGGTTACGAGGCCGTCGTCGCCAAGCTGACGCCACCCTGCACGCACACTCTGGAGGGTGTGGGCCCGGGTGGACCCTACCCGGGCAACACGTATCGCGCGGTGGCCAGGTGCACGGCGTACAACGGCGACTTCGGTATGACCGCGCGTACCGTCGTGTGGCCGGTGAACAGCAACCCCTTCGACACCGCGGGAGCGCAGGCGATAGCGTCCCGAAACACCAGCCGTCCGGTCGCGCAGGACGCGCTGCCCAGGCTGCGGGCGCTCCGACCCTAGAAGCCGCGGGTGGCACCGCCGGCGGCGACCCAACGGCCGCCGCCGGCGGGCACCGACGTGTGCACCGGGCAGCTGTAGCTGCCGTAGCTCGTATACGGCCCTGCGGCCCTCGTGTCGGCAGTGCCCCCTGGATCCGTTCGGACCTCATAGACTTGGGCGCTGTCGAATGGGGGATACCTGATGCGGGCCTTGCTCAGTTCCGCGCTGCTGGTGGCGGCGTCGCTAGGGGGCTGCACGTTCAGTGACGAGGACGGTGGGCGGCCGGGCGGTTCCTCGAGCAGTTCGCCGTTGCCTGCGGCCGACGGCACCGATCTCGGTGCCTGCACGGACGCCGAGTGCGAGGTGGAGGTTCGAGAGAACGACCGGCTGTCGTTGGACGCCCGCTGGCGGGTAGCCGCTATGAGCGTTGAATACCTGTCGGAGGAGAAGATCACTCTAAAGCTTGATCGCGTATCCGGCTCGTTGGAGCTGGAAGGGGACAGCGAGCCGGATCCGTCCAACTTCGACGCGGTGTACCTTTCCGTAACGGCGGGGCGCCAGGGCCGCGTGAACGACATCGAGCTGCGCATGATCGGCGGCGACTCGAAGCGCGCCATTTTGGTGCTCAAGCCCGTCACCTGATCCCGCCAGATCACATGACGGGGCGGTCCGAGGTTGGCCAAGCCACTGCGGTCCGGCCAGCTCCTATCGGTGACTGCGGTGGGCGGTCTCCGGGCCGACGACGCGGAGCAGTTCGAGCGCCTCGACACTGGTCGAGCCTGGCGGCGGTGTGAACAGGCGCAGGCGTTGGTCCTCGGACTGTGTCCGCAGCACCTCGTAGTCGAACTCGATGGGGCCGACGGACGGATGCATGACGCGGATCCGGCTCTCGCGGCGCACGGCGACCTCATGCCGCTGCCAGAGGGTGACGAACTCGTCGCTGGCCGCACCGAGCCGGTCGATGAGTGACCTGGAGGGCTGGTCGTAGCCACGATGCGTCGCGGCGGCACGCAGGTCGGCGACGCGCAGGCGGCTTAGGCGGTCGTGCTCCGCGGCGGGTACGCCTCGCGCACGAACGGGTCGGTGAACCAGCGCCACACGATGTTCCGATCGCCCTCCTCGACCTTGCACACGCACCCGAACAGGGCCTCGGCCAAAGCGTTCTGCGCGAGCAGGTCGCCGAGGTCGGTGAGGAGTTGGGCGGGTGTGTCTCCCAGCCTGTCGAGCAGGTAGAGCAGACCGGGAGGAACGTGATTGCCCGCGCGCGCCCCTTCGGGTGGCCGGTGGCCCGCCAGCAGGAACAGGTGATCTCGTTCGTCCTCGGTCAACCGCAACGCCCGGGCGAGTGCGTTCAGCAGCTGGGTCGACGGCTGAGAACTTCGCGCCTGTTCGAGCCGCATCACGTAGTCGGCCGATACCCCGGAAAGCTGGGCCAGTTCTTCGCGGCGCAGGCCCGGCGTGCGGCGCCGCGGTCCGGCGGCCAGGCCGACCTCCTGCGGCCGGAGCCGCTCGCGGGAACGGCGCAGGAAGTCCGCCAGCTTGACCCGGTCCATCTTCACGTCCTCCATACTCCGCGCCCCGGCCGACTGTTCCCTAGGAGCGCCGCTCCTAGGGAATGCGCTCCGCTGCTCATCGGGACGCCGCGCTGGCAATGTCGCTGGCGTCCGACGATGTGAAGGAGACAGAAAATGGGTGAGATCGCAGTGGGCGCCGCGCGGGTGCCGTACCGGGTGATGGGTGAGGGCCGGCCGCTGGTACTGGTGCACGGGACGAATGCCGGTTCGAGGATGTGGGACGGCGTGGCCGGGGCGTTCGCGGACACCAGCACGGTGGTGCTGCCGGACCTTTCGGGCAGCGACGCGGCGCGAGACGACGGCAGCGACCTCACGGTCGAGTTGCTCGCCGGGCAGCTCGCCGCCGTGATCTCCGACATCGGGGCGGGGCCCGCCGACGTGGTTGGGCACTCCATGGGCGCGCCGGTGATCACCGCGCTCGCCGCCGTCCGGCCCGACCTGGTCCGCAGCCTCGTGCTGGTCGCGGGCTTCGCCGGGCAGGGCGACGAGTACCTGCGCAACGTGTTGATCGTCTTGCGCGATCTCGCCGGTGATCCCGACACGTTCGCGCGGTTCGCGATGCTGGTCGCCTTCAGCCGTGAGCACCTCGGTGCCCTCGGCCGGGCCGCTGTGGAGGAGCTCGCCGCGGCGTACCGACCAACCGCGGGCAGGCTCCGGCAGATCGATCTCGACCTGCGGCTGGACGTGCGCGACCTGCTAGCGCGGGTCCAGGCGCCAACACTGGTGATCGGATGCGCCCGCGACGCGCTGGCCCCCGTGGAGAACTCGCGCGAGCTCGCCGCCGGCATCCCGGGCGCCTCGTACAAGGAACTGGACAGCGGACACGTCGTGGTCGCCGAACGACCAGAGGCGTTCGTGAAGCTCGTCCGCGACTTCATCAGCTAGGACTCCTGCCTCGATAGCAGGGCGGTCACGGTCGCCTGGTCGAAGTGCCTGGGGAGATCGGAGGGCTGTGCAGCGGGAAGTTGCCGAGCATCCGCATCGGGTCCGGATCGCCCAGGATTCCCCCGCGGCCTGCCGTCGGCGTCCGTGCCGCCCACACGCCGCAGCCTCGGTTGGCCAGTACGCCAGGTCGCGGTGTCCAAGGTGGAAGGCGAGCAGAGGCATGTCCTGATTGGACAAGCTTGAGAGGGGGTCCCGGCTTCCTGCCGGGAATGACGGTTGTGAAGCTCTTCAGAATGTGGGCAGCGTGGGGTTGGTGGGGGTGAGGATGCCGCCGGCTCGGGTACGGACGGCGTGTGCCGCTCGTGCGGCGTTGCGGACCACCTTGTCGACGTCGTGGCTGACCATTTCGAGGTTCCGCTTGACGATCCGGCCGTCGATGAGGACGGTGTCGATGTTCGCCGGGGTCGCCGAGCGGACGAGGGTGGATTCCAGGTCGCCGAGGGGTGCGATGTTGATGTCGTCGGCGCGGATCAACAGGATGTCCGCGCGTTTGCCGGGGGTGATCGACCCGGTTGTCGCGTCGAGGCCGAGCGCGCGCGCTCCGTTGATGGTGGCCATCTCGATGACCTGACGGAACACGACTGCCGGCAGGTCGGCCGTATCTGTGCCGAGGTAGGGGATGCCGAGGTTCCACGCCACGTTCATCGACTCGAACATGTTGATCGGAGCGAGGGAGGTGGCGTCGAAGGAGAGTGAGACGGTGATGCCGGCGGCGAGCATGCGTAGCAGTTGGCCGTGGAAGCCGCCGGCCGTGCCGAGGCGCAGTTCGGAGTGGACGGAGAAGCTGACCGGCGCCTTGGTCCGTACCATCGCCTGCCGGTCCGCCTCGTCGAACGGCAGGGCGTGGCAGAGCAGGAAGTCCGGGCCGAGAAAGCCCATCCGTTCGAGGTCGGCCGCGTGTACCGCGGTGGTCGGTCCTTGGCCGGAGTGCACCGAGATGGGCAGTCGGCGTTTCTTGACCTCGGCCATCTCGACGAGGAAGTTTGGGAGCTGGCCGGGGCCGCGCAGGTTGACGCCGAGGTGCACCAGTCCGCCGAAGGGTGACTTGGGGCCGAACCAGGTGGCGCGTACCCGGTCGATGTCGGCGAAGTCGATCGGTTGGGTGGCCGGCTGGCCGTCGCGGTGCCCGTACGAGTACCGGGCCCGCACGAGACCGTCGGCGTGCGCGTGCAGTTCGGCGTCGGCGTACTCCGGTCCGCGTACGTTGTGCGCCCAGTTGTTGACCGTGGTGATGCCGGCACTGGCGCATTCGACGAGTCCTAACAGGACGCTGTGGTAGAAGTCGTCCGGCTGGTACGCGGCCACGGTCGCCGACTTGGCGGCGAAGTACTCGAATCCCGTGGAGACGAAGTTGCGGCCCAGCGCGCTCCACATGTGGTAATGCGTCTCGACGAAGCCCGGCATGGCGATCATCCGGGACGCGTCGATGACCTGGGCGCCCCTAATCCGCAGGTCGCGGCCAACCTGGATGATCCGGCCGTCGCGGACCTCGATGTCGGCCACGGCCTGGTTGCCGATTGCCGGGTCGACAGACACCAGGGCGGCACCCTTGATAAGGAAATGACCGCGGGCCGGCCTGCCGGTGGTGTGCGGCTTGCGCGGTCCCGCCGCCGCGGCTTGGGCAGGGGCGGCAAGCGGAGCGACCGCCGCCGCCCCAGCTGCGGCGAACAGCGCCCGGCGCCCGACGCCGTAGGCCGGCAGCGGACGGCCGCAGTCGTCGACCATCGGCGTGCTTTCGTGCTGGTTGCCGTCCGCAGGCGGCGTAGCCGATCCATCCTTGATCAACATGCCGGGAACCGTATGTGCCGGCGGTTTCCGGCACGTCGCTGACCGCCGACACTCGTGTTAAATGCCCAGCTCAACATGGCCCAGCAAGAGTGACCAGCGGACCGCGCCTGCTATGGCCGGGAGGCCGGCGCAGGGCCGAGCGGCTGGCCGCCGGGGCCGTTCTGGTAGGTCAGCCAGGGCACCGACTGCACCCGGTCTGCTCCGGGCTTGCGGTAGTCGCACACTCCGCGCGGGAATGCCTGCCGCAATCTGCTCCACTGCTGTGCGGTGAAGGCGACGTTGTAGTCACGCGGGTTGACGGGTTTGAGCTGGCATTTGAGCACGTCGTTGGACAGCGGCGCACCGGCGGCGATCCGCGGGTCACCGGCGAACGGGAACCTCGCCCGACAGGTGTTGGGGTCGGTCACCTTGACCCCGTCGATGAAGCAGGCGTCGACCGCGTCGGCTGGTTTGTGCCGGAGGATCTTGACGCTGCGTGGTGCGCTGCTGCGATCGGCCTCCACGGCGGCCAGCCACCGGTCCATGAGCAGGAATGCCTGGTCCGCGATGGGCGCTGGCGGCGCGAGGCCGGGTCCGGGGAACGTCCAGATGATCTGGTTGTTGGCGTGTCCGTTGGCGTTGCGTAGCCGTTCTCGCATGGAGTGGCTGTGGAAGGCAGTGTGTATGTCGTTGAGGTTGTTGTTGGCGCGCAGGTCGATGATGGCGACGTTGTCGAGTTGCCGGGCGTCCTGGGTGATGCTGCTGCGGTAGGCGGTTTGGACGGCGCCGGGGTCGGCGACGTTGCGGTGCGGCACGAAGTTGTGGTCGATGTCGACGCCGCCGACGTTTTCGTTGAGGTCGACGAACTGCTCCGGGGTGATTGTTCCTGCCTGCAGCGCTCGCAGTCCGTACTGCACGCCGACGTTGTCGAAGGGCAGCTTGGCGAAGCCGAACCCGGCTGCCTGTTCGGCGGGGGTCCACAGTCGTTGCGGTCGTTGGCCGAAGACCGCGACCAGGAAGTCCTGGTAGGTGCTGCGGCAGCCGGCGGGGTTGGTGACCGGATGGTATAGCTGCGCCTGTTGTTCAGGCGTGATTGGTGTGGGGAAGCACGATTGTAGGAACGGCGGAAGCGGTACCCCGGGAGGCGGCTGGGTGTAGGCGGGGTCCTGGAAGTTGCCGAAGGACGCGTCCCAGGCTTCGCAGGCTGTCCGGTCGCTCGGGGCGACGGGCACCGCGTTGCCCTGCGCCGCGGCCCGCTGCGCTGGGTCGGCCCACAGGGCGGGTGACACGGTGCTGAAGACCCGGCGCAAGAGGTGACAGTCTTCGACCTCGACCAGGGCACCGGACCACATGTCCTCGTAGCTGGCGTTCGGCTGGATGCCGTCGAGCAGGCCGGGGTAGGCGTTGGCGATCTCGTGTTGCTGGATCGACCCGCCGGACAGCCCCTGCGCGAACGTGTACCGGATCTCGCCGTAGCGTTCGGTGATGTGTTCCTTGAGCATCATCACCGACTCCGCGGAGACGATTGAGTTGCAGTTGCCGCCGAGGACGTTCAACGACGAGGTCGCGACCATGAACCCGCGTGAGAGCGCCCGGTCGATCTGAACGTTCTGCGCGAGGCCTTGGGTGTGGTAGGTGTTGCAGTTGGCTCCGAACGGGTAGAACAGCTTGTGGTTCCAGCCGTTCTGTGCGTCCCAGGCGGTCCACGGTCGGGCAGGGTCGAACAGGACCGCTATCCGGTAGATGCCGCGGTTCTGGGTTCCGGTTTCCTCGCGGAACACGTACGGGACGGTGACGCCCTGGTCGGTGGTTGTCGTGGCGATGTCGGCCGGTGGTGCGGCCGGGTCGTAGCGGGCGAACTCGCCGCCGGTTCGCCGGTAGAAGAACTGGTGGCTGGGTTGGGCGTTGCATTGCGGGTCCTGCGCGGGCCCGAGGCCGTTGGTCTGCGTGGTGCAGATCCACGGTGCGACCTGCGGGCCGGAGAAGACCGGACCGCCGTTGGGGTGGTTGGTGATCGTGATCCGGGTGGCGTCGTGGCCGTGCGGCGTGCCGGCGAGGACGGCGATCAGCTGGCTCCGGCCGACCGGTAGCTGTTCCAGCAGGCCCAGGACGCGGCCGTTGGCGCGGCGTGCGAACGCCTCGCTCACGTTTCGTAGGCCATTGTCGGTGGCGAGTAGCACCCGAAGCCGCGACGCGTCCGCACCGGGCGGCAGCTGCGCCTCGACCAGCGCGTCGCCGCCAGAGATCAGGTCGGCGCGGTTGGAGAGCACCAGCATTTGGAGGTTGCGGGAACCACCGGCCGACGGGCCGGGTGCGGCCGCCGCGACGGTTGGCGTGAAGGTGATGACCGCGCACGTCGCAGCGGCCATCGCGGCGGTGAGGGGGGACTTCATCGGTTTGTCCTCCTCGGAAATTCAGTACCCGCCGGGTGGGGTCCAGCGGGGGTTAGGACCAGTCACGTTGGTCGTGGATGGTCGGTCCGTCCGGCAGGCTCGGCACGCAGACCACGTCCGCTGCCAATCGCAGGTGTGCGCGGATCAGTTCGTGTACGCGCTGCGGCAGGTGTGGATCTGAGGTGGGAGCGGCGACGATTTCGCATCGCAGGTTGTCTCGGTGGTTGGTTCGGTCGATGACGAAGCGGTGTGCGGTCACGCCGGGTTCGCTGGCAAGCGCCGCGGCCGCCTGTCTCGGGTGCAGGAACACGCCGCGTACCTTGACGGCTTCGCCGACCCGACCGAGGACGCCGGCCAGCCGCAGCGAGCCGTCGGCGCCGAGGACCCAGGCGGACAGGTCACCGGTGCCGAAGCGCACGAGTGGTTGGTCCGGTCGTAGCAGCGTCACCACGACTTGCCCGATGGTGTCGTCGAAGCGGGGTTGCCCGGTGCCCAGGTCGCAGATCTGGATCAGGACGCCGGCTGGTAGGGCCAGCCCGGAACCGGGTCCGGTTTCGTAGCCGAGCAGGCCCGCCTCGGCGGTCCCGTACGCCTGGCGGACCGTCGGGACGCGCTCGGTCAGCCACGATCGCAACGAGTCGGGCAGGGGCTCGGCGGTGACCAGCGCACGGCGTATGGGAAACGGTACGTCGTGCGCGTCTGCGGTATCCACCAGCGCTTTGAGGTAGGAGGGCAGGCCGACGTAGCCGCGGGCCTGAACTGCGGCGGCGACCTGCACCTGCAGTTCCATGTTGCCGACCCCGGCCGGCACGACCGTGGCGCCGACGGCGAGGGCGGCCTCCTCGAACATCGCGCCCGCGGGCGTCAGGTGGTAGCTGAAGCAGTTGAGCACGGTGTCGCCAGCGCCGATGCCGGCCGCCCGTAGCGCGGGTGCCCACCGCCACGGGTCGGTACCCGCGAGCTGTGGTTCGTACAGCGGTCCGGGTGAGGCGAACACCTTGCGTACGAGGGCCTGTGGCGCGACGGCACCGCCGAAGGGCGGGTTCGCGCGCTGCGCGGCGATCAGGTCGTCCTTGGCCAGGATCGGCACCCGGTTCAGATCGGCCACCGAGGTCACCGAGGCCAGGTGGGCCTTGGCAATCCGCTCGGCCAACGCCGGTACGGAGGCGGCTGCCTGCTCGAATGCCGCGGCGACCGCGGCGTCCAACCCGTGGGTGTAGGCGTGGATCCTGTCGGCCAGCACCGAAACCTCCTATAGCCAGCGCTTGCGGCGCTTGTAGTGCTTGACGTCGCGGTAGCTGCGCCGTCCCCCGGCCTCGCCCAGGCCCAGGTAGAACTCCTTGACGTCGGGGTTGTCGGCGAGTTCGGCGGCGGTTCCGGCGAGGACGATCCGGCCGGATTCCATGACGTAGCCGCGGTGGGCGACGGCCAGGGCGCGCCGGGCGTTCTGCTCGACCAGCAGGGCGGTAAGCCCGAGGTCGGTGTTGAGCCGCCGGACGATGTCGAACATCTCGTCCACCAGCAGTGGGGCCAGGCCCAGCGACGGTTCGTCGAGCAGCAGCAGCCGCGGGTCGGACATGAGTGCCCGGCCGATGGCGAGCATCTGCTGCTCGCCGCCGGATAGGTAGCCAGCCACCCGACCTCGTAGGCCAGCTAGCCGGGGCAGGAACCCGTACACCCGGTCGAAGTCCGCCGCGGCGCCGCGGGTGTAGGCACCGGCGACCAGGTTCTCGTGCACGGTGAGATGCTCGAAGACCCGCCGGCCCTCCATCACCAGGGCGATGCCGCGGCGTACCCGCTCGGCCGGCTCGGCCCTGGTGATGTCGGCACCGTCAAAGGTCACGGTGCCTTCGGTGACGGCGCCGTGTTCGGTCGGCAGCAGCCCGGTGATCGCCTTGAGCGTCGTCGACTTGCCCGCGCCGTTGGACCCGAGCAACGCGACCACTTCACCGCGCGGCACTATGAGCGACATGCCGCGCAGCACGAGTATCACCTCGTCGTAGATCACCTCGACGTTGTCGACCGTCAGGAGCGTGTCCGCGCCGACCGCCGGTTCACGGTCACTCATCGACGTGGCCCGGCCGCTTGTCATGCCTTCGGTGCCACGGCCGCGGTCACCTCGGTGAACGTGCCGCCCGAGACCCGGTAGATGCTCGATGCGGTGGCGCCGCGGTGACTGTCGCCGGAGAACTTGATCGGGGCGAGGACGCCGCCGGTGTCGACGGCCGGCATCGTCTCCAGCCCGGCGCGGATGTTCGGGCCCGTCAGCTCCTTGCCATCGGCGAGGGTCTTCTCGATGCCCTTGACCATCGCGTGCATGGTGTACCAGCCCTGGACGAAGTGCAGACCCTTGGCGTCGAGGTCGATGCCCTTGCCCTGGCAGTAGTCGCGGACCGCCTGGTGACCGGGCTTGGCGATGCCGGGCGGGGCGAACGGCTGGATCATCAGGTGCCCCTCCGCAGCCGGACCCGCGACCTTGATGAAAAGTTCGTCTGCGCACCAGTTCAGGCAGACGATCTTCATGTCCAGCTTCTGGGCGGCGATGTCCTTGGCCACCACCGCGGCGGGACTGGACACATTCTGGATCACCACGTACTTGGCGCCCTGCCCCTTGGCCTGCTGGAGAATGCCGACGTGGTCGGTGGCGCCAGCCTTCATCGGGTACGCCTTGAAACCGAGCCGGTAACCCTTGTCCTTGATCCACTTCTGGGCGTCGGCCAGCGGCGCGGTGCCGAACGGCGAGTCGTGGTGCAGCACCGCCAGTTGAGCCGCCGGATCCTGGGCGGCGATGTAGTCGATGGCGACCCGCAACTGGTCGGAGTAGGTCGGCGCCACCACGAAGTTGTACGGCGACTGCTTCGGGTCGGTCAGGACCTCGGCGTACGACGCCGACATGAACGGAAGCTCGTCGTCCTTGACCTTGCTCCGCAGCGCCTCGCTGTCGCCGGTGCCCCAGCCCTGGATGGCCACGGCGCCCTCGGCGACGAACTTCTTGTACTTCTCCTCGGCGGTGGGGACCTTGTACTGGTAGTCCTCGCTGAGCGCCTTGATCTTGTGGCCGTCGACCCCGCCCTTGGCGTTGAGGTTGTCGACGTAGGCGAGCATGCCCTCGTTGTAGGGCTTGCCGACGTCTGCGGTGGCACCTGTCAGGTCGGCGATGACACCAACGACGATGTCTTCCTTGCCGTCGTTGCCGCCGCCGTTTGCGGTGGGTCCGCCGCACCCTGCGAGCAGCACGGTAGCCACCGCGGCAAGCGTGAGTTTGCGCATTGCGGTACTCCTTCGTGGGGGCTTTGTTGGTGGGGCTAGTAGCGGAACGGCCAGAACCGCACGTAGTCCTTGACCCGGCGCCAGATCCGATCTAGACCGCGCGGCTCGAACAGCAGGAACAGGACGATGACCAGTCCGAACGCGGCCGCCTGCACGGCCGGCAGTTGATCTGCCAGCAGGGGAACCCGGGTGCGGAGGGCATCGGCGAGTTCGGCGAGCAACGGGGGTAGCAGCATGATGAAGGCCGCCCCGTAGACGGCGCCCGCGACGCTGCCGAGCCCGCCAACGATGATCATGGCGAGGTACTGGATCGAGACGTCGATGGTGAACCGTTCCCAGGTGACGGTCTGGGTGTAGTGGGCGGTGAGGGCACCGGCCAACCCGACGTAGCCGGACGACACGGCGAAGGCCATCAACTTTGTCCGGGTCAGGTCGACGCCGATGGCCGAGGCCGCGATGTCGTGGTCGCGAACGGCCATGAAAGAGCGGCCGAGCGCGGTGCGGAACAGGTTCCGGGCGGTGACGACGGCCAGAACCGCGAGGCCGGCGATGATCCAGTACCAGACGAACTCGAAACTGGTCCGGGGCACCCGCCAACCGAACAGAGTCAACCGGTCGACGTCGAGGAAGCCCTGCCCGCCGGTGAGCCAGCCCCACCGGCGGACCACGAAAATGATGATCTCCTGGCTGGCGATCGTCGCGATGGCCAGATAGAGGCCCTTGAGACGCAACGCCGGCAGGCCGAAGAACGCACCCACCGCCGCCGTCACCAGCACGGCGGCAGCCATCGCCAGCGGCACCGGCAGCCCGGCCCGCTGCACCAGCAACCCGGAGGTGAACGCGCCGACGGCAAGGAACCCACCCTGGCCCAGCGAAATCTGACCGGTGAACCCGACCAGGATGTTCAGACCCACGGCGCCGATCGCGGCGATGCCGATGGTGTTGACGATGCCGAGCCAGTAAGGGTTGACCAGCCACGGCAACGTGAGCAGGCCGGCGACGACGAGTACCAGCCGCAGGCGCTCGGCCGACGTGTGTCTAAGCCGCAGTTCGGAGGCGTAGCTGGTGTGGAACACGCCGGCGGCGGTGGCGGCCATGTCAGACCCTCTCGATGCGTGGCTGGCCGAACAGCCCGTATGGGCGCAGCAGCAGGATGAGCACCAGCACGACGTACGGCGCCACCTGTGACGCGCCGGCCGACATGCCCTCGGCGTACTGGCTGACCAAACCGATGACGGCGCCGCCGATGATGGTGCCCGGCACCGAGTCGAGCCCACCGAGAATGACCACCGGGAAGACGACCAGGCCGAATGTGCCCAGGTTCTGGCTCAGCTCGGCGATATCAGCCAGCAGAAGGCCCGCGATCAACGCGCTGACAGCGGCGAACGCCCACGCCAGCGCGAAGATCCGGCGCACCGAGATGCCCTGGACCAGGGCGGCCTGTTGGTCGTCGGCGACCGCACGCATCGCCACGCCGTGCCGCGACCACCGGAAGAACACCGTGAACGCGGCAAGCACCACCACCGCGACCGCGACCGCGACGAGCCGGTCCAGCGGCACCGTGGCCCCCGCGACGGTGGCGGTGCCGGCCGGCAGCACCTTCGGCATCTCGCGTGGGGTGGTGCCGAAGAACATCGTCACGACGGCCTTGAGGACAGCGGCCAGGCCGATCGTCACCATGATCACCGCTATCGGGTCTTCACCGATCAGCGGCCGCAGGATCACACGTTCGATCCCGACGCCCAGAACGGCCGCCGCCGCCACACCGACGAGCACGGCAACGGCGAACGGCAGTCGCAACAGGACGAACGCGGTGTAGAACAGGTAGGCGCCGACGAGCAGCAACTCGCCCTGCGCGAAGTTGATGACGCTCGTCGCCTTGTAGATGAGCACGAAGCCCAGCGCGGCCAGCGCCAGCACGGCACCGTTGGCCAGACCGTAGACCGTCAACTGCACAAACTGACTCATGCGATCGCCCCGCTCATGTTCGTCCACTCCAGACCGGGCGTCGCGGCTGGCCGGCGAGCTTCTCGATGTCGATGGGCCGGTGGATTGCCAGCGTGATGGTCCGGTCGGCGGTGGTGCCGTCCTGGTAGGCGACGGTGGTGTCCACGTCGACAGTGGGCTCGTCACCGTCGAGGGCGGCGATGATGTCCGCGTAGCGGGTCGCGATGACGTTGCGGCGGACCTTTCGCGTGCGGGTGATCTCGTCGTCGTCCGGGTCGAGTTGCTTGTGCAGCAGCACGAAGCGCCGAATCCGCATCGAGGCCGGCAGGTCGGCGTTGGCGCGGGCGATCTCGGCGGCCAGGAGGTCGGCGACGGCCCGCTGGGTGGCAAGGTCGGTGTAGGTGGTGTAGCCGATCCGGGCCCGCTCGGCCCAAGCTCCGACGGTGGCCGGGTCCAGGCACAGGATGGCGGTGATGCCGTGTCTGCCGAGGAATGCGACGGCCTCTTCGACGTATGGCGAGAACTTCAGCTTATTTTCGATGAAGGCGTTGGAGAACCGGCTGCCGTCGGCCGGGTGGTGGAGCACGTCGGCCTGCCGGTCGATCACGACCAGATGGCCGTCGTCGAGGTACCCGGCGTCGCCAGTGTGCAGCCAGCCGTCGGGATCGGTGGCGGCGGCGGTGGCCTGTGGGTCGTGCAGGTAGCCGCGAAAAACGCTCGGCGAGCGCAGCAGGATCTCGCCGTCGTCGCTGATGCGTAGCTCGGTGCCGGGGATAGCGGCGCCCACGGTGTGGAACCGCAGGTCGCCGTCGTGGTGGGCGACCGCGATGCCGCAGATCTCGGTCTGTCCGTAGATCTGTTTGAGATTGACGCCGAGGGCGTGGAAGAACCGGAACACGTCTGGCGACAGCGGTGCGCCGCCGGTGTAGCACCGTTTGATCCGCGGCAGGCCGAGCTGGTCGCGTACCGGGCGTAACCCGACCGCGTCCGCGATCACGTGGGCCATGCGCAGCAGTACGCCGGGCGCCCGGCCGGTAGTGCGGTGGGTGGCGACCCGGTCGCCCACCTCGTAGGCCCAGCCGAAGACGTGGCGCTTGAGCCAGCCCGCCTCGTCGATGCGTACCTGGACGTCGGAGAGCATCGACTCCCAGATCCGGGGCGGGCTGAACATCACGTCGGGTGCGATCTCCCGCAGGTCGGTGCGCTGGGTCGCGGCGTCCTCCGGAAACGACAGCGTCAAGCCATGTCGCAACCCGCACGCGACGGCGAGCATCTGCTCACCGATCCACGCCAGCGGCAGGAACGAGACGTACCGGTAGCCGGGCCGCAGCGCGTCGATCTCGGCGAGATGCTCGGCCATCGCGATCAGATTGGCGTGCGACAGCTCAGCCAGCTTGGGACGCGCGGTGGTGCCCGAGGTGGTACAGATGATCGCCGTGTCGTCCGGACGGACCATGGCAACGCGATCGTCGAGCCACACCGGCTGGGTCTTCGCTTTCTCGGCGCCGGCGGCTTCGATGTCGGTGAACCGCTCCAGATACGGCTGCGGGTAGCCGGCCAGGCCGCGCGGGTCGTAGTAAACGACCGTCGCGAGCTTCGGTAGCTGGTCTTTGAGCCGGATCAGCTTGTCGACCTGCTCCTGGTCCTCGGCCACCACGACCCGTACCTCGGCCAGGGAGAGCACATGCAGGATCTCCTCGCCGACACTGGTGGGATAGACACCCACGACCGCGCCGCCCAGGCACTGCACGGCCAACTCCGTGATCAACCACTCCGGGCGGTTGTCGCCGAGCACGGCGACCACATCGCCACGGCCGATCCCGAGCCCAGCCAGGCCGTGGGCGAAGTCGCGTACCCGCCGCGCGTACTGCGCCCAGGTCAGCGGCTGCCATACGCCATAACGCTTCTCCTGCGCGGCGATGGCCTGCGGATGCTCGGCGGCCCGCGCGAAGAGCAGCTCGGGAAAGGTGCTCATCGGGCCGCTTCACCGAGGTACGCGTTGATCACCGCGGGGTCGGTGCGGACCTGCTCCGGCGGACCGTCGGCGATCAGCCGGCCGAAGTCGAGCACGGTCACGGTGTGGGAGATGTCCATGACCACGTCCATGTCGTGCTCGATGAGCACCACACTGACCCCGGCGAGCTCGTTGACGTCGAGCACGTAGCGGGCCAGGGACTCCTTCTCCTCGGCGTTCATGCCCGCCATCGGCTCGTCGAGCAGGAGCACGGCCGGCTGCATGCACAGCGCCCGGCCCAGTTCCACCCGTTTGGCGTAGCCGTACGACAGGGCACCGACCGGCTGGTGGCGCACCACCTGGAGCTCCAGCAGGTCGATGACCTCCTCGACCAGCGCCCGGTGCTCGATCTCCTGCCGGCGGGCCGGACCGAACCAGGCCAGTGCGGGCAGCAGAGCGTGACTCATCCGGTGGTGCCGGCCGAGCATCAGATTTTCCAGCACCGTCAGGTGCTTGAAGAGCTCGATGTTCTGGAAGGAACGGGCCAGCCCCAGCCGGGCGATCTGATGTGGCCGGCGCCCGACCAGGTCCACCGCACCGTCGGCCCGGGTCAGCCTGATCGTCCCGCGCTGCGGCCGGTACAGCCCGGACACGCAGTTGAGCAGGCTAGATTTGCCGGCTCCGTTCGGGCCGATCACCGCGTGGATCTGACCCTGCCGCACGGTCAGTCCGACCCCGTCCAGGGCCTGCACGCCGCCGAATCTCAACCCCACGTCGGACACCGTCAGCACCGGTTCACCCGCCGGCACGGTGCTGCTGTTGAGCGGGAACCGGTACTCGCGAGTGATCATGGCGCCTCCAGACGGCCTGTGATGGACGTTACGTTTCCACTATGTGAAAGTCAATCGCCATATACGGAATCTGTTTCCTGCTGGTATCGTGCGACCGTGACGGAAGCGGAAGCGCGGTCGGGGACGCAGACCGACGCACGCGGCACGCTCGGCACGCTGCGAAACGCCGCTCTCCTGCTGGGTTTGCTCTCCGACGGCCCGGCACACCAGCAGCTCACCGAGCTTGCCGAGCGGTCCGGCCTCTCGCTGCCCACGGTGCACCGACTGCTCCGGTCCCTGACCGTCGCCGGCCTGGTCGAGCAGGACCCCCGGTCGGCCCGGTACGGCCTGGGTCCCGAACTGGTGCGGCTGGCCCAGCGATACCTGGCCCGGCTGCCCGTTCTCACCGCGCTATCGCCATATCTGCTGCCGGTACGCGACGCATTGCACACCTCCGTCCACATTGTCCTGTACACCCGCGGATCAGTGGCCTACGTCGACCGCGCGGACGCCGCCGACATCGGGCCCTACCGGGAGCCGCACCGGGTCGAACCGGCGCTGCGCACCGCACCCGGCCGCATCCTCGCCGCGCACGCCGACGGTCCCGGCTGGGATGCGGCGCTCGCCCTCGTCGACTCGGCCGAGCGGGCGTTGGCCGCTGACGAGCGCAGCCACTGGCGCAGCGCCACCCACCTCACCCTCGCCGCGGCCGAACGCGGCGGCACGGAGGTCGCCGTCCCGGTGCCGGACGGATACGGCCACCCAGCGGCCGCCCTCGCCGCGACCGTCGCGGACGGGGCGGTGCCCCAGGCCGCCGCACACCTGATCCGAGCCGCTCAAGCGGCGAGCAGGACGCTGGGCCATGGCTGAGCCCGACCTGCCGCGCTGGGCGGCCGTCGCGGACCAGCTCACCTGGTCCCGGCACCCGGACGCGATCTTCCAGCCGCACGGCAGGTACGGCAGCTGGTTCCCAGGCGGCACCCTCAACGTCGTCACCAACTGCGTCGACCGACACCTGCCGGCCAACGCCGATCAGCCGGCCATCCACTGGGAAGGCGAACCCGGCGACCGCCGAACCATCACCTACCACGACCTTGCCCGCGAGGTCGAAATGATGGCCGCTGCCCTGCGCGGTCTCGGCGTCGGCACAGGCGATCGGGTCGCCCTGCACCTGGGCTGGCTACCCGAAGCCGTCGTCGCGATGCTCGCCTGCGCCCGCATCGGGGCCGTGTTCGCCGTACTCCCCGTGCCGTTACCCGTAGAGGCGCTCGCCGAACGCCTCGACGACCTCGCGCCGCGCGTCTTGATCACCCAGGACGGTGCCTGGCGCCACGGCACCATCATCCCGACCAAGGCCCGCGTCGACGACGCACTGACCGCCGTCGCCGGCGTCGAGCACACCATCGTTGTCCGCCGGACCGGCCAGGACGTCGCCTGGTACGAAGGCGACCGCTGGCTGCACCACCTGCTCGCCCCGTTCCGCGACACCGCCGGGCCAGCCGACCAAGCCACGCAGGCCGAGCCGCCCAGCGGGATCCGGGGCATCGCACCGGTAGCGGCAGCGCCACCGGCCGCGCTGCCCGCCGAGCATCCACTGCTCATCACCTGGCTGGCCAACCGGCGCGGCCGGCCGGTCACCGCAGTCCACGGCACCGCCAACCTGCTCGCCTCCGCGGTGGCCGTCCACCGATACGGGCTCACCCCCGGCGGAGTGTTCTGGTGCGCCGGCGACCTCGCCTGGATAGCCGCGCCGGTGCACGGCGTTCTCGGCCCGCTCGCCTGGGGCGACACCACGGTCATGTTCGAAGGAACCCTCGACGTGCCCACCCGGCGCCGGCTCTGGGACATCATCGACCGGTACCGTGTCGCAACCCTGCTCACCGTCCCATCCGTACTCGCCCGGCTGCGCGGCTGGCCGGATGCCGCTCCCCCCGAGCCGGACAAACGCACCCTCCGCCGGGTGATCGCCATGGCCGAGCCGTTCCAGCCCGCCCTGCGCACCTGGATAGCCGACCAGTTCACCGGCGACCCCGACGCGGTCGCCGATGCCTGGGGCCAGATCGAGCTCGGCGGCATCGTCACCGTCGACCACCCGGTCGACGCCGGGCGCATGCCGGACACATCGCCAGAGATCATCGACGCCGCCGGCCGCAGCGCGCGCCCCGGAACACCCGGCGAACTGGTACTGCGTCGCCCCTGGGCCGGCACACTGCGTGCCCTGCGCGGCGCGGGCGCCGGCGACGCCTACCAACACTGGGGCCATCCCGACCAGCAGTACGCCACCGGGGACCGCGTTGTCCGGCACCGGGACCCCGCCCACCCCGGCGACCGGCTGGAATTCCTCGGCCGCATCGATCCGGTGGTCTCGATCTCCGGGCAACTGGTATCCCTCGCCGAGGTGCGCGACGTCCTGCTGGACCACCCGTTCCTGGCCGCGGCCGAGGTCGTCACCCGTCCCGACGCCAAACTCGGCCGCCGGCTCGTCGCGTACGTCGTACCGGCCACCGGCACCATCCCCGGCGCGGCGCTGGCCCACGAACTCGTCGAAGCCGTCCAGGAAACCCTCGGCGGGCTCGCCCGCCCATCCGCGATCCACTTCCTCGACCGCATCGGCGACGACCTCACCCCCGACGCCCGGCGCCGCGCCCTGGAGGTCATCGCCGCGTCGATCACCACGCCAACGCCGGCCCACATCACCTGGGCGCGGGTCCATGCCGCGGCCGAGATCAAATCCGACCGCGGATAGCCGACCCGCGACTGAAGCTCAGCGATCGAAGGCGTACGGGCGAGGCAGCGAGCGTCTCAAGGATGCGAACCGTCCGCTCGGCCGACCTGACGAGCGGGACCTCATCCCTTTGCGGCGTCGAACTGCTCCAGGTGCTTGTCGACCAGCATCGCTCGGCCCTTGACGTCGGCCACCACCTCCGCCGGGACGATGCCGTCGAAGCCGGGGAACTGGCCGGCGCCGCCCTCGGGGCCGAGCGGCACCGCGATCATCGGCGGGTTGATCCGGTAGCGGCCGAGCTCCCCCTCGCCGGTGATCAACACCGTGAGGTTGGCGGCCAGGAAATCGGCCTGGAAGCCGGCCAGGCCCGCCATGTTGCGCTCGGCGTCGGAGATGTCCCCGATCGCGAAGACCCGCTCCTGGCCGACGACCCGCAGCTGGTCGTCCACCCGCAGGTAGCCGGCCTCGTCGCGGGCCTCGGCGAGCGCGCCGCGCAGGTACCCGGTGGCCGGCACCACGCCGAAGCAGCGGAACCAGACGTCGGCGGCCATCTCGTCGCCGTCCTCGTTGGTGACCGAGACGTTCCCCGCGGTGGCCGGCTCGACATCCGGCAGGCCGCGTAGCGGGCTGCCGAGCGCCAGTTCCACGCCGAGCTTGTCGAGCTGGCGCCGCAGCTCCTCGCGGAGCTCCTGGTCAAACGGTCCGGCCAGCACGTCCGGTGCCTGATCCGCGACGATCACCCGCTTGTCCGGGAACGTGGTCTTGATCTCGCCGGCCAGCTCCAGCCCGGCCGGCCCGGCACCGACGACCAGCACCCGCGCGGCGCCGCGCAGCGCCTCGTGGCTGGCGCGCATGCCGGCGCGGGCGGTCGCCGAGTCCGCGTCGCCCCACTTGGCCGGCGACGGGTAGTACGAGCCGGTGGCCAGCACCAGGTAGTCGGGCTCGAGGCGGGTGCCGGAGGCGAGGGTGACCCGGCGCCCGTCCACCTCGACGGCCCGGTCCCGCAGGAAGCGGCCGTGGCGCAGGAGGCGGTCGTACGGGAAGAAGATGCGATCCAGCCACTCCGGCTCGACCAGCGCACGCCAGGACGCGACGTTGTGCAGGAACGCGTCGGACGGGTCGACCAGCGTCACCTCCGCGACACCGTCGAGGGTCTTGGCGATCTTGTAACCGCCGTACCCGCCGCCGACGACAACCACGCTGGGGCTCATGGAGGTCTCCAATTCTCATCGAGGCGCTACACCGGAAGGCATAGTCACTTCGAAAAAACTAGCAGCAGCGAAGCGGCTAGCATTGAGCGGTGGCTGTGAGATCCGCGCAACACGTCGACGCCAGTGCGTGCGAGCGCGGTGACGAGGCGCTGGCGCGCGCTTTCACGCTGCTCGGCAAGCGCTGGACCGGCGTCGTGCTGGGCAGCCTGCGCGCCGGGCCGGCCGGCTTCCGCGAGCTGGCCCGCGCGATCGGGGGCGTGAGCGACTCGGTGCTCTCCGACCGGCTCGTCGAGCTGACCGAGAGCGGCCTGGTCTCGCGCACCGTCGAGCCGGGCCCGCCGGTGTCGGTCTCCTACGCGCTCACCGAGCGGGGCGAGGCGCTCATGCCGGCCCTGCACCACCTGGCTCAGTGGGCAAAGGAGCATCTGCCCCCGCCAGATAGCGAGTAGCCAGCTCGCGGAGCACGTCCCGCAGCTCCGGCGGGTCGAGCACGGTGAAGCCGACGTCCAGCTTGGTCAGGTAGGTCACGACGTCGCGCGGCGAGTCGGTGCCGGTCTCCAGCACGCAGGCGTCCTGCCCGTCGGCGCCAGCATGCCGCCGCCCGGCTCGATCCGCTCGGCCATCGCGGCGAGCGGCGCGTGCAGCCGTATCCGCGCCTGGTGCCGCCACGCCCGCGCGCCCACGCCGCGCAGCACATGCGCGGCCCGCCGGGGCGCGAGCTAGACCGCGCTGGCCGACGCCGCCGCGGAGGCGGCGCGGTCCTGCGGATCGCCGGTCACCCACCGCGTCGGTCCGGCGGTGACAGACGGGCGAAGTCGTTCGGGTTGGCAGACAGCCTCACCGTGGTGATCAGGGCTTCGAACTGCAGGTGGCCCAGGCCCGAGAGTGGGTGACTCGGCAGGCACGGTCGGTCGGCGGACGTAGTCGGCTGGGGAGTGCGGCAGGATCTGGTCGATGACGCAGACGCGGTAGAAGCCGACCACAATGGATAGTCGGCGGGAGACCTCGATGGTTTCAGCGATGGTTGTCATCGGTCCGATTGACGGGCGGTCGCAGGTGATCCGGAAGTGGCTCGCGGTTGTGCAGCCACAGTGCCGGGATCCCGTTGTCGGACCTTCCGGTGTAGGCGGCCACGATGCCGCCGACGATGGCGGCCGTGGTGTCCATGTCTCCGCCAGCTTCGATACACGCCAAGATGGCCGCCGGGTAGTCGTGGAGATGCGTGGCGGCGGCCCACAGCGCGAACGGAACGGTATCTTGCGCCAGGACCTGTGAGCCGTTGCCCAGTTCGTAGGCGGCCTCGGCGACGCTGACACCCAGCAGCCGTCGGGCCCGGACGATGCCGGCATACGTGCGACTGGGCACCAGGTAGGCCAGCACCGCATCGAGAAAGTCCCGCGGTGCGGGCCGGTCCTGCACCTGGCGGGCCCAGCCGGCCTCTGCGGCGGCTACCGCGACCGCGGCGGCGCCGAACACCGCTTCTGCGTGTGCGTGGGTGACCTCGGCCGACCGCATCGCCTCCAGCGCCGCCGTACGGGAATCGCCGGCGTGCCAGGCGCCCAACGGCGCCACGCGCATCGCGGCGCCGTTGCCCATCGACCCTTGGCCGCCGAAGGCAGCCTGCGCGGCATCCCGCCAGGCCGCGCCGTTGCGGATACTTCGCAGGATGACCACGGCGCCGCCGCCGTAGCCGCGGTACGGATCAAAACGCTCGGCGAACGCGGCGGCCAGGGCGTCTTGGTGGACGTGGTCGTACCTGCGCAGGACCTCGACCAGGCAGCAGGCCATCTCGGTGTCGTCGGTCCATGGCCACGCCTGGTCAGGTGCCTGGCTGCCGTACAGATTTTCCAGCGTGGTGCCGGGGACGAAGAACTGGGCGCCGACAGCATCGCCGACCGACAGCCCATCCAAACTGTCAAAACACAGGGTCCAACTGGTCATGTCGCACGTGATCCTGCCACGCGAACCCCGGCCGCGAGAACCTTGTCACCGCCGGATCTTGGCCAACCCGAACCACCGGGGGCCCCGAGTCGAGTTGGAGCAACCGCTCACTCGGCGCGGCGGAATCCATGGGCTTCGTCCGTCCTACAAGACCTGATAGTTTGCCCAGAGCCTGTCGAAGATGGGGCGCACGGTTCGCCGTTGCTCAGATCGATTCCTTCGAACCAGCCTTCTTCGCCCTCACCGTCGTTCCACGGGAAGGTCGGAAGCTTCTCCGTCACGGACGGAGTGTACGCAGGACGGCCTACGACGATGGCCGCCACTCCCGCCTGATCAGCCCGTAGACCCACGAGTCAGAGACCTCGCCGTTCACGACGCAGTCTTCCCGCAACGTTCCTTCACGCACGAACCCGAGCTTTTCCAGCACGCGCGCAGATGCCACGTTGCGCGTATCGGTCTCGGCCTGGACCCGATTCAGGTCCCGCGTATCGAATGCCCACCCCAGTAAGGCGCGCGCCGCCTCCGTCGCGTAGCCATGGCCCCACGCGGCCTCGTCGAAGCAGTAGCCGAGCGATACGCTGCGGTAGTCCGGATTCCACCGGCTCAGGCCGCACCAGCCGATGAACGCCCCGTCAGAGACACGATCCACGGCCAACCGCGCCCCGGTGCCCTCCTCTGCCATCTGCCGGCAAGCCGTGATGAACCGCTCAGCACGCCCGCGTTCGCTCCATGGTGGCGCGTCCCAGTAGCGCAGCACGTAGGCGTTGCTGTGCAACGCGAAGAGGGCGTTCGCATCCGCGTCGTCGAAGGGACGCAGTCGAAGGCGAGCGGTGGGCAGCGTAGGCGTAGGCAGCAACATACGCGTCATGTTCCCTCCGGTGGTTGGTGGCCGATCAACCAGACATCCGGTGCCGGCGACTCGCAACGGGTTTCTCAGCGGGGCGGGTGGAACGACGCCGTACGGCAAACACGTCCACCACACAGGCGGCGCGGTGGTCGCGCTACTGGGTGAACGCGCCGACCACGACGTCGCCGACGACGTCTGGGACATCCTGCCGCAGCAGGTGGCCATCCTCGACCCGCAAACCCTCCAGATCCGCGAGCAAGCGCCGGCACCACCGGACGCCGTGGAAGTGCTCGGCTACGACCAGGACGGCTGGTAGCCACCTACCACCGCCAGCAGATGCCTCCCAGCCCGACACCTCACGCGAGCCGGACAAGCGAAGCGGGCCGTCGGGGGTACCGGCCCCCCTTTTAGTGCTCGCGTTCGGCTCACTCAGTTGCGCGCGCCCCCGGCCAGGGGTGTCGTGGCCCCGATTCGGGGGCACTAGCCTGCCGGGTATGCGCATGCTGCACCTCGGGCTCCGCGTCACCGACCTGGAACGCTCGCTCGCCTTGTACACCGCTCTCGGCTACGCCAAGCTCGGCAGTGTCCCCGAGACGGAGTTCGGCAGCCTGACGATGCTCCAACTGCCCGACGATCCGTTCGTCAGCCTCGAACTGGTGCACGACCCCGCAAGACCGGTGACGGACCTCAGCGCCGTCAACCACCTCGTCGTCCAAGTGGACGATCTCGATGCCACGATCGCCGACCTCGCGACCAAAGGCGTCACAGCCGAGCCGCCGACAGAACCGGGACCGCAGATCCGGACATCATGGCTAACCGATCCCGACGGCTACAGGATCGAGCTCGTGCAGTGGCCAGCCGGCCATCCGGCAGGCATGACCGCGGCCGACTTTGCCTGACCGGCCGGCGGCGACCAGACGCGGGTGATCGAGACGCCACTGTCGCAGCGCTGGATCCGCCACGCCCACTGCGCTAGCGATAGCCGGTGCGGAACGCCCTTACCGGCGTTGCGCACCGCTGGCCGGTCACTTTGCGCGCTGCAGGATCGTGATGAGTACGCCGTCGCCGACGGTGATCGACTCGGCCAGCTTCCACGCCGACTTGTCCGGCGTCTCACCGAAAAGGCGCCGGCCGGTGCCCAGCAGCACCGGGAACGTCATGAGGTGCAACTCGTCGACCAGGTCGTGCGCGAGGAGCCCCTGCACGAGCTGGATGCTGCCGGCGACCGAGATCTCGCCGGCCACCTCGTCCTTGAGTCGGTTCACCTCCCGCTCCAGGTCGCCGGAGAGCACCCGTGTGTTGTTCCACTCGGGGTGGCGCAGTGTGCTCGACACGACGTACTTCGGCATCCCGTTGTATTTGTCCGCGAGCTCTCCCTCGTACTGCGGCCAGGCCGCGGCGAATCCCTGGTAGGTACGGCGGCCCAGCAGCAGCGCCTCGGCGCCGAGCGCCTCGTCGACCTTGAACTGCTCGCCCTCCTTGCCGCGGTCGAACTCGAAGCTCCAGTTCGGGTACTTGAAATCTTCTCCGCCGGGCGCCTCCACGACGCCGTCGAGCGAGATGAACTCGGTGACCACGATCCGTCCCATGGTGTCTTTCCTCCTCGGTTGTCTACTTGGTGTGGGCGAAGTCGCGCAGGACGGCGGCGAGCAGGTCGGCGGGCAGCCGCCGCTCGATCGTCGGCGAGGCAGGGGTCCAACGCAGCCGCCACCACGGGGTTTTGGAGGGCTACGCATCCCTTCCGGTGCCGTCCCTGTGGCGACGCACAGCGAAGAATACGACCTCTAGTACGCGAACGGGCGCGGTGGTCAACCCAACAGAAGCCGCAGGCTCAACTGCGTGCAGTTGTTCGCCGGATCGAAAACCCAGGCGTCCTGGATGAGGCTAAACCGGGTGTCGTGCTCATAGCCAGGTTGCAGCAGGCCGTACTTCGTGTAGCGGTACGTGCCGTCGTGGAAACGGTCCCAGATCGAGGATGGCCCGCCGGTCACCCGGTTCCAGATCGACCACGTGTGGTCCTGAAAGACGGTATTCTCCCAGCGCCAGCCCTCACACCAGGCGTAGTCGCCGCCCATCCGGGCGCCCGCGCCGGTGAAATGGTCGCCGGTCCAGACACACATGTCGCGTGGCTCGCACCTCGACTTCGCCATCCCACCGGGGAAGATGACCGCGAACGGGGGAACCACCGCGGCCCGGGTCACCAGCTTTGCGGGTTCGACCTCGGCGACTGTGCCGTCCGGCTGCACCTGGAACGCCCGCACCGCGCCCGCGTCCACGACAGGCGCCGCGAACACCGCCGGGCCACCGGCCATCGTCGCCGCAAGCAGGGTCGCGGCGACCCCGAAGACGGCCGCGAGCCGCCTTGCTCCGCTCCATGGCCTGCGCGGGTTTCGCATCGTCGGCGCCTCCGTCGTTAGATGCGGCGCGGTCGCACCGCCCCTGGCCCATGCAAGCACTCGACGGTTTCATTGCGGCTTCACGTCGAGCCAGAGTGCCCGGACCTACCTTGCGGTTCTCCGGTATCTCCAGCGCACCGAACTGCCACACCCGCCCGTGCATCGTCTTGATCAGCACCGCGCCGCCGTTCTCGCGGGCGCCTCGGTGGCGACCGCCTCGGCTGCGTCACTCAAGTGGAGATCTCCAAACAGGCACAGCAGACTAGACATTGAGGGCCGCCTTAGCGGAGGCCGCCGTGAACAACCACGTTGGCCGGTGAATCGGCGGCGAACACGACGTCGCCGTGGAAGGTGGCCCGGCCGGACGGGCCGTCCAATGTGAACGAGGTCCGGTCGAAGCGGCTGCCGTCGAACCGGGTCGTGCCGTGGAACTGCGCGCCGACGAACTCAACGTATCCGGCCTCGCAGCCGCTGAGGTCTAGGTCGATGAGTGTGGCGCCGCAGAGAAAGACGTTCATGTCCTTCCACTGCCCCGGCCCGGGCCGTAGCCGCTCGGCGAGAACGTGCTGTGCCTCCAGCCGCGTCCGCAGCACGGCGGTCTGCGCGGGGGTGCGGTCGGTCGCACGCAGATCGAACGGGACGGGCTCGCGCAGCATCGCGCACAGAATTACGACGATCTCCTGCCGCAGTTCGGGCCGGTCGTCGCCGAGCCGGTCGAGGATTCGCAGGCCCTCCGAGCGTGTCCCGGGGTCGAGGTCGGCGAGTTGTCGCGCATAGGGCGCAACGGCCGCGTCCGGGACCACCACGCCCCCCGCCGAACCGGTCGGTTCGACCGTCCAGCCCAGCGGCCACACCGACCCGCCGGGCGGTGCCGCCGCCCCACTGGGCGCCGGTGAGGTCGACGGTCGGCTGGTCGAGGTGGACCCGTCCGGCGAAGTGCGCACCGGTGAACGCCGCCGTGGCACCGAACCGGGCGTTGTAGAACCAAGCCGGACCGACGAACCGGGCGTCGCGGAACGACACCTCGCCGGTAAACAGGGCACCGACGCCGCCCTCCTCGAAGTCCTGGTAGTCCTCGATGAGCACCGCGACCGGCCAGTCGGGGTCGTCCTCGTTCGGCTCGTCCCACGGCGCCGGGTCGATCTCCTCGACGGTGGCCCACCTCTCGTCGTCGTCCCACCACGTGTGGGCGCCCCGGCCGAACCAGGCCATGCCGCCGAACGCCGCGCCGCTGAAGTCGGCGTGGCCGCGGAACCGGGCCCGGCCGAACTCGGCGTGGCCGGTGAACCGCGCGCCGACGAAGCTAGCGTCACCGTGGAAAACCGCGCGGTAGAACGCGGCCTCGTTGTCGACGACGGCGCGGTCGAACGAGTAAGCCCTGGCCGCGGCTGGCCACCCCTCGACGGCTCCGAGTACACGCGAATCACGGCAGGCACAGAGAACGACCCGCGATAGACGCGCCGGCCGCGATCGTATGGGCCGAGAGGACACCGCACGGCTGGCCGTCTAGCGCGGTCAAGAACTCGGCATCCGGCGCAGAAGGTGAACCTGGCGGCATACCCACGGTTTGTCCCGTCCACGTGAAGGTTGCGGATGATCAAGCTGGCGACCTGCGATCCGCAAGGTAGCTCTGGACGGTCGGTGTGCGAGTTGTCCGGAGTTACTCTACGGAAACGAATGATCTTGCGTTTCAGAGTGGGCGAGTGGCCTCCTTGATGCCGGGGATTCGTGTATCGCGGGCGTATCGAAAATCGCATACGTCGCCGCAACAGTCCTCCGGCTTCGGTGGAGGCATGACTCATGACGGTGAATGGGACCGGCGTTCGTTGTTGCGGGGCGCCGCCGTGCTGACCGGCGCCGCTGTAGCCGCGCCGCTGCTGGGCGGGGCGGCTACAGCGCTAGCCGACACGGGTGACGCGGACGCGCTGTTCAAGGCCGGCAGGTTTGAGCAGGCCGGCCGCGCCTACGAGCAGATCCTGAAGAATGACCCCACGAACCTGCACGCGGCCCGCCGGCGCGGCCTTGTAGCGCTACTGGCCAACAAGTTCCCCGAGGCCGAGAAGTACCTCACGATGGCCCTCAAACTGGCACCCAGCGACAAGGACACCAACCAGCTCCTGGGCGACTGCTACACCCGGCAAGACAAGCTCGCCCTTGCCGTACCGTGCTGGCGAGCAGCCGGCGAGGAAGCCTATGCCACCTGGTTCGCAGCCGTCCAAGGCGAGGCGTATCAGATCCACGGCGACATCGCGCAGCTGAAGTGGCTCCGGCTGGACCCGTCTCCGCTGGTAGAGGCCTCGGTCAACGGCGGACCGGCGAAGCGCTTCATGTTCTACACCGGCTTCCCGTACCTCGGCTTGTCCTCGAAGACGGCCAACGAAGCCGGACTGACCGCGGTCTACAGCCAAGAGATCGACTTCATGGACGGCAAGATGTGGATGCACTTCGGGGTGCTGCAGTCGTTCACGCTGGGCGGCATCGAACTGCGCAACATCCCCGTGGAGTGGTCGGAGTCGGACACCGTCTCGCTCGATGAACATGACCACGACGGCATGATCGGCACGTGGGTCTTCCACCACTTCCTGACCACCTTCGACTACGCGGGCCGATGGTTGATCCTGCGGCGCAAGACCCCCGAAAACATCGCGAAGGCACGCGCCGACGCCAACCGGGCGGGCGTAGAACCTCTGCCGCTGTGGCTGGGCCGCGAGGGCGCCGCCGTCCACAGCAGGGGCAGCATCGACGGCTCCGGCCCGCGGGTCGTGGGCGTGAACTTCGGCGGGACGGGCGAGATCGCCGCCGGCATGGCCGAGGAAACGGCCAAACAGTTGCGGATCCGCATCGACTACGATCGCCCGATCCAGACCTTTGCCCACAGCCACCCAGCCGATGTCTACCCCTGCTACCCCAAGGAGATCCGCCTCGGCGTCGCCGTCGCCAAGGACGCCTACTCCTACGCGAACAAACGCCGGTCGATCACCAACCCCCTCGGGTTCGACGCGTTGGGCCACATCCCCCACAGCTTCTTCAAGCCCTACACCATCACCCTCGACTTCACCGACATGAACCTCTACATCGCCCGCGGCACGGCCACCTGACGCCGCCGCGACTACACACGGACGTCATGGAAGCTGCCTGCGGCCTGCAAAGAAACCCGGACGGCTCGCAAGATCACTCGCAAAGTAACCCGGACACTCGCAAGGTTCGTGCGGACGGGACAGCGTGCCCAGTCGATGTCCCGTCCTTCACCGGGCAGCGGGCGACACCGTGTGGTACAGCGGCGGTCGCCCCGCGCCCGACCTGACCCTCCCCCAGCTTCGCCGCCGATGGCACCCAGCCAGCGACACCGCGCCACGCCCGAGCGAAGAACAAGCACTCCCGGACCCGCCAACCCGTGATCAGAAAAGCCGACCCGCCAACACCGGCCACCCCAAAGGCCACAACCCACGAGCCAAGACCGCCCCAACAGCCTTAAATCTCCAGGGACGCCCTGATCACGGAAAATCAGTCGGGGCGTTCGCTCGTCGCCGGCGTCGAAGTGGGTTCTCGCGTTCCGTGTTCTTCTCTGCCCTGCTCCTTCGGGTCGCTGTTGGCGCGCAGGCGG
Source organism: Micromonospora sp. CPCC 205371 (assembly GCF_026130045.1). GTDB lineage: Bacteria > Actinomycetota > Actinomycetes > Mycobacteriales > Micromonosporaceae > Phytohabitans. The sequence continues at coordinate 48,584 of NZ_JAIBNX010000038.1, forward strand.
GTGTCGGAGCCCGAGTCCGCGACAACGTCGCCCCCCGCCTCCGACTCGGTCCCGTCGACAATCCCCGGCCGAAACACGTGGCCCTGCTCCTGCAGCCGGTCATACACCCGGTGTCGGGTGAGCGCCAGCAGGTGCGTTTCCACCTCCGCGTCCGCCTTCAAGGCGCCGAACACTTCCCGCACCGCCTCGTCGATTCTCGCGATGTCGGTGTCCGGGAACCGCTGCGCGACGGCCTCCACCTCGTGGCGGATGGCGGTTTCGGTGTTCTGGAAGGGAGCCATCTGCTGCGGGCGCTGCTCACTGTCGTGGGTAGTCATTGACCTTCCTCCTCCGGCGTGCCCTTCCCGTCATCACCGGCAGCCGCGACGCGCAAACGCTCGCGCTCGTTGTTCGCTGAAAGTTCACGTTCGGCGGCAGGTTCGGCGGAAGATGCCAGCGACCGGCGGGACCGCGGCACCGGCTCACGACCAAGCACGCACGGGCCCGTCCACACCCAGGAGACTTGTGCGCGAGGGGATCCTTCCGCTTGGCGTTGACGGACCGCTACGGGCAAGCTACGCGCCAGTCGGGGGCTTCAGCGTCTCGACCACGTTGACGGTCGGCGCTGGGATCTTGACCAACGTCGCGACGCCGACCCGTGTGATGAAGCTGCGCGGCGGGCCGACAACGGACCTCGACATGCGAATCGCAGCGGTCAGGTTGCGCGCACGCCGGACCTGGACGATCGTGTTCGGGCGCTCGGCGTCCAGCCAGGCCAGCGCGGCGCCTGCGTGTACGCCGCCACGCACGGCTGGGCGGACCATGTCATCCGCATGTCCGCCACCCACGCCGACCGCACAGGTCAACCCGGTCCGGTCGAACACCGCCGCTGTAGCTGCGCTGCGA
>NZ_JAIBNX010000380.1 GCF_026130045.1 Micromonospora sp. CPCC 205371
AGGGCGAATGCACGTGGTTGGATCTCTTTTCCACGTGCATTCGCCCTTGATCGATGAAAACGCCCTTGATCGACGGCCCGCCACGGGCCGAAGTCAGGGGTTGAGGAGCTCCGACAGGTGGGTGGCCTGGGTCTCCCAGCGCCACTCGCGCTCCACCCACGCGCGGCCCGCTTTACCCATTCGGGCGGCAAGATCGCGGTCGGACAGCAAGGTCGCCACCCGATCGGCGATCTGCGGGATGTCGCGACCATTCACCACATAGCCAGTCTCGCCGTCGCGGACCGCGTCGGGGGCGCCCCCCGAGTCGCCAGCCACGACGGGCAGCCCGCTCGCGGACGCCTCAAGGTAGACGATGCCGAGGCCCTCCACGTCGAGGCCAGCGTTTCGGGTGCGGCATGGCATCGCGAAGACGTCGCCGGTCGCGTAGTGCGCGGGCAGCTCCTCGTGCGGCACCGAACCGGTGAACACCACGCCGTCGCCGGCCATCTTGGCGAGGCGGGACTGGTGCGGACCGCCCCCGACCAGCAGCAGCACGGCGTCCGGCACCCGGCGCCGGATCAGCGGCAGGGCGCGGATCAGGGCGTCCTGGCCCTTCCGGGGCACGAGGCGCGACACGCAGACCACCACCGGACGGTCGCCGAGACCATGGCGGCGGCGGATCTCACCACCGTCCACATCGGGGTGGTACGCATCGACGTCGACGCCCGGCGGGAGCCGTCGTAGCTCGGTGAGACCATGCAGTGCCCGGTCGAGGCGCACCCGCTGGTATTCCGTCAGGTACGTCGTCACGTCGACGCCGCGCGCGATCCGGCGCAGCAGGGCGCGCGCTCCAGGGAGCGCCGCCCAGCCGATCTCATGGCCGTGGGTCAGCGCCACCGCACGCTCGACGCCCGCGCGCCGACGCAGGCCCGCGGCGAGCAGGCCGAGAGGGGCGGCGGCGCCAAACCACACCGATTCGCAGCTGTACGCCTTCGCCAGCTCGGCCGAGCGACGGGCGGCCCGGCGGGTCGGCAGCAGGACTCCCGTCGACTCGCGGACCACCTCGAAGGGCTGCTCCGCGTCGAACTTTGCGGCGCCCCGCCAAGTCGACGCGTACACCACAAGGGAACCGGGCGGCTGCCGGAGCGCGAGGTTGTGCACGAAGGACTGGATGCCGCCCGGCCGCGGCGGAAAGTCATTGGTGACCAGAAGCGTGGTCATCGCTCTCCCCGGGCGTAGGCCCGCGCCGCTGCCATCCGCTCCACAGTGGACGGATGCGAGGCGGAGTAGAGGTATTCCCAGCGGGGCGGATCAGGATCGCCGAGATTGACCGTGGAGAGGCGGCGCTGCATCGCCTCGAACGTCGCCGGATCGCCCGTGAGCACGAGCGCATGCTGGTCGGCGCGCGCCTCCACGCGCCGGGAAATCAGGCTCTGCACCGGGGAGGCGGCCAGCCCCACCACCGACACGATCGCCACCATCAGGGCGAGCGCTCGTGGCTCACCCATCGAGTCGACACCGGCGGCGCGCAACAACCACCCCCAGCCACCCAGCACGTACAAGGCGATCACGGCCGCCGCCGCCCCCAACGCGCCGATCAGCGTGCCGGTGAAGACGTCGCGGTCCTTGGCGTGACCGAGCTCGTGCGCCACCACGCTCGCTACCTCGGCGGGCGGCGCCTCGCGCAGGAGGGTGTCGTAGACGACGATCCTGCGGGTAGGGCCGAGCCCCGAGACGTACGCGTTGACCGCTCGCGTGCGGCGTGACGCATCGGCCACCAGCACGTCGCGTACTGGCACGCCGTCACGCTCGGCGAGCGCCATCAGCTCGGTGCGCTGCGGACCAGGCTCCATCGGGGTGAACTTGTTGAAGACAGGCTCGATGAGCACCGGCACCACGAACGAGAGCAGCACTACCAGGGAAGCCGCCCCCACGGCGCCGAACGCCCACCACCAGCGCGGCGCGAACCGGGTGATCGTGTAGAAGCCGAGAAGCGCGATGGTGCCGATGACCGCGGTGACCGCGTACGACTTGAGGACGTCGACGACCCATCCGCTCCAGCTCTGCGTGGAGAGCCCGTAGTCCACCATGACGGTGTGCCGCCACGCCGCGAACGGAAGCGTGGCCAGCTCGGCGACCAGCACGATCGCGAGCCCGCCGACGATCGCTCGTGCCACCCAATGGTCGCCAAAGGGGCGGCCGCCCAGCTCGACCAGGCGCGCGCCCAGCGGTGTAAGCCCCAGGACCAGCGCCACCACGAGACCGACAGCCAACGCGCCGTACGAGCCAGGGCGCAACGCCGCGTGAAACGCCCGGCCACGGCTCACCTGCGCGGCCGGCAGATCACGCAGGGCCGCGAGCTGATCGGCGCGCGGCGCCGGCGGGCGGTGCCACGGCACCAGGAGCGCGGCGGCCACAAGGAGCGCGATGACGAGCCCACCCAGTGCCACGACCGCCCAGAGCCTAGGGGTCATGCGAGCCGATACTAGTGGTCATGCCACATGCCGCCGGCGGCGTCCACCGGGCATGAGCCGCAGCGGCGGCCGTGCCGGCTCGGAAATCACATCGACGTCGAAGCCTGCGCGCGCGAACACCTCGATCGCCTGGCGCTCCGCCTCGGTGAGCTCGCCGTATCGCGGCGGCGTGTCGATCAGAGCGCTGACGAGGCACCCACCACACGCCTTGCCCCGCACGGCGCAGCTGTCGCAATCGATAAGCATGCCCTGACGCTAGGTGAGGGGTATGACAAAATCGCAACCGACCAAGATCCATGGCCATCATCGCGCTACAACCTGCTGAGACGCCGCGCTCAACAGCAACATCCCGGAATCCGCGGCGTCAGAGGCGCGCCTTGATGGCGCGAGTTCGCCGAAACTGCGCCCCTCGTACGGGGTCATGGCCACGCCATCGCCAGCGGCCGGGGGACGCCTGGCCCAACGTCGCGTTACGACCAGTGAGCGGCGACCAGCGGCCAACGCGCGACGAGGCCGGGCTGCCGGCGACAGTGCAGCGAAGACCGGGCTCCTGGCGACGGGGCGGCGACGGCTGGCCGGTGGCGGCCGGGGCAGCGAGGGTCGGCCCCCTGGCGACCGGGATGCGACCGTCGGCCCGCTGGCGACCGGGACGCGACCGTCGGCCCGCTGGCGACCGGGGGCGGCAGCGCCCCCTGCCCCCTGCCGTCGGCCCCTGCCGTCGGCCGACGGCGACAGCGACAGCGACAGCGACAGCGATCAAGGAACATTGCATCGATCAAGGGCAAATGCACGCGGATCGGAGATCCAACCACGTGCGTTCGCCCTTGATCGGCGGGGAGAGGGCGCTCGCGCGGCGCCCGCGGGCCGCGGGCCGCGCAGATCAAAGCACGAGCATTCGTCCTTGATCGACGAACCGGGCCTAAGGAACGCAGGTAATAGCGTCCCGCGGACCCCGCGGCGCGGGGCGGCGAACGGGGCGGGGCGGCGAGCAAGTCCGATCGTAGC
>NZ_JAIBNX010000381.1 GCF_026130045.1 Micromonospora sp. CPCC 205371
CGAGCGCCGCGGCGGGACGGCGGGTCCGGAAGACGCCGCCGCCCACCGGAGCGAGCGGCGCGGAGGGGCGCCTTAGGGAGGCGCGGTCGATGGGTTCGGCGTGAAAGCGCGCCGGCTCCGGCTGCGGCGGCGCCACCGGCGGTGTGACCGGCTGCCCGACCGGCTGCCCGACCGGTGGGGCCACCGGCGGCGGCTCGAGGCCGGGTGTGGTGGAAGGGTCGGCGATCGTCAGGCCGAGTTCTACCGCGTACCCGCCCTGGGCCGCGGACGGCGAGAACGCCGCCGTGCCGGCCGGGCGGGGCGAGACCGGCGCCACCGCACCGGTCGGCTCCTCCAGCGGCTGCCGGGCCGATTCCCTCGCCGCCGCCGTCGCGAGCGGGTTGCCGGCGTCGTTCAAGCCATACGGGAGAGCGGCGGTCAGCGGATCGCCCTCGAAGCCGTCGTGCTGCCCGCGAGGACCGGGAATCCGGTACCCGTCCCACTCCTGCGGGGCGCCGTTCCAGCGTTCACCTTCCACGGCGGCACCGTATGCGACCAGCAGCGATCCGCGCTACCCGTCATCTGTGACGCCGATCGCTGCGCACGGCCCGGACGGGGCGACACGATCAGACGATGACGTCGGCGGAGTCTCGCGCACTGAGCCGAATGTTCCGGCATTTCGCACTCAAGGAGTTTCACGGCCATTCCGCGCGGTACGAGTACCTTTCCGGCGTCGTCGCCGACCGTCCGGACCTCGCGGCACCCCTGCTCGCCGCCCCGCCGGACCAGCGCCGGGCGATCCTGTATTTCGCCGCCGTCCAGTACCTCTTGCGCACCATCGCGCGCGATCACCCGCTGTCGGCGTACCTCCCGGTCCTCGGCGGCACGCGCGGCGTGGACAGCGAGTTGCCGGCGGCGCTGGCGAGCTTCGTGTCGGCGCATCGCGACGCGCTCACCGCGCTGTGCGCGACCAGGACGACCCAGACGAACGAGGCGCGGCGCGCCGCCCTGCTGCGGCCGGGCTTCGGGCGGGCGGCGGCCCTCGCCGGCGGGCGCCCGCTCAGCCTGGTCGAGCTCGGCACCAGCGCCGGCCTGCTGCTGATGAGCGACCGGTACGCCTGCCGTTACGAGCACGGCAGCCGCACCACCACGTACGGGCCGGCCGGCGGGCTGGCGCTGACCTGCGAGGTGCGCGGCGACCGGTGGCCTGAGCCCGCAGCCGGGCCTTTGCCGGTCGCCGGCCGGGTGGGCATCGACCTCGCGCCCATCGACGCTACGGACGCCGCCGCCACCGACTGGCTGCGCGCGTGCGTCTGGCCTGAGCAGACCGACCGCCTCGCCCGGCTGGACGCGGCGCTCGCGGAGGTGGCGCGGGCACGTCCGGCGATGCTGGCGGGCGACATGGTCGAGACCCTGCCGCTCGCTTTGTCCACTGTGGATGGCGATACGGTGCCGTGCGTCTTCTCTTCCAACGCCGTCACCTACCTGCCCGATGGCGACCGCCGGCGGCTCGTCGCGGCGCTCGCCGAGGTCGGCGCCCGACGCGACCTCACCGTGCTGTTCAACGAGGCGGCGCCCTTCGGCGCCGAGATGTTCATCGGCCGCCGCCCGGCCGAGGCCGGGCCGCGCGGCGTCCTCGCCGTCGGGGTGCTCACCCTCGTCGCGTGGCGCGGCGGCCAGGCCACCGTGGAGGTCCTGGCCCGGACCGGCCCGCACGGCCAGTGGTTGGAATGGACCCCGAGGGAGTACAGGTATGCACCGCGCGTGTAGCACGCCGGTGGCTTGATTGTCCGGGTATCCACAGCGTGGCTGGTTGTCCACACCTCGACTGAGTTGGCATTCGTGGGGACCGATGGGCTGACACGGTCGTCGTCATGACGAGGGAGAGGCAGGCGGTCGGCGCATACGGCGAGCGTCGCGCGGTGGAGCACCTGACCGAGGCGGGACTGCGCGTCGTCGCTCGCAACTGGCGATGCGCGGGCGGGGAGATCGACATCATCGCGTGGGACGGTCAGGATCTCGTGTTCTGTGAGGTCAAGACCAGGCGAACGGCCGAGTTCGGCATGCCGATCGAGGCGATCGTGGGTGCGAAGGCGGCGCGGCTGCGGCGGCTGGCGGTCCAGTGGCTGGCGTCCCACCGCGTTCAGGCTCGCGACATCCGCTTCGACGTCGTGTCGATACTGGCTCGCAAGCGTGGCCCGTGGCGCGTCGAGCACCTGCGGGGAGCGTTCTGAATGAGCTACGCCAAGGTGCTCTCGGTCGGGCTCGTCGGGGTCACCGGCCACCTGATCGAGGTGGAGGCCCATCTGGCGACCGGCCTGCCGGCGCTGGTGCTCTCCGGCCTGCCCGACACCGCCCTGCACGAGGCGCGCGACCGGGTCCGCGCCGCGATCATCAACTCTGGCCAGGAGTGGCCGTCCCGCCGCATCACCATCAACCTGCTGCCTGCGACGCTGCCTAAACGCGGCTCGGTCTTCGATTGCGCCATCGCGGTCGCGATCCTCGCGGGCGCCGGTGAGCTGCCGCTGGCGGCGTTCGACCGGGTCGCCATCCTCGGTGAGCTGGGTCTCGACGGCACCGTCCGCCCGGTTCGCGGTGTGTTGCCGATGGTGGCGGCCGCGCTCCGTGCGGGGATCACGCGGGTGGTCGTGCCGCTCGGCAACGCGCAGGAGGCCGCCATCGTTCCAGGCGTACTGGTGAAGGCGATCGACACGCTGCACCGGCTGATCGCGTTCGTCCGTGATGGTGTGCCGATGCTCGACCCGGCGGATCACGGCGTTCCCTCGCACGGCACGCCCGGTCCTGACCTCGCCGACGTGGCCGGCCAGCCGCTCGGCCGGCGCGCCATCGAGGTGGCGGCGGCCGGCGGGCATCACGTCGCGATCTTCGGCCCACCGGGGGCGGGAAAGACGATGCTTGCCGAGCGCCTGCCGTCGATACTGCCGGAGCTCGACGACGAGGCCGCACTCGAGGTCACCGCACTGCACTCGATAGCGGGTGTGCTGCCGCCTGGCGGTCGCCTCCTGCGCCGGCCGCCGTTCCAGGCACCGCACCACACCGCGACGGTGCAGTCGCTGGTCGGCGGCGGCAGCGGGCTCGCCAAGCCGGGCGCGATCTCGCTGGCGCATCGGGGTGTTCTGTTTCTGGACGAGGCGCCCGAGTTCAGCGGGCGGTCGCTGGACGCGCTGCGGCAGCCACTCGAATCCGGCCGCGTGCTGCTGCGGCGCGTCTCCGGTGCCACCGAATTCCCGGCGCGCGTGCAGCTCTGCCTCGCCGCCAACCCGTGCCCGTGCGCCCGCCCCTCCGGCGACGTGTACTGCGAATGCAGCCCCCGGGTCCGCCGACGCTACCTGAGCCGGTTGTCCGGGCCGCTCGCCGGGCGGCCTGCCCCCAGGCGGAGACGTGGTCGGGATTGTCCGTGTCCGCGCAGG
>NZ_JAIBNX010000382.1 GCF_026130045.1 Micromonospora sp. CPCC 205371
CCCGGTGGCTGTGCCCCGTGGCGCCCCGGGGCCGCGCGGCGCGGCCCCCCACGGCCCGCGTAAACGGGCGGAGCGCGTTTACGACTGATCGACGGACAAGGGGCGGCGCGGCGCGAGGGCGCGACGCGAGGGCGCCCGCGCCAGGGTGGGGTCAGGTGGGGAGGAGGTGGGTTACCTCGGGGGTGCCGGTTATCAGGGCGCGGGCGCGCTCTTCGGCGTCGCGGTCGGCGCCGGTCAGGCGGGCGCCGTGCTGGCGGAGGTGCTCGGCCCAGGATGGGGCCGGGGTTACCTCCACGGATCGGCCCGCCCACGCGCCGGCCGGGGCGAGGCCCCCCCGGGGTGCGCCGGTCCGTTGGCGGGACCGCCGCACTGCCCGCATCGCGGCCACGAACTCGGTCTCGCGCTCGGGCGGCACCGCGTACGCCACGCTCACGAGGATCGGTCCGGCGGCCGGGTCGGGGTCGAGCACCAGGTGCGGCTCGGGCCAGTAGATCGCGGGCTCGCGGTTGACCCCAGCCACGTCCAGCAGCGGCCACAATCGCACGCTCGCCGCACCCGCGAGCATCACGATCGTCGCCACCACGTACGTCGTGACGAGGCCCTGCCAGTCGGCGAGCGCGCCCCAGAACAGCGCACCCAACGCCTGCCCGCCAGCGAACACCACCTGCCACACCGACAGCCCGCGCCCGCGTACCCAGTTTGGCAGGAAGAGCTGGAGGGCCGCGTTGACGCTGGACAGTACGGTCATCCAGGCCACGCCGGCGGGCAGCAGCACCAGCGTCACCACGAACGCGTCGCGCACCAGCGCCAGCACCAGCAGCGCCAGCCCGAAGATCAGCCCAGCGGCGGCGAGCAGCTGGTTTGGCGTGAGGCGTTCCCGTACACGAGGCAAAACCACAGCGCCCACGACGGCGCCGACGCCCATCGCGCCGAGCAGCAGGCCGTATCCGCCGGCTCCGAGCGCGAGCCGGCGGCTCGCGACCAGCGGCAACAGCGCCCATAGGGCACTGCCTGGCACCACGAACAGGCTCGCGCGCAGCAGGATGCGCCGCACGATGGGTGAGTGCCGCACGTACCGGCCACCCGCGCGCATCGCCGCCGCGAAGCGTTCGGGGGCGCCCGCCGGTGGTTCGACGGGGCGCCGCCACCGCAGCAGCACCAGCCCGAACACGAGGAACGACAGCGCGTTCAGCCCGAACACCGCCGCGACGCCGACCTGCGCCACCAGCACGCCCGCGATCGCCGGTCCGACCGAGCGGGCCAGGTTGATGCTGATCGACCCGAGCGCGGAGGCGGCGGGCAACTGCGGCCGCGGTACGAGCTCCGGGATGAGCGCCTGCCACGCGGGCAGCGTCAGCGCCTGCCCGGCACCCAGCGCGAACGTCAACGTCAGCAGCAGCGCCGGCGGCATCTTGTCGGCCGCGGTGAGCGCGGTGAGCAGCGCGCCCACGCCCACCAGGAACCCCTGCACCGCGATCAGCAGCCGCCGCCGGTCGAACGTGTCGGCCAGCGCGCCCGATGGCAGCGCCAGCAGCAGCACCGGCAGCATGCTCGCGGTCTGCACGAGCGCCACGAGGGCCGACGAGTCGCGCTGCTCGACCAGCAGCCACTGCGCGCCGACGGTCTGCATCCAGGTGCCGATGTTGCTCGCCAGCACGGCGATCCACAGGCTGCGGAACGCGGTGATCCGCAGAGGCGCCCAGGTAGAGGTCACCCGGGGGACGCTACCGGGCTTTTACGAGGTCTAGGACGCCGACGGTCTGGCCGCCGCTCTGCTCGCCGGTCGGGCGGAAGCCCAGCTTCAGGTAGAACTCCTCCGGGCCTCCGGCGCGGGGCGCCCAGGTGACGTACGCCCGGGTGCCGCCTCGGGAACGGATCTCCGCGCACACGGCCTCCACGGCGAACCGGCCGTAGCCTTTTCCTTGGGCATCGGCGGCGATGTTGAGCCGCCAGAGGCCGGAACGCAGATCGTCGGTGTTGGGATCGGAGCCCCACGGTATGTCCAGGAAGGCCATGAGGAAGCCGACCAGCCGGTCGCCGTCGTAGATCAGCCGCGGCCATGCGTGGTCGGGGAAGACGTACGCCTCGGCGAGCGACTTGACCACCGGCGCGACCAGATCGTCCTGGTCGGGGCGCACGGACAGGTCTAGTGCCGCCTCGTAGTTCTTCGGGGTGACCGCCTCGAGCCGCATGCCGCGGACCATAGCGGATGCCGATCAGCCCGGGACTCTAGGCCGGGCACCTGGGCCGGGGGCGCTGGCGACCTCGCGGGGTTTGAGGGCGTCGTGGCCGTGGGAGCAGCGCATCACCGGTGACACGTCGCCGCCGCAGCCCCGGTGCACCATCGCGACCGGCGGCCCCTCGGGATCGGCCAGGTATCGGTTGCCCCACTCGCCGAGCGCGACGAGCAGCGGATACAGGTCGAGGCCCATCTCGGTGAGGCGGTACTCGTGGCGGACGCGGGCGCCGGGCTCGCGGTACGGCTCGCGGCGCAGCACACCGCGCTCGACGAGCATGGCGAGGCGGTTGGCGAGCACCTGCCGGGAGATGCCGGTGCGCTCGCGCATGTCGTCGAAGCGCCGGATGCCCGCGAAGATGTCGCGCAGCACGACGAACGTCCATCTCTCGCCGAGGATCTCCATCGCGCGGGCGATGGTGCAGTTGTCGATGGACCAGTCGAGTGCTGTTGGTCTCACCCCACCGAGGCTAAGTCTGATTGACAGACCTAGCAAGCTCCTGCGAGGCTGCGTCCATGAGCCAGACTCAGACGGCGGAGCGCAGCCGCACCTTCACCTGGCAGGACCCGATGGCCAACGCCGCACACGTGGGCCGGCGCAGCGGCCTGGAGCTGATCCGCGCGATGATCGACGGTGAGCTGGCCGCCCCACCGGTCATGCACCTGCTCGACATGAGCCGCATGGAGGCCGAGAAGGGGCGGGTCGTCGTCGAGATGATCCCGCAGGAGTTCCACTACAACCCGCTGGGCACGGTGCACGGCGGCATGCTGTCGACGCTGCTGGACACGGCCGCGGGGTGCGCGGTGCACACCACGCTGCCCGCCGGCGTGGGATACACGACGCTGGACCTCAGCGTGAAGTTCCTGCGTCCGGTCACGATCGCGTCGGGGTTGCTGCGCTGCGAGGGCACGGTGCTGTCGGCCGGGCGGCGGACCGCGCTCGCGGAGGCCCGCCTCACCGACGGGAAGGGCCGCCTCGTCGCCCACGCCACGTCGAGCTGCCTGATCTTCGACGCGGAAGCGGCGTAGACGGCTACGGCTTCGCGGACGGAGGTATCGACGGCGCGCGCCGCCGGCGCCACGCGCCGTCGATCAAGGAAGTTCTCATCGATCAAGGGCGAATGCACGCGGAAAAGAGATCGAACCACGTGCATTTGCCCTTG
>NZ_JAIBNX010000383.1 GCF_026130045.1 Micromonospora sp. CPCC 205371
AAGGGCAAACGCACGTGGTTCGATCTCTTTACCGCGTGCGTTTGCCCTTGATCGATGCGATCGCCCTTGATCGGCGCGGCGTCAGTCGTCCTTCTCGCGGCTGATCGTGGGCTCGCCCGCCGCGCAGACGATCTTGACCTCGACCCACTCGCTACCGCGAGCGAACTCCACCTCGGCCTCGTCGTCGGGCCCCGGGGCCGCCTCGGCCACCCTGTACCCCTGTGCGGGCGCCCACGACAGCAGCGTGACCAGCCCGTCCGCGCAGGTTGCCACGATCGTGCCGGCGGCGCTCGCGAGCACGGTGCCACCACCCTGGCTCGCGCTCGCGTGCGGAGAGACCGTGACCGGGGGCGGCGCCGACGCCAGTTGCTCCCGGACCTCACGCTCGCTCAACGTCGCGGCGGCCGTACCCGTGATGCCGTCCCCGATGACCCGTACGGCGGCGAGCCCGGTCAGCGTCGCGACCGTAGCGGCCACCAGCCAGCCGGCAACGGCGAGGAGCGTAGGACGGCTCATGCCCCGACTATGCCCCGTGCACCGTTAAAGCCGGCGCCAAGCACCCCTAACAGCCGGTTAACGCGCCGCCGCATCTGGCGGGACCACACCACGATTCCCGCGCTGCCAGGATGGCCAAGTGCATGTCTTCGTCGACGAGTCGATGCGACGCGACCTCTTCCTGCTCTGTTCGGTGACGTACGAGTCGCGATCCCTCTCGGCGGCGCGGGCTATGGTGCGCCGGCTCAGTGGACCGGGCAGAGCCGCGTGCACATGACCAAGGAACGGGCCAGTCGGCGTCGTGAAATTCTCAGCGCCGTCGTTGACTCGCCGGTGCAAGCGCGCATTTACACCTCAACCGGCCATCCGGTGGAAGCTCGCCGTCGGTGCGTCACCCATATGTTCCACGACCTGGCCACGCTGGGCGCGCGCGTGCACCGGATCGCATTCGAGTCAGCGGGTGAGCCCGAGGACAACCGCGACCGCACCACGATCGTAGAAGGGATCATCGAAAAGGTCGTCACATTGGACGAAAAGAGACCCTGAACAGCGCGAAACCCGATCCCAAACCGTCCGGAGAGAGATCGGGCCCACTTCCTCAGGCTAAGCAGCCTTCGGCGAGTTCAATGATGCCACTGGGCTCTCGGCCCTCGCAACAGGCATCGCCGGTTAAAGCCGGCGCCGGCAGACGCTAATGGATGGTTAACGTGCGGCTGGCGGGGCGGTGTGGCGGATACGGTGCGGGGGTGGCCCGGCTGCTGCTGATCGAAGACGACCCTGCCATCCGTACACCGCTGCTGCGGGCGCTGCGCGAGCGCGGGCACGCGGTGGCTGCCGCGCACACCGCCATGGGCGGCCTCCAGACGGCTCTTGACGAGCGGCCCGACCTCGTCGTGCTCGACCTGGGCCTGCCCGATCTTGACGGGCTCGAACTGCTGCGGATGCTCCGGGGCGTCAGCACGGTACCCGTCATCATCGCCACGGCTCGTGACGACGAGGCGGAGATCGTGCGCGGCCTGGACGCGGGCGCCGACGACTACGTGGTGAAGCCGTTCACGGCGGCGCAGCTCGACGCGCGGGTGCGCGCGGTGCTGCGGCGCGGCGCCGGCGACCCGGACGAGAGCGCCGTCGTCGTGGGCGAGCTCCGCGTCGACCCTCGCTCTCGCGAGGCCAGCCTTGGCGGTACCGCGCTCGACCTGACGCCGCGCGAGTTCGACCTGCTGCACCATCTTGCCAGCCGCGCCGGCCAGGTCGTGTCCAAACGCGAGCTGCTGACCGAGGTGTGGCAGGTGCCCTACGGCAGTACCGACAAGACGGTCGACGTGCACCTGTCCTGGCTGCGCCGCAAGCTCGGCGAGACCGCACAGGCACCCCGATACCTGCACACCGTGCGTGGCGTCGGCGTCCGACTCTCGGCCCCGTCATGAGGCGCCGGCTCGCGCTGCTGGTGGCCGCGACAACCTGCCTGGTGCTGGTGGCGTTCCTGGTGCCGCTCGCCGTGCTGCTGCGGGCGGTGGCAGCGGACCGGGCCGTGGTGGCGGCCACCGCCGAGGTCCAGTCGCTCGTACCATTCGCCGCCACCGCCTCACTGCCGGAGCTGACCGATCTCGCCGGCCGGTCGTCCCGCCCAGTGACGGTGTACCTGCCGGACGGTTCGGTGCTGGGGGCGCCCGCTGGGCGTACCCCTGCTGTCGAACTCGCCGCGCGGGGCAACAGCCTGACGGCGGCTGCCGACGGCGGACGCGAGATCGTGGTGGGCGTGCAGGGCCGTCCCGACGGCGCGGTCGTGCTGCGGACCTTCGTCCCGGACGGCGAGCTGTCGCGCGGGGTTACCCGCGCCTGGCTGGTTCTCGCGGGGCTGGGACTGACGCTGGTGTTGCTGGGCCTCTTCGTGGCCGACTGGCTCGCGCGCAGCCTGATCCGGCCCATCGGCGACCTGTCCGCCGTGTCGCACCGGCTGGCACACGCCGAGCTGACCGCCCGCGCCACCCCGGCCGGGCCGCCCGAGCTGCGCGAGGTCGCCGGCGCCCTCAACCACCTGGCCGGGCGCATCCAGGACCTGCTGCGGGCCGAACGGGAGAACGTGGCCGACCTGTCGCACCGGCTGCGTACGCCGTTGACCGCTCTGCGGCTGGAGGCCGAGTCGCTGGGCGACCCGGCCGAGGCGTCCCGCGTGACCGCGGCCGTCGACGGGCTGGAACGCGCCGTGACCGGGCTGATCCGTGAGGCGCGGCGGCCGTCGGGCGCTACGTCGGGCCCGTGTGACGCCGCCGCCGTGGTGCGCGAACGGGTCGCGTTCTGGTCCGTGCTCGCCGAGGACACCGGCCGCACCGTCACCCTCGACCTCGCGCCCGGGCCGCTGATGGTGCTCACCGGCGCGGACGATCTTGGTGCGGCGGTCGACGCGGTGCTGGGCAACGTGTTCGCGCACACGCCGGACGGGACGGGGTTCGGGGTGACGCTGACCGCGGACGCGGTGCTGACGGTGGTCGACGAGGGTCCCGGCCTCCCGCCCGACGTGGCTGAACGCGGCGCGAGCGGAGCCGGCTCCACGGGCCTCGGCCTCGACATCGCCCGCCGCGCCGCCCGCACACTGACGTTGTCCACAGCCCCGCACGGCGGCGCGACAGTAACCCTCCACCTGTAACGCCCCCGCGCCGCCCACCCGCGCCGCCCCGCGCCGTGGGTTCCGCGCGCCGCGGGGTCCGCGCGCCGCGCCACGCCGCTCCGCGGCACCCCTCTCCCCGCCGATCAGTCGAAAATGGTGCTGTGGTGGCTGGTCAGGCAGTGGTGGGTTCGATGGTGACGCGG
>NZ_JAIBNX010000384.1 GCF_026130045.1 Micromonospora sp. CPCC 205371
GTCGCCGCCGGGCGTCGCCGTGTAGAACAGGATGCGGTCGGTGCCGGGCAGCGTCGACACGGTCCGCACGTCGCACTCGCCGGGACACTTCCACAGCTCCGTCGTGGTGCGGGTCTGGCTGTCCCACACCATCAGCGGCCCGTCCGGCACCGTTCCGCCGGCCGCGGTCGACGACAGGTCGTACAGCACGTGCCGCCCTCTGATCACGGCGAGCGGATCGGCCTGCTGGTCCGCCGACTCGGTCAGCGTCTGCTCGGCCGCCGCCCGGCCAGGGCCGGTGTCCCAGAGCACCAGTCGCCCGCTGAGCGTGCCGATTGCCGCGTACCGCCCGTCCGGCTCGAACACGATCGACGCCGCGACCGCCTCGCACGCGCAGTCCTGGCTCGTGACCCGTGGCCCGGCGAGGTCCCACACGTCGAGGGCGATCTCCGGGCCGGGCGCGGCGACCACCTTGTCGCCCGCGAAGGCCACCACGTTGTACCGGACGGTGCCCGGCCCAGGCCCTGTGCGCACGACAACCGCACCGGTGGCCGTGTCGACGACCGTCACGTCCGCGCCCGCCGCCGCGTACCGGTCACCGCCGCTGGCGATCGCGACGGCGCTCACATCCGCGAACCCGAACTCCACGCGGCTGAGCTCCCGCCCGCCACGGTCCCATGCCACCACCTCACCGCCGCCCGCCGACGCCACGACGATCCCGCTCGGCGGGTCCGCGACCAGGTCGGAGGCGCCGTCGAGCCTGGCCAACTCGGTCGCTTCGCCGCTGCCCAGGTCGACCCGGTAGACGCCGCCCTCGAGCGTGACGACCGCTGCCGTGTCCGCATCAGCCCACACGGCGCCGGTCAGGAGGCCTGGCCACGCAGGCTCCACCCGCTGCACGTCGGTCAGCCTGAACTGGTCGGGCTCGGGCGGCGCGTCCCCGCCGTCGCAGCCGCCGAACACAACCGCCAACGCCGTCGTCACCACACCGGCGCGCACCTGCCATCGCCGGCGCCCCTCCCGCCGGTGCCGGCATCGCAGCGACCGTAGCGACTGCGGGCGACTGGGCGGCTTCGGGGCGTGTGACCCCCGCGAGCGGAGGCGAGCGCCGGATAGTGCGGTCATGCGGTCGGGAGTTGGGGGAGGGGGCGGCCCGGCGGTACCGGTGCGGGCGCGGTCGCGCCGGCCGGCAGGCCACGCGGCTCCCATCCGGTTCCCACCCAGAGCCACCGTCCACCTTGGGGGATCGGCGCGGTGCGGAACGGCTCGCCGCCGTCGTCGACCTCGACCGTGTGCTGCTCCGACCCGGCCGTCACGTCGATAGCCAGGTGCCACCGGGCCGTCGCGCGCGCCACGGTCGCCGTGATCAGGAACGCCTCCACCTCGCCCGGCGCCACCGTGAACCCGAAGGGCTTGCCGTCCGCCGTCTCATACTTCGCGACCGGGCGCTCGTCGTCCAGGTCGATCGACACCACCCGGCTGGTCAGTTCACCTTCCGGCAAGCAGTAGAGCTGGTGGCTCGGCACCTTGGGCGCTCGCTCCTCGATGACGGCCCGAATCTCGGTGATCACCACCTGGCCCTCGTCGGCGCCGCGCACGAGAAGGTGCAGGCGGCTCGCGCCGGCGTCCGCGCCACCGTTGGCCCGTGACCAGGGGTAGAGGTCGCCGCAGCGTGGGCCGGGGTCGGGTGCCGGTGCGGCGGTGCCGGGGACCGCCACCGCCCGCTCGGTGCTGTCGAAGCCGCTGACACGGCTAGGGTCGGACACGACGGTCACCGTGATCGGCGGGCTGTCCGATGTGGTCAGCCGGTCGATGATCTTTGGGACGGCGTACGAGATGACGGCCACTAGCGTGGTGGTGCCGACCAGCGCGCCGAGTGCGATCAGCCGGCGACGCCGAGCCATGGGGCGCGCAGGTTCGTTCGTGCTGTCGGCCATACGGACAGCATTTTCCGCCGCGGCCCGATAGGCCTGGTCATTGTCGGAAGCCCGACTACAGCGCGGTGGCCTCCGTCTTGAGCAAGTGGACGAACGGCTCGACCGCGGGCGGCGTACGCCGGCCGGCCAGCGTCGCCGCGAACACCTGCCGCACGGTCGCGTCGTCGCGGTGCAGCCGCAGCAGCGCGAGGTCGGCGGGCGTGGCCCGGATGGCGAGCGCCGGCACCAGAGCCACGCCGAGCCCGGCGGCGACGCAGCCGAGCTTGCCCGTCCACTCCGCGGCCACGATGTCGATGCGCGGCTGGAACCCGCTCGGCAGTGTGGCCCGCAACAGCGTCTCCTCAGCGGTCGCGGAACCGACCACAAAGGACTCGCCGGTCAGTTCGGCCAGTCGCACCGTGCGCCGCCGGGCGAGCCGGTGCGTGCGTGGCACCGCCACCAGAAGCCGCTCGTCGAGCAGGTGGCGCAGCGCGAACCGGCCGCCGTCCAGCGGCTGGTCGGGTGGCGCGCTCACCACGGCAACGTCGGCCTCGCCGTCGGCGAGCCGCTCCAGCAGCTGCGGCGTGCGACCCTCCACAAGAGACAATGTCACCTCGGGGTGCTCCGCGCGGAACGCGGACAAGGCGCGCGGCACGAGCGCGGCCACCGCCGTGGGAAACGCGCCGACCCGCAGGCGGCCTGCGCCGAGGCCGCGCAGCGCCGCCAGGTCACGCCGCGCGGTCGCCAGCCGATCGAGTACCGCTTCCGCGTGCCCGAGTAGGCAGCGACCCTCCTCGGTGAGCGCGACACCGCGCGGGAGCCGGTCGAACAGCCGGGTGCCGGTCTCCGCCTCCAGTGCCGCGATCTGCCGGGACACCGCCGACTGCGTGTACCGCAGTGCCCGTGCCGCCACCGTGATGGAGCCGTGCCGGGCGACCGCCTGGAAGACCTCTAGCGACTGGATCTGCACACACCCATGCTAGCCACGCATCGCAGCCATGCGTGACATTCGTTGATGACATGGCACAGCCGGCCATACCGTTGCCAACCGTGAAGACCATCGCCGTACTCGGAACCGGACACATGGGCACGCCAATCGCGCGGCGGCTGCTCGCCAGCGGGTACCAGTTGATCGCCTGGAATCGCACGGCGGGGCGCGCGGCGCCCCTCGCGGCGGAGGGCGCGACCCTGGCCGCGTCTCCGGCCGACGCCGCCCGCGGTGCCGACGCCGTCATCACGATGCTGACCGACGGGTCAGCGGTCGAGGACGTGCTGTTCGCCAGCGGCGCAGCGGCGGCCTCGCGTCCAGGCGCCTGCCTCCTGGGGATGTCCCCTTTCGGGCCCCGCGCCCGGCGCGCCGGGGCGCCCCGCGTGGCCGCCGGCGGCGGC
>NZ_JAIBNX010000385.1 GCF_026130045.1 Micromonospora sp. CPCC 205371
AAGCGACTGGCGGCTACAGGGAGGCTTCGGGGCGCATGACCCGCGCGAGCGGAGGCGAGCGCCAGCTGGCTCAGTCATGACCTACCTCAGGTGGTGTTGGGGCGAGGCGAGAATGGCGCGCACGATCGGCACGATAGCCCCGTTGAGCGTCGGGTCGACCGGCGTGTCGGGGGTGAGGCCCGCGATCCCGAGGATGAGCACGCGCTCCCGGATGCTGATCGACTGGAACACGAGCCGCTTCGTGAGCGCCTCCAGATAGGGGCCGGCGGTGGCCGGCGCGGCGCCGACGAGTTGCTCCGGTTTGACGTACGTGAACATCGGCCGCCGGCCGACAATGGCGTCGCCCGCCTCGTTCCAGCAGTTCACAATGGACCCCGCCGACGTCCAGGCGACGAAGACGTCCGGGTACCCGCCGGGCGTGGGCGAGCCCATCGGGTACTGGCCAAGCTCTTCCAGCTTCTGCTGGAGCTGCCGGAGCCCGTCGACGAACGGCGTGCGCCCGCCGCTGTCTGGCCCCGGCTGGTACCCGGCTGGCGTCTCCGGCGACACCCCGAGCGCCCGGTAGGTGGCGACGACGTACTCCAAGGGCCGGCGCACCTTCTGCCCCACTGACGCCCAGAACTCCGACGAGCTCAGCAACTCCATGAGGACCGGCTTGATGCGGCCACGGTTGACCGTGTAGCTCTTCGCCAGCCGGTCCACAAGGGACTTCGGTGGGGTGTCGGAGACGAACCGGGTGGCGAGGCTGGCCGCGATCGCCCGCGCGGTCGCCGGGTGGCTCGCCAGGAAGCGCAGGTACTCTTCGGTGGCGCGCTCGCCGCCGGCGGCTGAGCCGTTCGGGTGCGAGAAGCCCATGATTTTCACGGGACCAACGTGGTGGTCGCCCGAACGGTACGCGTACTGGTCGTCCTTGACGCCGTGGCCCGTCTGGAGCAGCGCGGCCTGCCGCACGTCGTTTTCGGTGTATCCGCCGTCGACGCCCACCGAGAACTGCTCGAGGTTTTCCCGAGCGAGGTTCTCGTTTACGCGGTCCTTTGTGGACGCGCTCTGCCCCAGGTACGTGAGAAGTGCCGGGTGCTGGTTGGCGGCCACCAGCATGTCCGGATAGTTGTCGAGGGCGTACCGCCGGATCACGTCACGGTCGAACGACGCCCGCTGCACCTGCGAGCCCTCGTAGAACGCGGGCACGTGCAGGAAGTCGTTCCAGAAGGCGACCATCACCTCGAAGAGCTGCCGGTCGGACCAGATCTGCCGGGCGATGGTCGCCTGCACGGCCTGCTCGTCGGCCCGGATGCCCTTGGACTCGAGCTCGGCGCGCGCCGCCCGCAGTTGCGGGATCGTCATGCCCAGCGTGGTGAGCTCGGCGAGCTTCTTCTCGGCCGGCGTCTCGGCGATCCGCTCCGGAGCCAGCTGCACCTCGATCCACTCGTCGATGCCGAGCCGGTTGATCTCCTCGATCACCTTTGGTGTCGGGCCGAACGTCAACCGGCTGGCGAGGTGGCGGGCCGGGTCGTTGGACAGCACGGTGTCGACGGTGACCTTGGTGGCGTTCGCGGCGATCGCTGGGCTGGAGAACCGGCGCCCACCGGCGGGCGCGTTCTTCTTCAGCGCGTCGCCGGCCTTCGAGCCCATGTACGACTCGTTCTGCTCGGTGTAGGTGCGCACGGTGCTCGGCTGCTGACCGGACGGGCGGGCGGGCACGACACCCGCACCGGTGCCCGCGCCACCGCCGGCGGCCGGGCTCCGCCCGAGTACCCAATCGAAGACCCGACCACCCTGCTGGGTGCGCGTGGCCGCGGTACCGGCGATCAGGGTGCCCAGCGCGAGCAGCGCGCTGCGCCGCCCGACCTTGCTCGGCGGCACCTCGCGCGGCGTACGGCGCGCGCGTTCCGGCTTGCGTTGTGGCTCCGCCCTGCGCGCCGGTTCCGCCCTGCGCGCCGGCTCGGCTGGTGCCCGGTGCCGCGGGGGCGGCGGCTGGTAGGGGCGGTAGTGGTGGGAGTGGGGCTTGCGGGTGGTGCTGTCGGCGGAGACGACCTGACGTTCCCACCGACCTTCCTCGTACGGTCGGTGGCGTGGCACATTCCGGTCAGCCATGTACCGTCCCGATTCTCTTCCCACTGCGGCGATACGGGACGGTAGTTAACCTTCCTCACCGGCTCAAGACGCCCACCGGGGGTCAGGTGTAACGCTTAAGCAAGCGTTGCACCCAAACAGGCTCCGGCGGCTCTCGTGACGTAGCGGCGGAGCAGCACAAATCGACCCGTACGACCCAACGTCGATGACGTTGTTACGGATGACCACCACAGGGAGATTTAAGGTTCACCTAAGAGTGGCGCGAGGTAGACCCACGCCGATATGGCACATGCCCCCGCATATCACGCTCCTCCTCGGGGTATCCATGGCGCAACACCGCGTGGAAGGGCGGCGCCATGATCAGCGGAGAGGACCAGCGCCGGCTGGACGAGATCGCACGGCGACTGCGTACGACCGACCCCGAGTTTGTCGCCCGGATGGGCATAGGCGACGAACGCCGGCGGCGGTGGGGGCCGACGCTGATCGCCATCGCCGTGCTGCTCTGGGCCGCTGTGCCGGCCTTCGCGTACGCGGGCGGCTGGCTGGGAGCGAGCGTGTGCACGGTACTGGTCATCGTCGCCGGCACACTGGCGATCAAGGGCAGCCGGTGAGCCTTCCAACCATCGACACGCTCCACGAGCTGGCCGCGCTCGTCGAGAAGGAAGGCACCGACCTGTACATCCGATGGTCGAAGGGGCCGGACGCCGACCTGGCCGACCCGGACGAGCAGACCAGCCGCGACGCGCTGACCGGCGTGCCCTTGCCGGGCTTGTCCGCCAACCCGCTCGCCGTCGAGCCCTGGTGGGGCGACCGGCCCGTACTGCTGTGGGTGGCGCGCCGCCTCTACGACTACCGGCACCTGCGGGAGCTGCGCGGTCCCGGCGTACGGCCATGGGTGCTGATCGGCGAGGAGATCGGCCGCGGACCCGACAACGAGCCCCTGGTCGAGTGCCGCCGCCCGATCGCCTGGATCACCGAACACGCTCTGGCCGAGTCCGAACGCCTGGTCGACGCCCAACACTCCGAAGAATGGGGCCCCCTGGACCGCACCTCCTAACCCAGCCACGCGCAGCGGGCGGCCCCCGCCGCGCTCTCTCGCCCGCGCTCCCCGTCCGCGCTCGCCCTCCGCGCTCGCCCTCCGCGCCCCCCGTCCGCGCGCGCCGTCCCCGCGCGCCCCCCCCGCCCGCCCGCCGC
>NZ_JAIBNX010000386.1 GCF_026130045.1 Micromonospora sp. CPCC 205371
ACAGGGCGTGCGGGTCCCCGGCTCGCGCTGACCACGTCCACGGTCGTCCCGCTGCGGCCCGGCCGGGTCGACCGGGCGGCCGCCGGCGTGGCGATGGGGCTCGCGCCGGCCGTGGGCGCGGCGGTCGGACTCGCGCTCGCGGCCGTGCTCTTCGGCCTGGCCGCCGCGGGCGCGCCGCCGCTCCTCGCCGGTGGTGTGACGCTCGCCACCGGCGCGCTCCTGACCCGTGGGCTGCACCTCGACGGGCTCGCGGACACCGCCGACGGCCTCGGCTCGTACCGGCGCGGCGAGGCGGCGCTGCAGGTCATGAAGAAGCCGGACGTCGGCCCGTTCGGTGTCGCGGCGCTGGTGCTGGTGCTGCTCATCCAGGCCGCCGCGCTGGCGGGGCTCGCCGGTCAGGGCTGGGTGCCCGTCTTCGCGACCGTCGTCGTGGCCACGGCCACCGCTCGGCTGGCCGCCACATGGGCCTGCCGGCGCGGCGTCCCGCCGGCCCGCCCCGAGGGGCTAGGTGCGCTGGTCGCCGGCACGGTAGGGCCGGTGACCCTCGCGGTCGCCACGGCCGCCACGGTGGTCGTCGCGATCCCGGCGGTGCCGGGCCGCCCATGGCAGGGGCCGGTCGCCGTGCTCGCCGCGCTCGCCGTCGCGGTGCTTCTCGTGCGTCACGCGGTACGCCGACTCGGCGGCGTCACCGGCGACGTACTGGGCGCCGCGATCGAGCTGGCGGCGACCGTGGCATACATCGCGCTGGCGCTCCGGTAGGGCCAGGCCCACGGGGCGGCCGGGTGGGCCCTTTCCGGAGTAACGTCGCAGCCGTGCCCGACTCCGACGACGCGCTGATCCTGCCCGTGCCCGAGGCGGTGTCGGCCACATACCTCGTGCCCCTCACCACGCCGCCCGACGACCCTGTGGCCGTCGGCGACCAGGCGGTCGAGTCGCTCGATCAGATCCTCACCGGCCCGGCCCGCGACCTGGCCCAGCAGATGTACGCCGGACCGCTCATGACCGTCGAGACGCACGACGTCGACGACCTGCCGCCGCTCCCGCTCGATCTGCTGGCCGCGTTCGGCGCCACCGAGCAGCAGGTGAGCCGCATGGCCGAGGCCACGCACGTGGTCACGGTCGCAGCCGGCGTCCGCCCCCGGGGGGCCCCCGCGCACGAGGGGGGGGCGCGCGCGGGGGGCCCCCCGAGTGCCCCCCCCCCCCGCCGCCGCCTGATCGACGGCTTCCAGACCCAGGTGCTGACCGCCGACGCCGCCCTGCGCTCGCTCCCCGACGCCGACGGGCGGATCAGGCTCACCGACTGGATACTGATCCCGTACTCGCCGAACGAAGACGACGACGGCAGCATGTGGTTCACCACAAAGGGCCTCGGCCGCTTCGGGCACCTGGAACTCCAGACGATCGACGTGCCGTCACGCCTGGCACGGGGCTGGGGCGCGACGCTGACCGGCGTGGCTCGGCGCCTGCTGCGGATCTGGAGCGACGCGCTGGACGCGCCCGGTGAGCCGGCGTTCCTGCCGATGCCCTCCACGGTCACGGTGACGGGCCACGACATCGCGGCCGCGTACGGCGCACCGCCCGAGCGGGGCAGCGATCGGGCGGCTGACCTGCTGCTCAGCCTCGATCCGGCCACCAACCCGGAGGCCGACTCGTTCCTGACGGTGTCGCCGCCGCTGCACTATCCCGGCCCAGCGACCGAGTACTACGCACGCGTGTGCGCCACCCTCTTCGCCGAACCTGTCCGGTAGACCGGATTGTCATAGGCTATCTGACCTGCGGTTTTACAAAGGGCGGCTTGACCAGGCGCATCGGGGCGCGGCGACCCCGCACATCGACCTCGACCGTTGCGCCGTCTTCCAAGCCGGCAGCGGTGTCGACGAGCGCCAGCGCGACACCCACCTTCTTCGTCGGCGAAAACGTCCCGCTGGTCACCTCGCCGACCGCCTGCTCCCCCGCGTACACGGTCATGTGCGGCCGGGGAATGCCGCGATCGAGCGACTCCAGACCGCGCAGCGTGCGGCGCGGGCCCGCGGCCTTCTCGGCGACCAGCGCGTCACGGCCCCAGAAGGCGGGCTTGCTCCAGCCGACGGCCCAGCCCAACCGCGCCTGCACCGGCGTGATCTCCGGAGACAGGTCCTGCCCGTGCAGGGCGTACCCCATCTCGGTGCGCAACGTGTCGCGGGCGCCGAGCCCGCACGCGCGCAGGCCGAGCGGCTCGCCGGCCGCGAACAGCTCGTCCCACACGGCGACCGCCCGCCCGGCCGGCACCACCAGCTCGTACCCGTGCTCCCCGGTGTATCCGGTGCGGCAGACCGTGAGGTCGCCGGCGGTCGCGAAGCCCATGTAGTCGTGCTGGGTCGGCAGACCCAGGACCGCCACCACCTCCGCCGAGCGTGGCCCCTGCACCGCCAGTACGGCGTATGCCTCGTGCTCGTTCTCGATGGTGATCTCCGGTGGCGCCGCCGCGCGCAGGCGGGGGGCGGCCTCGGGGGTGGTGGGCCCGGTCGGGATGGGGGGGGAGGGGACGGCGCCGTGGAGGTAGCCGATCACATCGTCGATCACGCCACCGGTCGCATCGTCGCAGCACAGCGTGTACTGCGCCTTGCCGGGCACGATCCGGCCAAGGTCGTTGGTGAGGCAGGAGTTGACGAACTCGGCCGCGCCGGGGCCGGTCACACGGGCCTTACCCAGGTGCGAGACGTCGAAGACGCCGACCGCCTCGCGGACCGCGGAGTGCTCGCGCAGGACGCCTCCACCGGCATATTCCAGCGGCATGTGCCAGCCACCGAACGCGGCGAATTTGGCTCCCAGCCCGGCATGCCGATCGTGCAACGGGGACCGGCGCAACTCCATCGTCATGGGTGGCAACTTACCGGGGGTTCACCAGGTGGTTAGCATCGGCGGGACAACGAGCCACCCGCATTCGAGCCGGAGCCGCTAGTGACTTCTCCACTACCCACCCTCAGCTTGGTCGATACGGACCCAGCGGAACTCGCCGTGGACGCCATCGTCATCGGTGTGCACAGCGTCAACGGCGACGAGGCGGGTGCGGACGGCGGCACGCTGCTGCTCGCCACCGGCGCCGAGAGCATCGTGGCCGCGTTCGACGGGCAGCTCACCGGCACCCTCGCGCTCCTCGGGGCCACCGGCGCGCCGAGCGAGGTGACCAAGCTGGCGACGCTCGGCACGATCACCGCGCCGGTGGTCGTCGCCGTCGGCCTCGGTCCCGAGCCCAC
>NZ_JAIBNX010000387.1 GCF_026130045.1 Micromonospora sp. CPCC 205371
GGGCGGATGCGGCGGCGCAGCAGCTTGCCGGTGACCTCCGCCTCCATGCCGAAGCCGCGGGACCGCACGTCGAGCGACCGGTACAGCGCGACCGGCATCAGCTTGAAGCAGGTCTCCAGGTCACCGATGTACGAGTTGAACAGCACGTTGGCTGCCGTGGTGACCGCCTTGTTGCCCATCACGTACCAGAAGCTGTAGGCACTGTGGCTGCCGAACGTGCGATTGCCGTAGACGACGGTGGCCCGGCCGTCGAGCACCGGGGCGAGCAGCTTGGGAATGTCCTGCGGGTCGTACTCCAGGTCGGCGTCGAGAATGACCATGTACTCGCCCTCGGCGCTGTCGACCGCGGTCTTGATGGCCGCGCCCTTGCCGGCATTGCGACGATGCGTGATCACCCGAACCCGCGTGTCGTCGACGCCAGCGAGTGCATCCGCGGTGCCGTCCCGGCTGCCGTCGTCGACGACCACCATTTCGATCTCGCATGGGTAGTCGACGGCGAGGGCCTGCTTCAGGGCGTCCGCGATGCGTTCTTCCTCGTTGTAGACCGGCATGAGGATCGAAAGCTTCACGGGGATCTCCACGGTGGCTGACGGCTGGACCGGACTCAGCCTAGCTTGACCGGCTGAGCCAGGCGCGCCTGCACGGCACTTTCGATTCGCACATTGGACGCGTTTGGTTTACTTCCCGCCATGCCCGCAGCCTGGACCCCTTTCGTGCTGGCGCCGCCATTGGCGTTCGCGGCACTCGTTTACGCGGTCCAGCCACGCGACGGGTTTGTCGCGCCGCGACGCCTGGCGGCCGTCTGGGCGGCGCTGGCTGTCGGGACATATGCCGTGGTGAGCGTGGAGGTACTGGGAGCGCTACACGCCCTGACCGCACCCGCCGTGGCGGGCACCTGGACCGTGGGGCTGGCCGCCGCGCTGGGGCTGGCGTGGCGGCGACGCCGGCCCGTGACGGTGGTGCGCCCATCGTGGTCGAGACCCGAGTGGCTCCTCGCCGGCGGCGCCGGCGGCCTGGTCTTCGTCGAACTGGTGATCGCCCTGCTCGCCGAGCCCAACAACTTCGACTCCCAGACGTACCACCTGCCGAAGGTCGAGCACTGGGCCGCACAGGGCGATCTGGACTTCTGGCCGACCGCGATCCACCGGCAGGTCGACATCCCGCCTGGGGCCGAGTACCTCCTGCTGCACCTGCGGCTGCTGACCGGTGGCGACGGGCTCCACAACCTCGTGCAGTGGGCCGCCGGTGTGGGTTGCCTCGTCGTGGCCTCCCGGATCGTGGCCCAGCTGGGCGGCTCGCGGCGGGCTCAGCTCATCACCGCGTTCCTCGCCGGCACCACGCCGATGGTGGCGTTGCAGGCGACCAGTACCCAGACAGACCTGGTCGTGGCCGCGTGGTGCGGCTGCGTCGCGACGCTCGCGCTCGACGGCCTGTCGCGCCGGGCCACGCCCGGCGCGGTGCTCGCGCTCGGCGCGGCCACCGGCCTGACGGCGCTCACCAAGACCAGCGGCCTGATCGGTGCCGGGCCGATGCTCGCGCTGTGGGGCATCGCCCAACTCACGGTGATCAGGGCAAGCGGGCTGAAGGCGGTCGCCGCCGGGCTCGGGGTGATCGCGGTGGCGGCGGCCATCGTCGCCCCTTTCATGGTGCGCGTGTACTCGGAGTTCGGGCACCCGTTGGGCCCACCCCGACTGCGGGAATCGATCCCGATGCAGCGCCACGATCCAGGCTCGATACTGGTCAACGGGCTACGAATCGGTCACACCGCCCTGGATACCCCGCTGTCGCCGCTGCGCACCGCCAGCGCCGAAGCGATCATCGCGTTCGCCGACGTGATCGGCGTGGACCCGCAGGACAGGACCACCACGTTCGGGCGCACCGAGTTTCCGGTCCGCGCCTGGTATCCCGACGAGGACCGGGTCGCGTTTCCGATCGCGGGCACGCTCGTGCTGATCGGTGGCGTGGTCGCGCTCGCCCGGCCGCGGCGCGGTGTCGTGCGCGCCTACGCGACCGCCTGCGCCGCCACCGTGGTCCTGCACTCCGCCATGATCAAGTGGCAGCCCTGGGGCAACCGGCTGCTCATGTACGCGCTCATCCTCGGGATTCCCCTGGCAGGGCTGTGGCTCGACGCGGTGCTCGCCCGAGCCAATGAGCGCACGGCCAGAGCCGCCGTCGCCACCGTGCTCGCCGCATCGGCGCTGGCCGGGGTCCTGGCCGTCTCGTACGGCTTCCCGCGCCGCCTGGTCGGCACCGGCTCGCTGTTCACCACCGACTCCTGGGACACCCGGTTTCTGCGCCGGCCCGCGTGGGCGGACGAGTTCCGCTGGGCGGCCGACCGGGTCGAGGCGGCCGGCGCCCAGCGGGTGGGTCTCGTCCAGCAGAACGACAACTGGGAGTACCCGTGGTGGCTGCTCCTGAAGGATCGGGAGATCGTCGCTCTCCAGTCCGTACTCCCGAAGCAGCCACCCGCCGACCCTCGCTCGGTCGACGTGATCGTCTGCACCGGCGACCGCCGCACCTGCGACCGGCTCGTCCCGGACGGCTGGCGGCTGGAGTGGCGCGGCTACGCGGGGTACGCCGAGCCGGTCACCGCTTCAGGGGAATGACGACCAGCCGGGCGACCGTGCGGTCACCGTCCTTCGCACCGGCGACCCCAACCTCCGTGCCGACCTTCACCTCGCCCGGTTGAATCGTGTCGCGGCGCTCGCGTACCCGCATGTCGTCGCCGAACGCCCACTCGATGGTGTACCCGTCGCTCGACTTCACGGTCAGCGAGTCGTCGTCGATCGCCGTCACCTCGCCACGCTGCACGACCACCGTCTTCGGGCCATCCTTGGTGTCCACGACGATCTCGCCGTGCAAGGTGTTCTTGCGAAGGAACCCGCGCATCCGTGGGCGCTCCCGCGATGGAGTCGCACTCGGCGAGGGGTCCGCTGCCTCGAATCCGATCGCGGACAGCGCCGCCTGCTCGACGTCGAGCGAGACGGGCTTCGCTCCGCACCCCGCCAGTCCAAGGGCCAGCGCACCGGCCGCCACGACGAGAACCAGACGCTTCATCGGTCTCCCTTCCATACCTGTAGGAAGACCAGCGTCGGCGGAGGTCACGAGCGCAGCGTCAAGCCGATGTACGGGTTTCGTAAGAGGGCAGCGTGACCGTGAATCGGGCCCCGCCTTCGGGGGCATGCCCAGCC
>NZ_JAIBNX010000388.1 GCF_026130045.1 Micromonospora sp. CPCC 205371
CAACGCCGCACGACCGCCATAGCCCCGCGCCACACCGGCCCCACCGACGTACAGCTCACCGGGGACACCGATCGGCACCGGCCGCAGCAGAGGGTCCAGTACGAACAGGGTGGTGTTGGCGATGGGGGTGCCGATGGGCACGGACTCCGGTACGGGCTGGCCGGCAGTGACCTCGAAGACGCAGCAACCGACGACGGTCTCGGTCGGCCCGTACTCGTTGACGACCACCGACTCCGGCGCGTCTGCCAGCCAGGCCCGCACGTACGAGCCGGGCAGCGCCTCGCCGCCGACGACGAGCCTGGCGGTCAGGCCAGCGAGGGTCGCCGGCTCCAGCATCTCCCGCAGCAGCGGCAGGTGCGCGGGGACGACCTTGGTCAGGCCGAAACCACCCGCCGTGCGGGCCACGGACGCGAGCCCTTCGGCACCGCCGTCGCCGCTGACCACGACCGGCGCGCCGGCAACCAGCGGCGGCAGGAGGCTGGTCACGGTCAGGTCGAAGGACAGCGACGTGTGCAGCGGCGCACCCGCCGCGGCGGTCACGCCGTACGCCCCGACCGCCCAGGTGACGTAGTTGAGCAGCCCGCCGTGGGTGACCTGCACGCCCTTCGGCCGGCCGGTCGACCCGGACGTGTAGATGACGTACGCGAGCCGGTCGAGCGGCGCCGGACCCGCGTCGGCCGGCAGGGGTTGCGTCGCGGCGAGGGCGATCTCGACGTACGGGTCGTCGAGCGTCACGACGATGGCGCGACCCACCGGCAGATCGGCGACGAGGTCCTCGGTCCCGATGACGACCGCCGCCCGGATGTCGGCGAGCATGAAGCCGAGCCGTTCGGCGGGATAGTCCGGGTCGAGGGGCAGATAGGCACCCTCGGCCTGCCAGACGGCGAGTACCGCGACCGCCATGTCCGCGCCGCGCGGCAGGCACAACCCGACGACGGTCTCCGCACCCACACCCGCGTCGCGCAGGTACCGGGCCAGCCGTCCCGCCCTGTCGAGAAGCGCGCCGTAGGTCAACGAACGATCGCCAGATACCACCGCCACCGCGTCCGGTGCGATGCGTGCCCGCGCGGCAATCAGCTCGTGCACACCGCTCACGTCGGGCAGCTCGGCGGCGGTGTCGTTCCACGCCCGCACAAGCTGGTCGTGTTCGGCGGGCGGCAGCATCGGCACAGTGGACAGTGCCCGCTCCGGCTCACCGGCCGCCGCGATCAGCACGGTGACCAGGTGGCCGATCATCCGCCGCACGGTGGTGGCGTCGAACAGCGCGGTGCTGTACTCGATGGCGCCGGCGAGAGAGTCGCCGTCGTCGGCGAAGATGAGCCGCAGGTCGAACTTGGCGTTCACCCCGGCTTGGACCTCGTCGCCGAGGTCGGTGGGTGGGCCACCCGGGTCGGTCTGCCCGTAGTAGTCGAACAGCGCTTGGAACAGCGGGGTGCGGGACCGGTCCCGGTCGGTGACCAGCGCGTCCACGAGCTGCTCGAACGGCAGGTCCTGGTGGGCGTACGCGTCGAGCGCGGTGCGCCGGACGCGGTCGAGCAACTCGGCGAACGTGGGATCGCCGGACAGGTCCGCGCGCATGACCAGCGTGTTGACGAAGAACCCGATGAGGTCCTCGGTCTCGGCCCGGTTGCGGCCCGCCACCGGCGTGCCGATTACCACGTCTTCCGTGCCGCAGTACCGGCTCAGGACCGTGAAACACGCGGCCAGCAAGGTCATCGACATGGTCGCGCCGCGCTGCCGGGCGAGCGAACGCAGGGCGGCGGAGACCTCCGGGGCTACCGCGAACTTGAGCACGGCGCCCTCGGACGACCGCACGGGCGGGCGAGGCCGGTCGGCCGGAAGGTCGATTGTGGACAGTCCGGCGAGGCGGCGGCGCCAGTGGTCGAGCTCTGCCTCCAGTACCTCGCCGGAGAGCCGGGCCCGCTGCCAGACGGCGAAGTCGGCGTACTGCACACCGAGCGGCGGCAGCGGGTCCGGCTCTCCGGCGCGGAACGCCTCGTACAGCGCGGTCAGCTCGTGCCGCAGAATCCGGCCGGACCACTCGTCGAAGACAACGTGGTGCAGCGTCAGGGCCAGCGCGTGCTCGTCCGGCGCCAGGCGGATCAGGACGGCGCGAACCACCGGACCGCGAGCGAGGTCGAACGGGACAGCGGCGTCGAGCGCGACGAGCCTCTCCGCTACCTCCACCGCGTCGTCGCGCCCGGCCAGGTCCACCACCGGAAGCGGTACCGGGGCGGGTGGGTCGATCACCTGGTACGGGACGCCGTCCGGGCCCGTCACCAGGCGGGTCCGCAACACCTCGTGCCGTGCCACGAACGCGCCGAGGGCCGCGGTCAACGCGGCGACGTCGAGGGCGCCACCGAACCGGAACGGCGGGAGCGGCAGGTTGTAGTCGGTCGCCCCGGCGTCGAGCTGGCCGAGGAACCAGAGGCGCTGCTGGCCGAACGACAGCGGCAGCGCGCGATCGCGTGGCACTGGCACGACCGGCGCGGCTGGAACGGCCGCCGTCGTACCGTCGATCACCTCCGCGAGCCCGCGGATGGTGGGGTGGTCGAACAGTGCCGCGAGTGGTGTCTCGGTGCCGAACACGTCCCGTACCCGGGACACCACCTGCGTAGCCAGCAGCGAATGCCCACCCAACTCGAAGAAGTTGTCAGTAGCCCCGATCTGATCCACACCCAGCAACTGCATCCAAATACCGGCAAGCAACTCCTCAGTCGCCCCCACAGGCGGAATGTAACCATCGCTGGCGGTGGCCTCGGGTGCCGGCAACGCCGCCCGATCCGGCTTCCCGTTGGGCGTCAACGGCAACGCGGCCAACTCCACGAACGTGGCCGGCAGCATGTACTCCGGCAACAACCGCCGGGCGTACTCCCGCAACCGATCCAGGGCCGGAATACCCACGGCCGGATCAGCGGGCACCAGATAGGCCACCAGACGCTGATCCCACACCCGCACCACCGCGGAACGCACGCCCGGATCAGCGGCCAGGACCGCTTCGACCTCGCCCGGCTCGATCCGATAACCACGCACCTTCACCTGCAAATCGGCCCGGCCCACGAACTCCAACCGGCCATCAGCACGCCAGCGAGCCCGATCCCCGGTCCGATACATCCGCGACCCA
>NZ_JAIBNX010000389.1 GCF_026130045.1 Micromonospora sp. CPCC 205371
GCCACCCCAAAATTTTCGTCCCTCCCGGACGGCCGCGCGCGGCCACGGTGGATCAAGGGCAAACGCACGCGGAATGAGATCGAACCACGTGCGTTCGTCCTTGATCGACGGACAGAGCGCCGCCGTGCGCGGGGCGAGTGCGCGGTGCGCGTGCGCGGGGCGGGTGGGGTTAGGGGGTTTGGCCTATGTGGTGGTAGTAGCGGGAGGCGGAGCGGGTCAGGGACTGCTTGGCGTCCGCGGCCACCACGCGGCCCCACCAGGCGCCGTAGATGGTCTCGAACGGATACGGGCGTACCAGGTCGATCGCGCGGCGGATGGTCTCAGGGTGTTCGGGGATGAGGTTGGGGTAGCTGTACATGAAGCTGACCCAGCGCCTATCCATCACGACCTGGAAGATGTCGCCGCTGCACAGCGCGCCGCGCCCGTCCGCGCCGCCGGCCCAGTGCAGCACCGTGCCGCCCGCGAAGTGTACGCCGCAGTTGATCAAGGTGCGGCCGGGCAGGATTTCCAGGGTGTCGCCTTCCCAGAAGACCACGTTGCCGTCGCGGCAGACCCATTGCCGGTCGGCCGCGTGGACGTACACCGGGACGCCGCCGAACGCTTCGCTCCACTCGATCATCGAGCCGTAGAAGTGCGGGTGGGACACCGCGATCGCCGCGATCCCGCCCAGCCGGCGCACTTCGGCGACGGTCGAGTCGTCCAGGTACGGGACGCAGTCCCACAGCACGTTGCCACCCTCGCCTGGTACGAGGAGGGCGCGCTGGCCGATGCCTATCGCCGGCTCGGCGCCGATGCCCCACACGCCGGGTGTCTCCTCGCGGACGTCGCTCCGGTGATCGTTTCGCAGGTTGGCGAGCGTGGTCCACCGCTGACCGGCCCAGCCGACGTACTGCCGCTCGTCGGTGCAGATGCGGCACACTTCGGCGTCGAAGCCGTCGCCCGCGTACTGGACGCCACATGTCACGCAGATCGGCAGGTCGTCGCTCACGGTGCGATCATCCCCCGTCGGCGAGGCGGTTGGCCATCGCGGTTCGCGAACGTACGCCCAGCTTGGCGAAGATGCGGGAAAGGTGTGACTCGACGGTGCGCCGGCTGAGGAAGAGCCGGGATGCGATCTCCTGGTTGCTGAGGCCGGCGGCGACCAGGGTGGCGATCTCGCGTTCGCGTGCGGAGAGTGCGTCTGCTGGGCGTTGGGGCGCGGCCGGGGCGGTGCCGAGGTGCCGCTCGACGATCGAGGATAGCCAGCTCGCCCCGCACGCCTCGTAGATGGCGGCCGCGCGGGTCAGGACCTCCTTGCCGCGCTGATGGTGGCCGTCGCGGAGGTACGCCCGGCCGACCAGGTGCAGCGCGAGTGCCTCCTCGACCGGTGCGCCCGCGGCGGCGAACCGGTCCGCGGCGATGGTCGCGAGCGCGACGGCGTCCGGGTGCCGGCGTGCCCGCATCGCCACGGTCGCCTCGGCGTACCCGGAGAGCCCCGACTCGTACGCGAGCCCGGCGCTCTCGGCCAGCGTGGCCGCCCTCTCCGCCTCCCGCAATCCGCCCACCACAGGCGATGCCACCGAGGCGCCGGCACCGGCCTGGGGCGCGTGGTCGGGCCCGGCGTCCGGCGTCGCCCCGCCGGCGTCGGCCAGCGCGAGCGCCCGGAGCGCGTGCCACGGTACAGCGGTCGGCGGCCCGCCGGGCCACGCCACTCCAGCCGCCTGAGCGACCTCAGGCGGCGCGGGCGTGCCGTGCGCGGAAGGCGTGCCGAGGGGTGCGGGGGCGGGGCCGGTCAGCACCGCCAGGCAGGACTGTGGGTCGCGAGCCGCCAGATGGGTGACGGCGAGATTGACCTGGGCCACCCGCCACCACATCCGGGATCGGGGCCGGCCGGCCGCCACCAGCCGGTTGGCCACCGCCAGCGCCGCCTCCGGGCCAGCCGTCCAGAGCAACGGCCGTACCAGTACAGCATCGACCATCGCGGCCATCTCGGCGCTGCCGACGCGCGTGGCCGCCGCGGCCGCCTCCTCCGCTACCTGTACCGCTTGGGCCAACCGTCCCTGGCGGGTGAGCAGCGCGACGCGCACGACCAGCATGTAGGGCGTGGCGCTGCTATGCCGCACGCTGCCGATCACGTCGTCGGCGCGGTCGAGCTGCTGGTGGGCGGTCGCCAGGTCACCGAGCTGCATGTGCACCCATGCCAGCGGCCCGAACAGCTCGACGTGCGGCCGCAGGGCGCCGTCGCCGGCCTCGCCGGCGAGGCGGGTGGCGGTGGCGGCGTGCTGGCGGGCCGCCTCGGGGTCGCCGGCGTACAGGGCACCGAACGCACGCAGCGTCTGGGCCGCCGCGACGAGCGTGGGCCGGTCGCCGAGCAGGTCGAGAGCCCGCTCGGCGTGCCGGACCGCACCGGCGTCGTCGTCGCGGAGGGCGGCGATGGCGGCCAGTTCGACGTGGAGCTTGCCGATGGCGGCCGGCCGCAACCGTCCACCGTGGAGTTCGGCGTCGAGCAGGTCGGCGGCTTCGTCGATGTCGCCGCGCAACCGGGCCACCACCGCGCCGAAGACGGCCGCCTCGGTCCGTACCGGCTCATCGGCGTCGCGGAGCTCGCGTAGCACCTCGCGGCTGCGTTCGAGGTCGCCGCTCAGGCCCAGCACGCGGGCGTACTGGAGAAGGACAGTGGGTCGCTCGCGCAGCTTGCCCGGGTCGGGGAGGATGCGCAGCGCGGTGCCGAGCCAGCGCCCGGCCTGGGCCGGCGCGCCGTAGGCGAACGCGAGCCCGGCCTCGATGAGTACCTCGGCGGCGGTGCCGTCGCCGGGCCGCGCGGAGCGTTCGGTGTGGTGCGCGACCACCTGAAGCGGCGCGCCGCGCGCCCGGAGGTGGTCGGCGGCCCGCGCGTGCGCGGTGATCCGCCACGCGGGGCCGGCGAGCTGGTGCGCGGCGGCCCGCACGAGCGGGTGCCGGAAGCGCAGCCGGGCGGCGTCGACGTCGACGAGGCCGCGCCGGGACATCTGGGCGGCCCCCTCGGCCACCGTGTCGGTCGGCTGCCGGGCCACGGGGGCGACCCGGGCGAGGGC
>NZ_JAIBNX010000039.1 GCF_026130045.1 Micromonospora sp. CPCC 205371
TCGGGGCCACGTAATAGACCAGTCCGGCTGCCGCATCGCTGCCCGTCGCCGATATGGCGACGATCGAGATGACCGCGGCGAGACCTGCCGTGACCGCCGAACCGAGGAAGGCAGCACGTTTCATTTGTCTACTCCAGACGATCAGACGTTGAGGAAGCCGTCCATGGCGGCGGTGGGGCGGCGGGTGGCGGGGTCCCAAGCGGTGCTGCCGTAGCTGGTGAACGGCGAGTACCCCTCGGGCTCCCAGAAGAAGGTGCCCAGTCCGCCGAAGCCTTTGAGCCCGGTGATGAACCCCCGCAGCGAGTCGCGCACCTGGGTGGGCTTGTCGCGCGGCCCGCCGTACTCCACCTGCATGACCGGCTTGCCGTAGCTGGTTTGGATGGTCCTCATGTTGGCCACGATCGGGGCCACGTTGCCGCCCTGCCCGTACGAGGACAGGCCGGTGATGTCCCACCGCCCGCCGTTGTTCCGGTAGGCGTTGAGGAAGTTCTGGACGCTGGCCAGGTTCTGCGGCTGTGCCAGGTGCACCAGCACGGGTGTGTTTGGGAAGACGTGCTTGGACATGTCGTACGCGGCGTTGAGCAGGCCGGTCATCTGGGCGGGCCGGCTGATGCTGCCGGTCGGCTTGCAGATACCGGAGTTGGTCTCATTGCCGATCTTCACCCAGGCCGGTGTGACGCCGTAGTACTTGATGACGTTGCAGGAGTGGTACACGTAGTTGTACATGGCGTCGAGCATCTGGGCGTAGCTCATGCCCGCCCAGGCGGCCGGCGGATTCTGTACTCCGACGGAGTTCCACGTGTCTCCGAAGTGGAATCCAATGAGGACCTGCATGCCGGCGTTCTTGGCCCGCACCGCCATCTGCACGGTCTCCTCGATGGAGCAGTGCCCGTTGGCCGGGTCGCTGGACGGGTTCACCCAGGTGCGCAGGCTGACGGCGGTGATGCCGTATCCCTTGAGGATGGTGAACAGGTCCTGCCGGACGCCCGCGCTGTTGTTCCAGTAGTAGCCGCCCGCCTCCATCTGCGGCATCCAGCTGATGTCCGCGCCCTTGACGAAGGTCGCCGCGTGCGCTGGAGGCGCCAGGGCGGCGTTGGCGCCCAAGGCGAGCGCTCCCGCGCCGGTGGCCGCTCCCAGCAGCACGGCGCGCCGCCGCATACGGATGGGTACGTCTGGTTCCCGGTCGGTCATGATGCCCTCCAATAGATCGAACATCATCATTGTCTCGTCCAGGAAGGCGCGATGTCAATAAAGCGTTTACATAGCCCTGTACCTCGATCGAAGCGGGCATTCTATGTAAGCGTTTTACTACACGCCCTAGGCCGACTCGGCGGCACTCATCCCTTGACCCCCGACATCACGACGCTGCGGACGAAGTAGCGCTGCGTGAAGAAGAAGATCAACATCACGGGTACCACGTACAGCGCGGCCGCGGCGGCCTGCACGGTGGGGATGTAGTTCCCGTGCGGGTCCCGGTAGGACTGGGTGATCGCCACCGACAGTGTCGTGTGGTCGATGTCCAGCAGTAGTGCCGGCGCGAGGTAGTCGCCCCAGATCCAGGTGAACGAGAGCAGGAACGAGGTGAGCAGCACCGGCCGGGACAGCGGCAGGAAGATGCGCGCGAAGATGCGCCCGTACCCGCAGCCGTCGATGATCGCGGCGTCCTCCAGATCCCTCGGGATGGCCGCGAAGAACTGCCGGAACAGGAACACCAGGTACGGCGAGGCGGCCAGGCCCCACAGCACCCAGGGCCAGTAGGTGTTCACCAGGCCCAGCCGCGAGTACAGCACGTAGGTCGGGATCAGCGTGAGGATGCTGGGCAGCATCATCGTCGACAGCAGCACCATGAACAGGGGGCGCTTGCCCGGACCCTTCAGCCGGGCGAAGCCGAAACCGACCGCGGCACTGGAGAACGTGACCAGGATGGCGTACGTGGCGGACAGGAACAGCGAGTTCGCGGTGTACGCCAGGAAGTTGACCCGAGTGAACGCCTCGGTGAAGTTGCTCCACTGTGGAGCCTCGGGCAGGAAGTGGATCGGGATCGCGACCCACTCGGTCTGCTTCTTCAGCGCACCCAGCACCAGCCAGGCGAACGGGCCGGCGAAGAGCACCGCCAGGACCATGAGAAGCACGTATGTGCCACCCGCGTCGAGCCGGCGGGTGCCGGCACGGTCAGTCCCTCTCGTCACGATCCACCTCGTAGTACACCCAGAACCGGCTTGAGCGCTGCACCAACACCGTGATGATCAGAATGATCAGGAAGAACACCCACAACATCGCCGAGCCGTACCCGAACCGCTGGTTGGCGAAGTACTCCTGGTAGACCTGGACCATGTACAGGTGGGTGCTCGACGGCACGTTGGTCACCGCGCCGATGCTGTTGGTCTCCGCAAGCAGCAGCGGCTGCACCAGCACCTGAAACGACATGATCACGCCGGTCACGATCTGGAAGAAGATCACCGGCGAGATCATCGGCACCGTGACGTGCCAGAACACCCGCCAGCGGCCGGCGCCGTCGACGACCGCCGCCTCCTCCAGCTCGACCGGCACGCCCTGGAGGGCGGCCAGCATGATCACCATGCCGCCGCCCAGCCCCCACAGCGTCAGGATGATGAGCGCGTAGAAGGCGGTCGGGTCAACCAGCCAGGTGACCGCGCCGACTCCCAGCCGTTCCAGGATCGCGTTGAGCAGGCCGGCGTCGCGGTTGAAGACGAGCTTCCACATGATCGCCGTAGCCACCACCGGCACCACGGAGGGCAGGAAGAAGACGGTCCGGAAGAGCCCGACGGCGCGCAGCCGCCGGTTCAGCAGTACGGCCAGGCCGAGCGCGATCGCCACGCTGAGCGGCACCACGATCGCCGTGTAGACCAGCGTGCGGACCAGGCTCGACCATGCCGCCGAGTCTTGTAGCAGCTCGCGGTAGTTGCGCAGTCCCACCCACCGCCACAACGACGAGCTGCCGTCGAAGTTGGTCAGGCTCATCGCGAACGCGTATCCGAGCGGTACGACGGTGAGCAGCAGGAAACCGAGTACCCAGGGCGAGACGAACAGGTAGAAGGTGCGGCCGGAGTACCGCGACCACCGCCGGCGCGGCCGCGGTACGGCCCGGCCGGGGTGAAGCCGCCCGGCCGGCGCCGTCCCCCGTACCTGTTCGGCAACCACGTCGGCCACTATCCGATCCGGTCCTTGCCCTGCTTGAGGAGCTTGTTGATGTCCTCAGTGATCTTCTGTGCCGCGACGTCCAGGGTGATCTTCTTGCGGGCCGCCTGATCGATGTACTGGTTCAGGGTGGTGATCCAGTTGGCGATGGTCACGTACGGCGAGTCGGGCAGCGGCACGTTGTACGCCAGCTCGGCCTGGGCCGTCCGGAACGCCTCCTGCTGGTACGGCAGCTCCTGCGGCATCAGCGGAAGCAGCGACTTCAGCGCGGGCATGCCCCATCCGCTCTTGGCGCGCTCCTCCGCGGGCGGCCCACCCATGAAGTACTCCATGAGCTTCCACGCGGCGTCCTTGTTCTTCGCCTTGGCCGGAATCCACGCGCCCTGGCCGGCGTAGCACGGGCTCACCCGCTTGTCGCCCATCACCGGCGCCGGGGCCATCCGGATGTTGTCCTTGAGGTCCGCGGCGGCCTCGATGAAGTTGCCGCCGTACCAGTAGCCGTCCTGCGTGATAGCCATCCGCTTGGCCATGAACGTGGACAGGTCCGCCCCGTCGGCCAGCGGATTGAGTGACGACGGCGCCGCGCCCGACTGGGCCAGGTCGACGAGCCACTTCAAGGCCCGCTTCGCCTGCGGGGTGGTCACATCGGTCTGGGTGAGATCCTCGCTGTAGAGGCTGCCGCCCTGGGACATGACCATGGCGGCCAGCGGCCCGTACAGGCCCCACTGCCACTCGATGCCCAGGCCGTACACGACGGTCTTGCCGTCCTTTTGTACGGTCAGCTTCCGCGCGATCTCCAACAACTGGTCGTAGGTCACCGGCTCGGTCGTGCTCAGCGGCGCCACCTTCGCCTGTGCGAACAGCGCCTGGTTGTACCAGAGGGTGGCGTCCTGGCTCCAGTCCTTGGTGATCCCGTAGTACGGGCCGGCGCCGATCTTCTTACCGTCCCACCGCCAGCTGTCGTTGACCGGCAGCAGGTCGTCCTTCTTCAGCACGGAGCTTTTTTCCAGATACGGGTCGAGGCTGGTGGCGAGGCCCCGGGCGTTGTTGTTGGCGCTGCCGACCGCCGCGCCGCGGACCAGGTCAGGCGGGTTGCCGGAGGCCAGCATGGCGTTGAGGCGGGTGTCGTCGTTTTCGATTAGTGTGATCTTGATGCCGGGGTTCTTGGTCTCGAAGTCGGCGATGTGCTCCTTGGTGAGCTCGTTGCTCGCGTACATGACCGTGAGGGTGGTAGTGCCGCTGCTCTCGCCGGAGCCGGAGGAGCTGGCGTCACAGGCGCCGAGCAGTGGTGCGGTCGCGGCGCCGCCCACGACCAGCGCCGATCCGGCAAGGAAACGCCGGCGGCTGAACAACCCGGGTGTGTGTCCGTCGGACATCTATGTGCTCCTTCTCCTCACCCTCGACAGCGAGGTTCACCTGCCCGAAACAACTGTGAGCGCTCACACCGTGCGCCGCTAAAGTACTGTTGTCAAGGTCTGGTGGAGGACTTTATAAAGTTGTACGGTTGCCCGCGGCGGCGTTCAGCGCTGGCGCATCTGTCCGACGACGAGGAGTACCTCATGCCCGTGGCCGCCGCGCAGGCGCGCACCGTTCCGCTGGTCGTCCGCCAGCGCTCGTGGCCGGCACCGCAGCGCGAGCCGCGCATGTGCAACGACGAGGACGCGCGGCCCGGCCTGTCACTGACCAGCCGGTTCCTGTGCCGGAACGGGCAACCGTGGATTCCCGTCTCCGGGGAGCTGCACTACAGCCGCGTGCCGCGAGACCGCTGGGAGCAGCGGCTGCGGCTCATGCGCTCGGGCGGCATCACCGTGGTTTCGAGCTACGTGCCGTGGATCCATCACGTGCCGCGCCGGGGAGCGCCGCGGTTCGACGGCAACCTCGACGTCGCCGCGTTCGTGGATCTCTGCCGCGCCACCGGTATGGAGGTCGTGCTGCGTATCGGCCCGTGGGTTCACGGCGAGATCCGCAACGGTGGCTTCCCCGATTGGGTGCAGCAGGCGCCGGTCACGCACCGCCGCGACGACCCCGCGTACCTGCGCCTGGTGCGGGAGTGGTTCGGCCAGCTCGGTGCCGCGCTCGCCGGACGGTGCACGCCGGCCAACGTCCTCGCGATCCAGCTGGAGAACGAGCTGTACGACCAGCCGGAACACCTGTTGACACTCAAGCGCCTGGCCCGCGAGGCCGGGATGTCGGCGCCACTGTGGACGGCCACGGCGTGGGGCGGCGCTGAGCTGCCACCGGAGGAGATCATGCCGCTGTACGGCGGCTACGGCGATGGCTTCTGGGTCGACGCGGAAGCGCCGTGGGACGCCTCCTTCCGGGACCACTTCTTCTTCTCGCACACCTGGGACGACCCTGGGATCGGTGCCGATCTGCGTACCGGCGCCCACCACGTCTCGGCACGGGAGTCGGCGCTGTTCCCGCCGGCCACCTGCGAGCTCGGCGGCGGCATGGCCACCGCGTACCACCGCCGGCCCCGACCGTCCGCTGTGGACATCGCGACCGTGGCCCACTGCAAAATCGGCAACGGATCGGCCTGGCAGGGCTACTACATGTACGCCGGCGGCACCAATCCGCCCGGCACGCAGGAGTCGCACGCCACCGGCTACCCGAACGACATGCCCGAGCTCGGCTACGACTTCCACGCCGCGATCGGCGAGGCTGGCACCGTGTCGCCGACCCACGCGGCGCTGCGCCGGCAACACGCGTTCCTCGCCGCGTTCGGGGATCGCCTGGCGAAGATGCCCAGCAGCCTGCCGGAGATACGGCCCGAGGGCGTCGAAGACACGACGACACTGCGGTGGGCACTGCGCGCCGACGGCCGCTCCGGCTTTCTCTTTGTGGCCTGGCACCAGCCGCACGTACCGCTGCCGACGTACCGGGGTGCACAGTTCGAGGTGGCGCTCGATTCCGAGCGGGTGGTGCTTCCGCCGGCGCCGGTCGACATCCCCGCCGGAACCCTCGCCCGCTGGCCCGTCGGCCTGGACGTGCAGGGGGTACGCGTCGACTGGGCCACCGCCTCCGCCCTGACCCTGCTGCCGGGCGCGGTGCCGACTCTGGTGCTCTGCGCCGAGCACGGCATCCCCGTGGAGGTGGCAGTCGGCGGAGCGACCACCGTCGTCGAGCCCGGCCGGGAGCCCGTGCGGCTGAGCGGCGACTCAGGCGTACTCGATCTGCTCGTCCTGCCGGCGGCGGACGCCGGCGCGGTGTGGGTAGCTGACGAGCGTTCCGGGCGCCGGCTGCTGCTGTCCGACGACGATCTCGCCTGGGGCGCGGATGGGCGGGTCATTGCCCGAACGGTCCGGCCCGCGCCGGACGTGCGAGTCTACGACCCGGCCAAGCGCGGTTTCGTCCCGCTCCCTCTGCAGGGTGACGCGCGCGCCGCCGCCGTGGCGGACGTGCTCGTGACGCCGAGGCGGCCACCGCACGGGGCCGTTCCTGCGAGCTACGGCACGCGGGATGACCGGCAGTCCGCACCCTCGGAGGCCATGTTCGACGAGCTGGCCGCGGTCTACGAGCTGCACCTGCCGGAGTGGGCCGGCGAGCCGGACCAGGACGCCCTGCTGCGCCTGGACTGGGCCGGCGACGTGGCACGGCTGCGGGTCGACGGCCGCACCGTCACCGACCGGTTCTGGGATGGTTCACAGTGGACCGTCAGCCTCCGCGACGCCGGCTACCGGCCCGGCTCGACGCTCACCCTGCACCTGCTGCCCCTGTCGGCGGACGCCTCGGTCCACCTGCCGGTGGAGGCCGCCGAGCGCCTCGCGGGCAGCCCCGGACAGCTCGTCGCCGTCGACGCCGTACGGGTGGAAGCGCAACGGGCCTGGCGCGAGGCCGACGCCGTCGCCGAGGCACGGCCGGAGGTGGCCACGGTGCGCGGCGTCATCGACCTCGACCTGCCCGGACCCCGCATCAACCGGCACGTGTACGGGCACTTCGCCGAGCACCTCGGCCGCTGCATCTACGGCGGGTTCTTCGTCGGTGAGGACTCACCCATCCCCAACGAGGGTGGCATCCGGCTCGATGTCGTCGAGGCGCTGCGAGCCATCGCCATCCCGAACCTGCGCTGGCCCGGTGGCTGCTTCGCCGACGAGTACCACTGGCGCGACGGGATCGGCCCGCGCGAGCAGCGCCCGCGGATGGTCAACAGCCACTGGGGCGACGTCGTGGAGGACAACAGCTTCGGCACCCACGAGTTCATGGCGTTGTGCGAGCTGCTCGGCGCTGAGCCCTACGTCTCGGTCAACGTCGGCAGCGGCAGCGTCCGCGAGGCCAGCGAGTGGGCCGAGTACCTCACCCGCGGCGACGACAGCCCGATGGCCGCTCTTCGGCGCGCGAACGGCCGTGACGAGCCGTGGCGGGTGCGGTTCTGGGGCCTTGGCAACGAACCGTGGGGCTGTGGCGGCGGGATGCGCCCCGAGGCGTACGCCGACCTCGCCCGCGTCTTCGGCACCTACAGCCGCGACCACAGCGGCAACCAGCTGTACCGGATCGCGGCGGGCGGCTCCAGCGACAACTATCACTGGACCGAGGTCCTGATGAAGGCGCTCGACCGCATGATCGGATCGGGAGTGGCACCGGCCGACCGCACCCCACCCTTCCAGGCCATCTCGTTCCACCACTACACGGTTCCCGGTTCCTGGGAGCACAAGGGCAGCGCCACCGAGTTCGACGCGGAGCAGTACTACTGGACGATGGCCCAGGCGGCCGCCGTCGACAAGATCCTGTCAGGACACGCCCGGGTCATGGACGCGTACGACCCGGAGAAGAAGGTCGGGCTGGTTCTGGACGAATGGGGCACCTGGCATGACGTGGAACCGGGCACCCACCCGGGCTTCCTGTTCCAGCAGAACACGCTGCGCGACGCGCTGGCCGCGAGCCTGCACTTCGACGCCTTCCACCGGCACGCCGACCGCCTCGTCATGGCCAACATCGCCCAGACCGTCAACGTCCTGCAGGCCATGCTCCTGACCGACGGCGAGGCGCTGGTGCGTACCCCCAGCTACCACGTGTTCGCCATGAACTCCGGCCACCAGGACGCCGACTCGCTCGCCGTCCGGTTCGTGCGACCCGCACCCGTGCGCCTGATCGCGCACACCGAGCTGGCGACCTTCTCCGCCACCGCCAGCCGCAAGGACGGGCACGTGCTGATCTCAATGACCAACGTGGACGCCGAGGGTGGCCTGGACGTCGAGCTCGACCTGCGCGGCGAGCGCGTCGGCGACCCCATCGCGACGGTGCTCACCGCCAGTGCGCTCAACGCGCACAACACCCCGCAAGACCAGGATGCGGTCCGGCCCGAGCCGTTCGAAGCGGCGCGGTTGGAGGGTGGCACGCTGTGGGTACAGCTGCCGCCGCACGCCTTCGCCACCGTCAAGCTCCCGCTACTCGGATGACGCGGCGACCCAGCACCAGGCGGCGGGCGGGTGTGGCCCCCAGGCATGACCAGGCCCACGGTACGATCGGTGGCACTACCGGCCCTGCACGGACGATGGTCATGCCCACACCAAGAGTCACGATCGCTCAGGTCGCCGCGGAAGCCGGCGTGTCGGCGATGACCGTCTCAAACGTCATCAACTCGCGGCCCGGCGCGTCCGACTCGACCCGCCAGCGCGTGCTCGAAGTCGCCGAACGCCTCGGCTACACCCCGCCCAGCGCCCGCAACGGCAAGCGGGGCCGCACCGGCCTCGTGGGCGTCCTCACCCTTGATCTCACCGGGGAGTACAGTCTCGAGGTCGTCCGGGGGATCGCCGAGGAGATCGCCGACGACGAACGCGAACTGCTGCTGAACGCCTCCGTCGACGCCATCCGCGAACGCGACCGCATCGCCATGTTCGCCAAGGGTCTGGTCGACGGACTCGTGCTCATCGCCCCCGTCCTGGAGCCCGAGACCGTCGAGGAGATCCAGGCGGGCGAGCTTCCGGTCGTTGTCATCGATCCCCGCCGGCTCGACCTTGACCTGCCGCGCGTGATGGCCGACAACTACGACGGCGTACGCGCCGGCACCCAGCACCTGCTCGGGCTGGGCCACCGGCGCATCGCCTACATCCGTGGCGAGGAAGACCACGAGAGCACCGAGCGGCGCTACCGGGGCTACGCCGACGCCATGCTCCTGGCTGGCATCCCGCCGGAGCCCGCGCT
The DNA here is from genome assembly GCF_026130045.1 of Micromonospora sp. CPCC 205371. GTDB lineage: Bacteria > Actinomycetota > Actinomycetes > Mycobacteriales > Micromonosporaceae > Phytohabitans. Next base: position 9,301 of record NZ_JAIBNX010000039.1, read on the forward strand.
GGTGGCCTCGTCCAACTTCAACCACCAGGGCGGCGTACACGCGGCCACCCAGCTGCTGACCACGACACCGCGTCCCACCGCCATCGTCGCCGGCGCCGATCCGATCGCTGTCGGCGCGCTGGACGCCGCGCGGGCGCTCGGCCTGTCCGTGCCCGGCGACGTGTCGGTCGTCGGCTTCGACGACCTGCCGCAGGCGGCGCTCTGCACCCCACCGTTGACCACGGTGCGGCAGCCCTTGCGCGAAATGGGTCGGGCCGGCGCCCGTGCGCTGCTGTCGCTCGTCGGCGGCCAACCACTGCCGACCGACGGCATCCGCCTGCCCACGAAGCTCATCCTCCGCGACACGACCGCGGCCCCGCCAGCCGATGGTGGGCCGGCTTCGGCTTGACAAGTGCCACATCCACATACTTCGATAACTGTCTCGGCGGTTATGTGTGGGGGATGGCATGCGGGTCCTGGCGGCGGCAATCCTTGGTCTTGGCGGCGTGGTCGCTCCCGCGGCGGGCACGCTGCCCGCGCCCACCGAGCTGACGGTAGCGGGCAGCGGCGAGACCGCCTTCCTCACGTGGCGGCAGCCATCAGGTGAGCGCGCCCGCGCCTTCCGTGTCTATGAAAGCGGCGTCGAGATCACCCGCAACACGACCACCTCGGCGCAGCTCACCAACCTCGGCTTCGCGCGCACCCGCACATACACGGTCACCGCCGTCGACGGCGCGGGCCGCGAGTCGCCGCACTCCGCCCCGATCAGCCGGCAGGTCGGCGTCTCCGGCGTGCCACCGATGTGCTCGCCAGCGCCGCTGGACGGCCTCGCCGCCTCCGGCGTCACCGCGTCGGCGGTCACGCTGACCTGGACCGGCAACGGCGATCCGGGCACCACCATGGTCACCGGAGCGCCCGCCGGTCCGGTGTCCACCGATGGATCAGGGGTGCGCATCGGAGGGCTCAGCCCGGCCACGACGTACACCTTCGAGGTCACCCACCTCCCCGGCTGCTTCGATCCCGTGCCGCAACCAGCCCACGTGACCGTCACGACCGCGCCGGGCGAGGCCGGCACGCCCGAGTCGCCGGCCGGCGTGACCGTGACCGGCCGCACCGACACGACCCTCGGGCTCGCGTGGCAGCCGCCGGCGGGTGGCGCGGCGGGCTACGCCGTCTACGAATCCGGGCGCCGCGTGGCCACCACGACCGGGGCGTCCACTGTGGTGCGCGGGCTCTACCACGCGGCCGGCTACACGTTCCAGGTCGCCGCCCTCGACGCGCGCGGCAACGAGTCACCCGCCATCGCGGTGAGCGGGACCACCGCCGCGTGCCAGGCCCGCCCGCCACGCCCGGCCGCGGTCACGGCCATCGCGCTGTCCGCGTCGTCGGTCCGGCTTTCCTGGGAGTACGACGCGGCGGCCACGGGCTACACGATCTTCGACGGCACGGGGGCGGCGGTGGGCACGAGTGCCGGCACGGCAACCGTCCTGAGTGGACTCGCCTCGGCGACAGCGTACTCCCTGCGGGTGGCCGCGACCCTCGCCGGCGGGTGCGGTCGGAGCGCCGCGAGCGCGTGGGTGAACGTCACCACGCCACCCGGCGCCGCCGGGCGACCAACCCGCCCCGCCGGCTTGCGCATGGTGTCCGGCGACCCGATGACGGGCGTGGTTACGCTGGAATGGACCCAGCCACCCGGCGGCGTGCCCCCGGTGTCGTACCGCGTCTACCGCGGCGCCGATGTGCTGACCACCGCTGACACGACGCGGGTCGCGCTGGCCCTTCCTCAGGCCACGACCCAGGTGCTCACGGTCGCGGCGGTCGACGGGCGGGGCCTGGAGTCGGCACAGAGCGCCCCACTCACCGTCCGCGTGCCGTACCTGCCCCCGCCGTAGCCTCACGTGACGTCGCGGGTGTCAGGCGGCCGCGGCGATTCGCTCGGAGAACTCGACGAGGCGGTTGGAGAATCCCCACTCGTTGTCGTACCAGCCGAGCACCTTGACCTGGTCGCCGACGGCCTCGGTCAGCGGCGCGTCGAAGATTGACGAGTAGGGGTTGCCGACGATGTCCGCCGAGACCAGCGGCGCCTCGGAGTACTGCAGGTAGCGCTGAAGCCGCGGCGAGGCGGCCGCCTCGCGGGACGCCGCGGTGACGTCCTCGGCGCTGGCGCTGCGCCGGCGGACCACGGTGAGGGCGGTGGTCGAACCCACCGGGGCGGGCACGCGCAGCGCCCCGCCGGTGAGACGCCCTTCGAGCTCGGGGATGACTTTGCCGATCGCCTTCGCGGCGCCGGAAGACGTCGGGATGGTCGAGACGGCGGCCGCGCGGGCCCGGCGCAGGTCGGAGTGCGGTGCGTCGTGCAGCCGCTGGTCGCCCGTGTAGGCGTGGACGGTCGTCATCAGGCCGGACTCGATGCCGAACGAGTCGTTGATCACCTTCGCCAGCGGCGCGAGCGAGTTCGTGGTGCACGAGCCGTTGGAGAAGACGTCGTGGCTGTCCGGGTCGAGCCTGTCGTCGTTCACCCCGAGCACGAACGTGGGGACGTCGCCCTTGGCCGGCGCCGAGATCACGACCTTCCGCGCGCCGCCCTTGAGATGGGCCGCCGCCGCGACGCCGTCCGTGAAGTGGCCGGTGGACTCGATGACGACGTCGGCGCCGACGTCGCCCCAGGGGATGGCGGCTGGGTCCGGTTGCGCGAAGACCCGGATGCGCGTGCCCCGGATGGTGATCGCGTCGCCTTCGAATGCGACGCCGTCGAGGTGGCCGAAGATGGAGTCCCACTCGAGGAGGGTGGCCAGCGTGCGGGCGTCGGTGAGGTCGTTGACCGCGACCACCTCGACGTCGGCACCGTTCGCCAGGGCGGCGCGTAGGTAGCAGCGCCCGATCCGCCCGAACCCGTTGATGCCTATGCGTACCGTCATGACGTTCTCTTCCTCTTCTTGTTCTCGTTGTTCGGCGCGGATGGTGCCGCCGCCCGGAGCAAGTCGAGGGCGCCGGCGCGGGCGTCGTCGAACAGGCCCGGGTCCTGCTGCGCGATCGCGAGCACGTAGCCGCCTTGCAGGACGGCCATCAGCGTGTGGGCGAGGCGCTCTGGATCGAGGTCGTCTCGCAGCTCGCCTGCCGCGACCGCCTCGCGTAGCACCTTCACCCAACTGACGTGGACCTGGGTGAACGCGCGCGCCACCGGGGCAAGCAGCACCGGGTCCTCGCGGACCTGCGGGTCCTGGGTCATCCGGCCGACCTTGCAACCCTTGAGGGCGTCGCGGGGGCGCATCAGGTAGGCCTCGATCCGGGCCATCGGGTCGCCCGGACCGTCGAGCTCGGATGCGGCCGGCAGCAGGTCGGCCACGTTGCGCTCAAGGGCGGCGACCGCTAGGTCCCGCTTGGTCGGGAAGTGGTGGTACATGCTGCCCTGGCCGACACCGGACCGTTCGCGCACGTCACGCGGGCTCGTGTCGGCGTAGCCGCGCTCCCACATGAGCTCGCTCATCGTCTCGACCAGCAGTTGACGCGAGTCCATGGCGCCATTCTGTACATACCAGTAGGTACAATGCAACCTCTGGTCTGTGCGGTGACAGAATCGACCGGTGGTGAGCAGCGACGCACTGCCGTCGGGAGTTCCGCTCGTCGTCGGCAAGGTCAGTGTGCCGCCGCGCCGGGCTGGCACCGTGTCGCGGCGCCGGCTGACCGACGCGCTCGGCGATGGCACTCCGCTCGTCGTGGTGGTGGCGTCAGCGGGCTGGGGGAAGACGACGCGGTCCATTCGCGGCCCCCTCGCTCGTTCCGCCAGGCATCCTCAGGCGCGTCGACGCTCCTCGCGCTGCCGTACCAGCTCCTCGACCGCGCTTGGCAGCGTCGTCTCGAAGTCGATCAGCTTCGCCCAGGTCGGTGTCACGACGATCCGGACCATGCTGTCGTAGAGCGAGCGGACCTCCGCCTCCCACTCGACCCGCTGCTCGGGCGTCATCCGGTAGGTGCCGTTCGCCTGGAGGTACTCGTCCGGGATGCCGTCGACGACGTCCAGCTCCGCTCGACCGCGGATGAGCAGGATCTTGGGTGGGTGCATCTCCGTGTCGATGGTCAGGGCGACCATCGGGTTGGCGCGCAGGGCCGGCAGCTTCGGGGCGTTCGTCGAGGTGCACATGACGATCTCCGAGCCGTTCCAGATGAACGCGATCGGCACGTTGCGAGGCGTGCCATCCGTGGCGACGTAGGCCAGGCGGGTCACGTCGCGGGCCAGCAGCTCTTGGCTGATCGGCCGGTTCAGAACCTCGGTGATCTCTTCTGGTCGCATGGTCATCCCTCGCATCGTCGGCCGGTCATGGTCACTCATGCCCCTGGGACGGAGCCAGCTTCGCATTCTCGACACCCGATCATGTCGCGTTCGGCCACCCCGCCCGCACTGAGTCGGTAGCGTCCTGTCTAGCGACGGAGGACGCGGGTGGACGAGCACGGGGACAACCTGACCCAAGCGCGGCTAGCCTACGCGGCACACGACTGGCACACCGCCGCGGCGCACTTCGATGCGGTCGCGACCGAGCGACTCACCGCGGACGATCTCGCCGCCTACGCCCATGCCGCGTGGTGGCTCGGCCGCATCGAAGACAACTTGCGGCTGACCACCGCTGCGTGCGACGCCTTCCTGGCCGACTCCCGACCGGTCGAGGCCGCGTGGGCCGCCCTGGTGCTCGGGATCTTCCACGTGTCGAGAGGCGACGAACCGCAGGGTATGGGGTGGATCGGCCGCGCCGCGCGCCTGCTGGAGGGCGTCCCGGAGTGCCCGGTACACGGATACCTGCTGCACCTGACCGAGGTGGAGGCGAGCATGGCGGCCGGGCAACCGGCTGCGGCAGTGGACGCCGCACGCCGGATGCGAGATCTCGGCCGCCGGCTCGACCAGCCCGACCTGGTAGCCATGGGCCTCAACGGCGAGGGCCGCGCCCTGATCAAGTCGGGTCACGTGGTCGACGGGCTGAGGCTGCTCGACGAGGCGATGGTCGCCGTCTTGGGAGGCGAGCTCGCCCCGTTCGTGTCCGGCACCCTCTACTGCCACACCATCGCGGCCTGCCACGAGGTGGCCGACATCCGCCGGATGACCCGCTGGATCGAGCTGACCGAGCGGTGGCTGGCCACGTTCCCCGCGGCCGTGGCATTCGGGGGGTTGTGCGCGGTGCACCGGGCCCAACTCCACCTGTTCCGCGGCGAATGGGACGAGGCCGAGCGCAAGGCGCTGCGGGTCGGGGCGGATCTCGACGCCAACCGGATCGACTACGCCGCAGAGGCCTGGTACGTCGTTGCCGAGGCGCGCCGGTTGCGCGGCGATCCAGGCGCCGCCGACGCGTACGACGAGGCGCACGCCCGCGGTCGTGACCCGCAACCGGGCCGGGCGCTGCTGCGGCTCCAGGAGGGTGATCCTGTGGGTGCCGCGACGTCGGTGCGCTCCGCCGTGGCGGCGGTCGGCACCGACCCGTTGCGCCGGGCCCCTTTGTGTGCTGCGGCGGTCGAGATCGCGGTCGCCGCGGGACGGCTGGATGACGCGGCGACGGCCGCGTCCGAGCTCTCTGCGACGGCGAAGACGTACGCGACGTCGGGGCTGGAGGCGATGGCGGCCACCGCGCGCGGTGCGGTGCTGCTGGCCGAGGGGAGCGCGGAGGAGGCCCTCGCGGTGTTACGCGACGCCTGTCGGCGCTGGCACGATCTGGGCGCGGTGTACGACGCCGCCGGCACCTGCGTCCGGCTTGCTGAGGCCTATCGGGCACTCGGCGACGAGGCGTCCGCCGTCGCCGAGGTCGCGCGGGCGGAGAAGACGTACGAGCACCTGGGCGCGCACCGGCCGGCGCGGGGATCGCCCGGCGGACTGACGCGGCGCGAGTGTGAGGTGCTGGCCCTGGTGGCCGACGGCCGCTCTAACCGGGAGATCGGCGAGGCGCTGTACATCAGCGACCGAACGGTCGCCCGGCACCTGACGAACATCTTCCACAAGATCGATGTCAGCTCCCGGACCCAGGCCGCCCGCTACGCCATCGACCATGGGTTGACAGCAACGCGGTGATGGCGATGCGGCTACGCAGAACCGCGTAGACCCGCCGCCGTCAGGTGGTCAATCGCGCCGATGCTGGGGAGCCGCCGCGCGTCCTAGCGTCCCGGTAGACGCGCTGAACACGGGCGCGGGAATCGACCGGGAGTGATCACCATGCCTGAATACCGGATCCAGAGAGCCGTCTCCGCCGACGGCACCGAGATCGCCGGACGAGTACTGGGGCAGGGGCCGCCGCTGGTCCTGGTCCATGGCGCCATCGGGGATGGCGACATCGCCTGGGAGGCACTGCTGCCGTACCTCACCGACCGTTTCACCTGCTACCTGCCGAGCACCCGCGGCCGAGGGCTATCGAGCGACAACCCGGACCACTCACCTCCGCGCCTGGAGGAGGACATCACCGCGTTCGTCGACAGCGTCGGCGAGCCGGTCTGCCTGGTGGGCTGGTCGGGCGGCGGCGCGTGGGCGCTCGGCGTGACCGCCCACAGCGGCTCTGTAGCCGCGGTGGCCGCCTACGAGCCCGGTGTGATCTCGGTGATGCGAGAAGACGACCTCGCCCGTACCGGTGCCACCGTGGCGCAGGTGGGTACGGCGGCTGCCGACGGCCGGCTCGTCGATGCGGTCCGCGCGTTTGCCTCGTGGATCTGCACCGACGACGAGATCGCCGCCCTCGAACAGACCGACTTCTACGCACGATGGGCACCTGCCGTCCCGGCGATGCTCCAGTTCTTCCAGCACGACGCGGCCTACGCGGGGCCCCGGTCGACCGACCCCGAACTGCTCCGCCAGGTTGCCGCGCCGGTCCTGCTCCTGCGGGGGCGACAGACCAAGCTCAGCACCTGGTTCGCCCACGCGGCGCGGCACATTGCCCAGAACGTCGCCCACCCGCAGGTCCGCGAGCTGCGGGGCGTCGGGCACTTTGCCCCGCTGCTCGCACCGGAGTCCATCGCTCGGGAGCTGATCTCCTTCTTCGAGTCGGTCCGGCAACCAGCCTGACCGTGCCACGCGCTGGCACGCTTCCGCGTGAGCGGGTGATTACAGCGATTCTGGCCATGGCGTGATCGCCAGGATGGCGTCGAGGCCGCGCTCGAACAGGTCGTCGTCGTCCCACCGAGCGGCGTCGAGATGGCCGGAGTCGTTCAGGGTCGGGTAGGCGGTGGGGTTCGCCGTGATGTGTCGCCGGGCTACCGCCTGCGAATGCGGGTCCGCGGTTCGGCGCCAGGTGGCTTCGGTCAGCGAGGCACCGATCACGTAGTTGGCCAGGGTGCGGGTGGCCACGGCCAACTGGAGGCCGGAGAGGCCACCCCGGACCAACGCGGATTGCAAGTACTCGGTGCGCGCGAGGACGTTGGGTCCTAGCATCGGCCGGCCGATGAGGCTGGGGGCCCAAAGATGATCAAGCATGACCGCGTGCCAGTTGCGGATCAAGCCTCGCGCGTCGCTTCGCCAGTCGTCGGTGGCATCCGGGAGTGGCACGTCGCCGAAGATGCGGTCTAGGGCCAGGTCGAGGACGTCTTCCTTGGTTTTCACATGCCAGTACAGGGCGGTCGACGTGACGTCCAACTGCTGGGCGAGCCGGCGCATCGTTAGTCCATCGACGCCGTCCTGATCGAGCAAGGTCACTGCCGCCTCGACGATGCGTTCGCGGCTCAGTGGTGTGCGGCGCGCCCGGGTGGACTCCTCGCGCACCCATACCGAGCCGGCGTGACCGCGGTGGTGGTGTGCCGGCGTTTCCTTCACGCCCCGAGCTTAGTACAGTGTGCAGGTGACTTAACGTTGGTAAGTTAGCTGTACGGTGTTCAGCTGCGAAGGAGGCAGGCGTCTGCTCATGGCTCTTTTCATACGTGTGCAGCTCGATACCGATCCGATCACTGCCCGCCGGGTCGTGGCGTTGCATCGAGCGGGCAAGACCCATCGCGAGTCCCGCGATGCCGCAAGAGACGAGATCTGGCGCCGCGGTCGCACCCCCGCCGGTGAGCCCGTCTTCGTCGGCGTAATGAACGGTGATCCCGTCCGGCTGCTCTACGAGGTAGAGGTCTACTCAGAGACAGTCACGTGAGCGGTGGGCGGTCAGTGTGCCGGGCGGATGTTCTGGTTCAGGTGGAACACGTTGGCCGGGTCGTATGCGGTCTTCACCGCGGTCAGCCGGGCCAGCTTCGCGGCCGGGTACGCCCGGCGCACGCCGCTTTGCCCGTCGGCAAGCTCGTCGGCGGTCAACGAGTTGACGTACACGCCGCTCGCGTACGGCTCGAGCGACGCACCGGCGGCACGGGCGGCACCCATCCTGGCGTCGTCCTCGGCCGGGTCGGTCCAGCGGGAGCCGGCACCGTACTCGAACATCGTGTCGCGGTGGCTGAACGCCGCGTCGGCGTCCGGTACATCGGCGATCGCCCCGCCGTGCGCCTGCAGGCCGACGCCGGGCAGGTATCGGCTTCCGCTCAGGTCGGTGCCGCCGCGCAGCAGGAACGCCTCGATCGCCGCGGTGGGAAACCGCCGCAGGTAGTGGGCCTTGGAGTAGCGGCGGTAGGCGTGGCCGCCGGTGGAGTCGTCGCGTTGCTGAAGTTCGAGGTACGACGGCGTGGTGACGCGCGACGCCACCGGACGTCCGAGCGCCCGCATCGCGGGGAGCAGCCGGCGGCCCTCGGTCGGGTCGCCGACCCACACGAATCCCACCGTGGCGATCGGGCCGGCGGGACCGCTGGCCACATCGGCGGTGAACGTCGCCTGCCGGGGCGCGACGGCGTTCAGGTCGCGCCAGCCCTCGATGACCGGCACGGCGTCCTCGGCGCGGAAGTCGAACTCGGCGACCAGCGTCCGCGTACCGGTGTGATGTACCTGGAACTCGAACTCGGTGACGATGCCGAAATTGCCACCACCGCCGCGCAGGCCCCAGAACAGGTCGGGGTTCTCGGTGCGGCTGGCGGTCACCACGTCACCGTCGGCGGTGACCATCGTGTAGGAGACGACGTTGTCGCAGGCGAGGCCGTGCTGGCGGGCGAGCCAGCCCATACCGCCGCCGAGCGTGAGCCCGCCGACGCCAGTGTGCGAGACGTTGCCGGCGGTGGTGGCCAGGCCGTACGGCTGGGATGCCCGGTCCAGCGCCCCGAGCAGCGCGCCGCCCTGCACCCGGGCCCGGCGACGGGTCGGGTCGATCCGCACGCCGCCCATGGGCGTCAGGTCGATCATGAGACCACCGTCGGGCACCGCGAAGCCAGCGACGTTGTGGCCGCCGCAGCGTACGCCGATCGCAAGGTCCAGTTCGCGGGCCAGCCGGACCGCCGCAACCACGTCGGCGACGCCCGCCGCGCGGACGATCATGCGCGGACGCCGGTCGACCATCGCGTTCCATACCGTACGGGCGGCGTCATAGCCGGCGTCGCCGGGAGCGAGGAGCTGGCCGTCGAAGCGAGTCGCTGTCGTTGTCATGCCACTGAGCCTGGCAGGAATCGGTACATGCGATAAGGTCCGATTTCGTGGGCCAATTCAGGACCAATTCGGGACCGGCCGAGGATCTGCTCATCGAGCTGGACCGCGACGCCGGGGTTCCGCTGCACCGGCAGATCGAGGCGTCCATCCGTGGCAGCATCCGGGCCGGCCGCCTGCGCGTGGGCGCGTCGCTGCCACCCACCCGCACCCTCGCGGCTGGGCTCGGTGTCTCCCGCGGCGTGGTCGTGGAGGCGTACCAGCAGCTTGTGGCCGAGGGCTACCTGGCCAGCCGATCGGGCGGCTACACCCAGGTCGCCGCGTCGACGGCGCCGGCCTCCGCCGGCCCCGCCGCGCGGGCGCAGCCGGCCGCGCGCAGAGTCGATTTCGGGTACGGGCGCACCGACGTGTCGCAGTTCCCACGGGCCGCCTGGCTGCGCTCGGTCCGCACCGTGCTCACCACCACTCCCAACGACCGCTTCGGGTACCTAGACGGGCGCGGCGTGCCGGAACTGCACCGGGCCCTGTGCGACTACCTCAACCGGGTGCGCGGCACGTCGGCCGTCCCCGACAACGTGGTGATCTGCAACGGCTATGGGCAGGGCATCTCGCTGCTGATCCAGGTGCTCGTCCGGCGCGGCGCCAGGCGGATCGCCCTGGAAGACCCGTCGTCCAATGACGACGCCCGCGTCCTGGCAGGCGCCGCCGGTCTGGAGGTGGTCGGCATCCCGGTGGGGCCGGACGGCGTCGAGGTCGACGCCCTCGACCGGGCCGACGCCGACGCGGTCGTGCTCACGCCGTCGCATCAGTGGCCCACCGGCGCGGTGCTGTCGGCCGCGGCGAGGGCTGAGGTGATCCGCTGGGCGAAGCGCCGCGGGGCGATCGTGATCGAGGACGACTACGACGCGGAGTACCGGTACGACCGGTCGCCGGTCGGCGCCATGCAGGGCCTCGCGCCCGATCACGTCGTCTACTGCGGCACCGCCAGCAAGACACTCGCGCCTGGATTGCGGCTCGGCTGGCTGATAGTCCCCTCCCGCCTGGTCGCCGACGTCGCGGCGGCGAAGGTGCTCGCCGACCGTGGCTCACCGGTCATCGACCAGCTGACATTCGCCGACTTCCTCGCCCGCGGCGAGTTCGACCGCCACCTGCGCCGGATGCGTCCGGTCTACCGCCGCCGCCGCAACGCGCTGCTGGACGCCCTGCGCACCCACCTGCCCGAGCTGAAACCGGCCGGGGTCGCGGCCGGGCAGCACGTGGTTGCCTGGCTCCCGCCCGACCTCGACGAGACGGCGGTGGTGGCAGCAGCCGCCCGGCACGGGCTCGGCATCCACGCCGTCGGCCCGTACCGGATCGCCGGCACCGGGCCGGGTGGACTGATCTTCGGCTACGCCATCCTCGGCGAGGCCGCCATCGCCGAGGGGATCACGCTGCTGGCGGCGGCCATCCGGGAGGTACAGGGGCGGCCATAGCGACCAGGCCCCGCCGTGCCGGTCAGTCGAGACAGAACTCGTTCCCCTCGATGTCCTGCATCACGATGCACGACTCGTTCTCGTCATCGGCGGGCAGTAGTCGTTCGCGTACCGCGCCGAGCGCGACCAGTCGTGCGCATTCGGCCTCAAGCGCGGCCAGGCGCTCGTCGCCCACGAGGCCGGTGCCGACCCGCACGTCGAGATGCACCCGGTTCTTGACGACCTTGCCTTCGGGAACGCGCTGGAAGTACAGTCGCGGCCCCACGCCTGTGGGATCGACGCATGCGAACGCCGCGCCCCGCCGCTCGGGCGGCAGCGTGCGATCGAAATCGTCCCACGTAGCGAATCCTTCCGGCGGCGGCGGTACGACGTAACCCAACACCTCGCACCAGAACCGAGCGACGCGCTCAGGGTTCGCGCAGTCGAACGTGACCTGGACCTGCCTCACTGACGCCATCGGTCCACCATAGGGGCGGATCTTTAGTCGTCCTCGACCCGGGTGGGTGAGAATCGATCGATGTACGACTCGTTCCGACCCGGGCAGGTCTGGCTCGACACCAACGGCGAGCGTATCCAGGCCCACGGCGGCTCGCTGCTCTTCGTCGACGGCGCCTACTACTGGTACGGCGAGAACAAGGAGCGCTCCAAGCCGGGCACCGGCATCTGGCACTGGGGCGTGCGCTGCTACTCCTCCACCGACCTCTACAACTGGGACGACCGTGGCCTGATCATCCCGCCGGTGCCGGAGGACCCCGACTCCCCGCTGCACCCGGCGCAGGGCATGGACCGGCCGCACATCGTCCACAGTGCACGCACCGGGAAGTGGGTCTGCTGGCTGAAGATCTGGGCCGGCGGCGAGGTGCACGTGAGCACGATCCTCACCGCCGACTCGCTTCTGGGGCCGTACGAGATCGTCCGCACCGGCCTCGCGCCGCTTGGCATGTACGCCGGAGACTTCGACCTCGTCGTGGACCCCTTCGACGGCAAGGGCTACTACTTCTTCGAGCGTGTCCGCAGTGAACTCATCTGCGCCGACCTCACCGCCGACCTCACCGACGTCACCGGCTACTACTCCACGCACTTCCCGCAGCCGCATCCGCCGCTCGTGCGGGAGGCGCCCGCGTACTTCCGGCGCCGTGGCAAGCACTACCTGATCACCTCGGGCACGACGTGGTATTACCCCAACGCGTCCGAGGTGGCGGTGGCCGAGACGTACCACGGGCCGTACACGGTGCTTGGAGACCCGCACCCGACCGACCCGAGCGGCACCTCGTTCCGCTCGCAGGTGAGCTCGGTCTTCCGGCATCCGACCGAGCCGGACCTGTATATCGCGCTCGCCGACCGGTGGCTGCCGCACCTGACCGAGGCGGAGTCGAACCAGACCGAGGCCTTCCACCGGCTGTACGCGAGCGGGGGCGAACGTGGCTTCACTCCTCCGCCGGTCGACACCTCGGTCGCCGACTATGTGTGGCTTCCCATCCGCTTCGACGGCGACATGCCGCTCATCGAGTGGCACGACGAATGGCGCTGGAACACGTGTGCGCCGTGACCGGGATCGGTCACGGCGCACACCGCGGTTGTTGATGGTTACTGGACGATGCCGCCGGGGCGGAGCCTGATCGGCAGCTCAGACGCGACCACCGTGACACCGGGGACCGTGGTGGCGGTCATTTCGGTGGTGATGACGCCCTTGCCGAGTCCGACGCCGGTGACCTGGACGACGTACGACACCGAGGCGCCCGCGGTGGGCGGGCTGCTGGTGACGCGCAGATCCTCCGTGGGCAGGGTGCCGGCCGGAAGCTGCTCACCGCCGCTGCCGTTGATGTTTTCGGCGCCGACGATCAGTTCCTGCGTGCCGGGTGCGGCGGGCAGTGCGTCCGGGTCGTAGGCGAAGACGATGTCTTCCTCGCCGCCCAGGCCGATCCAGATCTGGAAGTGCCGATTGGAGTCGGTGCCCCAGACGTCGACCTGCCACTCCACGACCAGCCATCGGTTGACGCCGTCGCTAAGGACGGTGGCGAGGATGCCTTGGTCGCTTTCGCCGCTCAGGTCGGTCCAGAATGGTGCCAGGATGTTGTTGGGCCTGGCCGGGTCCGGGATCTGGGTCAGCTCGCAGCAGTTGTTGTCCTCCGAGGTGCCGCCGCCCACGACCGCGTACCCGTTGGAGTCGATGCCGATCCTCGTGTACGTCTGTCCACCGTAGACGAACGGCGGCACGTTGAAGTTGAGGATGTCCTCGTCGCCGACCGGCGTCGGCGTGACGCCGAAGTCGGCCAGCGGGAGGTACCCGGCGACCGTGCCGGGTGCCAGCGATGGCACGCCCGGCTTGGCGCCGGCGAGTGGCACGTCGTTCTTGACGACGCGGCGCGCGCCGGCCGCGGTCGCGCCCTCGACCCCGGAGACCTTGAGGTTCTGGTCGACGGTGGTCTCCAGGTCGGCCACGGCGTCACCGAATGTCTCGTTGGTCGCCGTGATGGTGCATTCGGCCGTGCCCAGGAGGGTGATCTGTGCCGGGGCGCAGTCGCTGGTCAGCTTGACGTCGCCCTGCTGCGGCACGAAGGCCACCGGCAGGTGCAGGGTCGGCAGGTTGGCCTGGACCGGGTCGAGGACCACCTGACCGAACTGCTGGCCGCTGGCCTTGGTCGAGGAGATGGTGATCGTCAGGTCCTTCGACTTGCCGGCGCCCAGCGTGAACACGCTCGGCGTGACAGTGATCTTGCTGCCGGCCGGAGACTTGACGTGTACGCGGTACGTCTGGTTGCCGCCGGTCACATTCTTCGCGGTGCGGACCGTGGTGAGCCGGCCGGGCATGGTCGGCGCGTTCACCGACGGCAGGTTCAGGTGCACCGCGTTGATCGGGTCGTTGCCGAGGGCCAGCATCCGCGCGGCCGACTCGTCGAAGGTCAGGCCCGGCTTTTGGGCCTTCTTCAGGTCGACCCGGCCGCTGCCGTAGTCGAACGGGTCGGCCGGCGTGGTCAGGTCTTCCTTGACCACATCCTGGAAGGCCGTGGTCATCATCGCCGACTTGATCTGACCCGGGCTCCAACCCGGGTTCAGGGCCTTGAGCAGGACAGCCGACCCGGCGATGTGCGGCGCCGACATCGACGTGCCCGCGATCGCCTGGAAGTACTCGCCGGGCGGGCCGTTCTCGACCGCGTCGGGCGTCGGCGAGTTACCGGCCAGGATCTGTACGCCGGGCGCCGTGATGTCCGGCTTGATGCCAAAGCCGCCGGGGCCGCGCGAGGAGAACGCGGCCATGACGTCGGCCTGCCCGTTGTCCTTCTGGCCGGCGGTGAACGATCCCGTCACGCCGGTGTGCGTGGTCATGAACGACTTGAACTCGGTGCCGTCCGCCAGGTGCACCGTCGGCAGCCAGTGGTTGTCGGTCTCGATGTCGGCCAGCGTCGGGTTGTAGAGCACCATGCCGACCGCACCGCCCTGCAGGACGTTGTAGCCCTTGACGACGCGGGAGTTCACGCCGCGTTGACACGCGACGATCTTGCCGGCGAAGGCGCCAGCCGGGGCCGGATCGGTGCACAGCGCGGCGTACCCGGAGAGGGACTCGGCCAGCACGACCGGAGTCTGCGCGGTGACGCCGCCGGTGATGGAGGCGCCCTTCAGGGTCAGCGTGTCGGCACCCGAGCTGAGGGTCAGCGTGGAGTTGAACTCGCGGGTCTGTGTCGACGCCGCGACGGTCGTGACCCACGGGGACACGTGGTCAGTGGTCGCCACGCCCGGTCCCGAGTTGCCCGCCGACGCGGAGACGAACACGCCCGCCGCGTACGCGTCGAGGAACGCCAGCTCGGCCGGGTCGGTGAACGGGTTGCTGCCACCCGAGATCGAGTAGTTGATCACGTCGACCCCATCGAGCACGGCCTGCCCGATGGCGGCGGCCAGGTCGGAGGAGTACCCGCCCGACTCGCCCAGGGCCTTGTAGACCGAGAGCCAGGCGCCCGGCGCGATGCCCTGTAGCGGGCCGCGGTCGACGCCGAAGACCGGTGCCGACTCGAGCACGTTGCCGGCCGCGGTGGACGCGGTGTGGGTACCGTGGCCGCCGCTGTCGCGCGCGGACTCGTAGTCCTCGCCCTCGTTGTTGGCCAGGTACGTGTCGAGGAACGCCGCGCCGCCGATGAGCTTGTTGTTGCAGGCGAACACGTCGGTCTGCGGGGTCAGCGGGTTGTCGCCGAAGTCGCACTCGCGCGGCGTGCCGTCGGCCTTCGCCGGCGCGCTGTTCAGGTTGCCCTGGTCGGCGAAGGAGGGGTGCTCGGGCCAGGCGCCGGTGTCGATGACACCGATGATGATGCCGGCGCCGGCGTTCTTCTTGCCGCCCAGCGCGCCGTACGTGCTGGTGGCCCCGATGAAGGCGGCACTGGCGTCGGTCAGGGGCTGGCGCAGCTCGTCCTTCTGCACCGCCACCACACCGTCGACCTTCAGCAGGTCGCCGACCTTGTTGGCCGGCACGACGGCGGACACTCCGCCGTACACGGTGCGCAGCCGCTGCCCCACGGCGGCACCGGGCACGGCCTTGACGAGGTCCGCGACGACCTCCTGCTCGCGCTGCACGACGTGCTTCTCGTACGCCTGCACGGCCGCGCCGCGACCGAGCTTGCGCCCGGTCTCGCCGGGGCTCGTCGCGGCCAGACCCGCGACGCCTCCGCTATATGTGGCAACCGGGTCGTAGTCCAGCTTGACGAGGACCGGGATCCGGGTGGACTCGGTGCGGTTGAGCAGGGTCGGGTCCGTCTGCGCCAGCCGGCTGGTGGGCGCCTTGGCGGTGGATACCCGGTCGGCCGGTCGGAGAACCTGCTCCACGCTGAGATCGCCAGTAGGCGCGGCCGAACCGGGACTGGCCCCGGTCACCATCGCCAGCGGCACGGCAAGAGCGGCCGCGAAGCCGGCCCGCAGCCACTTCCTTCGATGCATCCGATCCCTCCAGGGAAGGCGTTACGCGCCTTCCTGCGCCCGGCGGTATGCCGTGGTCAGCGCAGAGTTGGCGCGTGGGGGTGAGGGGGATGATCCCACGCGCCTCAGGAAAAACACAGACCACTCGCGGGCGCTGGCGAAACTTTCACGCGCACGACCACTGCGCACGTCCGGCCGCTAGCCGGGTCAGACCGTGACCGCGGCCTCGCGTCGCTGAGCCAGAATCGAGTCCACAGACCATTTTCCGGGGCCGAGCACCGCGATCATCAGGAACGACCAGCAGAACAGCGCGGACAGTTCGCCGCCGTTGTTGAGCGGGAGCAGGGCATCCGGCTGGTGCACGACGAAGTACGCATATGCCATGGAGCCGGAGCAGATGATCGCGGCGATGCGGGTGCCCAGGCCGGCCATGACCAGCGCGCCGCCGACGAACTGGATCAGCGCCGCCCACCAGCCGGGCCACGTGCCGACCGCTATCGCTTCTCCGGTGCCGCGATTGCCGCCGAATACACCGAACAGCGACGACGCGCCATGGATAGCGAACAGAAGGCCGAGTACGATCCGGAAGAGGGTGGTGACGAGGTCGTTCAGGCGGGCAGGGTTCATCGGATCTCCTCAGAGGACGGTCCTAACGGCGATGAGATCCTAACCCAGTACATCCATGTTGGTCTATGTTGTATTGCAGCCCGGCGCCCCGGCCGGCGCCATCCCGGCCGTCGATCCGCCGGCCGGCCCATCTTTCGACGACGTTTCGACGACGTTCCGAGGCGTCACCCGCGACCGATCTTGGGCGGGGAGTGGCCTTGGACCACCGGTGTAGTCTTCGCTGCAAGCTGGAGACTGGACGGCCCCAGCATGGTCGCACGCCGTGCTGAAACCTTTTCGAAAAGGTTTTCGTTTGCAGCGCCGTGAGGAGTGGTTCGTCAGGACATGCCGGTCGCCGAGGGAGCGTCACATGAGCACTGAGCCGGAGATCCCGGTCAACCGGGCGGCGACCCTGACCGACGTCGCGAAGCTCGCGGGGGTTTCGGTGGCGACCGCGTCCAAGGCCATAAACGGACGAGGCGACGTCCGAGCGGCGACGCGGCAACGGGTACTGGAAGCCGCGGAGATGCTGTCCTTCGCGCCCAATGCCCTCGCTCGCGGGCTGCTCGGCGGCCGCACCGGCACCGTCGGCCTGCTGACCAGCGACCTGGAGGGCCGCTTCTCGATCCCCATCCTGATGGGGGCCGAGGACGCCTTCGGGGCAGGGCAGGTCTCGGTCTTCCTGTGCGACGCGCGTGGCGATGCGATCCGGGAGCGGTACCACGTCCGTGCCCTACTGTCCCGGCGCGTCGACGGCCTGATCGTCGTGGGTTCCCGCACCGACCCCCGGCCGCCGCTGGCGGGCCCCATCCCCGTCCCGGTCGTGTACGTCTACGCACCCTCCGCGAACCCGGACGACATCTCGATCACGGTCGACAACGTGGGCGGCGGGCGGCTCGCCATCGAGCACCTGCTGGCGTGCGGCCGGCGCCACATCGCGCACATCACCGGCGATGCCGGTTACCAGGCGGCCCGGGACCGCGCCGACGGTGCCCGAGCCGCGCTGGCGGACGCGGGCCTGACCATGCTGGACGGTAAGCCGTACTACGGGTCGTGGGACGAGACCTGGGGACGGGCCGCGGCGCACATCGTGGTCGAGCGGCACCCCGAGGTCGACGCGATTTTCTGCGGCAGCGACCAGATCGCCCGCGGTGTCCTGGAGACCTTGCGCGACCTCGGGCGCGACGTGCCCGGCAGCATCTCGGTGACCGGATTCGACAACTGGGAGGCCGTCGCCGCGCACTCCCGGCCGCGTCTGACCAGCATTGACATGAATCTTGAGCAGCTCGGCGCCGCGGCTGGCCGCCGGCTCTTCGCGGCCATCGACGGCGGCGACCTGCCTAGGTCCGACCAGTACCCCGGCCGCCTCGTGATGCGCGACTCGACCGCACCCGCCCAGTGAGGCGTGGCATTTAGTCACCTGTCTATTCGTTCCCCCCGAAAACATTTTCGACGCACTACGGAGCGGTGAAACGCGCTGTTGGCGGCGGTCTGTGACCCCTGCGGCCAGGCGTTGGAACGAACTGTTGACACAGCCGTAACAGACGGCCAGAATTCCCGAAAAGGTTTTCGGAGCGGCGGGAGGCCGCGGGCCGCGTGTCCCGTAGCCGCCGTTGGATGCCGCTCGCGTGGTGGATCGGCCTGGATTTGAACTGATGACCCTTGAACCTGGGAGGACAATCGATGAGAGGAATCTTGGGTAGGCGCACCGCCCTGCGCTCGTTGGCAGGGGTACTGGTAGCGACGTTGACGTTCGGCGTAGCGGCGTGCGGCGGCGACGATTCGGCCGGCACCGACGCGGCCGAGGCCGGACCCAATGGCGTCGACGATGGCAGCGAGCTCACACTGTGGACCCGCGCCCCGCTGGAGAAGCAGGCGAAGCTCCTGGTCGACGCCTACAACGCCAGCCACAAGAACCAGGTCAAGCTGACCGTCGTCCCCAACGACGACTACGTGGCGAAGGTCGGTGCGGCGGCCGGCTCCAGCGGCCTGCCGGACCTGTTCGCCGCCGACATCGTGTACGTGCCGAACTGGGTGAACCAGGGGCTGTTCCAGGACCTCAGCAAGAACATCGACGGCCTCGGCTTCAAGGATTCCATCAACAAGGGGCACCTGTCGGCCGGCACCGTCGACGGTAAGGCGCACGTGCTGCCGTTCGTGCTCGACCTGTCGATGCTGTTCTGGAACAAGCAGCTGTTCAAGGAAGCGGGGCTCGACCCGGAGAAGGCACCGGCAACGCTGGAGGAGTACGCCGCGGCCGCCAAGAAGGTCCAGGCTCTGAAGAAGGACGGCGTCTACGGCACGGCGGCCGGCCTGAACTGCGGCGGCTGCCTGGTCTTCACCTGGTTCCCGTCGATCTGGGCCGGCGGTGGTGAGGTGCTGAGCGCCGACGGCAAGTCGTCCGAACTCGCCGGCGACACGGCGCAGAAGGTCTACAGCACCTGGCAGGACCTGTGGAAGTCCGGCGCCGTGCTGCCCTCCTCGTCGGGCGAGACGGGCCCGACGTGGACCGCCGCGTTCACCGAGGGCAAGGTGGGCCTGATGTTCTACCCGGCCACGCTGCTGTCCTCGACGCCGTTCGACGCTGGTGTCGCCGGCATCCCCGGCCCCGGCGGTGGCGCCTCGACGTTCGTCGGCGGTGACGGCATCGGTGTCTCGAAGGACTCGAAGAAGGCGGCACAGGCCTGGAACTTCCTGAGCTGGATGATGTCCGAGGAGGCCCAGGTGGAGGTGCTGGCAAAGAACAAGGACGTGGTGTCCCGTTCCGACCTGGCGGGCAACAAGTACGCCGCCGCCGACCCGCGGCTGGTCACCATCAACGAAGTGGCCGGCAAGGGTGACACGCCCGTCGCGATGAACTTCCAGCAGGCCTTCAACGCGCCGAACAGCCCGTGGCTGACGCTCGTGCGCAACCAGGTGTTGGAAGGAAAGACTGGCGATCTGCAGAAGGACAACGAAGAGATCACGGCAGTACTCGGGCAGTAACTGTCCCGCCGCGGGCGCGTACCGACCAGCAGTCCTTTGTGGATGGTGCGCGCCCGCTCCGCCCGAACGAGAGGTTTCGGTTCCATGAGACGCGGCCGTCAGGCCCTGCTCGGTTGGCTCTACGCGACACCAACGGCGGTTTTCGTGGTGGCGCTGTTCGCCATCCCGCTGTTGCTCGTAATCAAGATGTCGGTGTCGAGGTGGCCGCTGCTCACCGGCGACCAGGGAATCAACGCCCCCGCCAACTTCGAGAAGGCGGTCGACCACCGCTTCTTCACCGATTCCGTCGTCTTCACCATCAAGTACACGGTGCTAGCGACCGTACTCTTGCTGGTCCTGGGGCTGGGTCTGGCCCTGCTGGTGCAGGAGTCGAGCCGGTGGAACAACCTGCTCCGGGCGTCGTTCCTGATCCCCAGCGCGCTCGGCCTGGCTTCGGCGTCACTGCTGTTCTACGTGTTCTACTCGCCCTACGCGAGCCCGCTGAAGCCCCTGATGGACAGCTGGGGCTTCACCTTCCTCGGCTCACCCAACGCGGCGCTGTTCTCGACGACGTTCCTGATCGTGTGGCGGTACGCCGGCTTCTACATGGTGCTGATGCTGGTCGGACTGCAGGGCATCCCGGCGGACGTCTTCGAAGCCGCCCGATCCGACGGTGCCACCCGCTGGCAGACATTCTGGCGGGTCACGATGCCGCTGCTGCGCCCCACGCTGGCGCTCACCACCGTGCTTTGCGTGACCGGCTCCCTGCTCGCCTTCGAACAGTTCTACATCCTCACCAAGGGCGGTCCGGACAACAGCACCATCACCGTCGTCCAGCTGATCTACAGCGTGGCGTTCCAGGGACAGAACGACCTCGGGGTCGCCGCGGCCATCTCGGTCATCGTGCTCGTCGCGCTGGTCGTCATCAACGCGTTGCAGTTGCGCGCCTTCCGGTCCGAGGAGAGCTGACCCGATGACCGTCGTTTCCCGTACCACCTCGACGGCCGCCGGGGGCGGTCGGACACCGGGCCGAGCCCCGGTCCGCCGGACCAGAGCGCGTCGCGTCAGCATCGCCGGGATCGCGCTGCGGACGCCGTACTGGGTGTTCACCGGCGCGCTAGCGTTGATTTTCCTGGCGCCGCTCGCCTGGACGGCCGTCGCCTCGGTCTCCCCGCAGGCCGGCACCAACCAGGTCGACGGCTGGGGATTTGGCAACTACGAGACGCTCGCGCGTTACCAGGCCGGCATCTGGCGCTATCTGTTCAACTCCGCGTTCGTCTCCCTGCTGACGGTCGCGCTGACGCTGGTGATTTCGTTCTTCGGTGGTTACGCGTTCGCGCGGTTCCGCTTCCCCGGCAAGAACGTCCTGTTCCTGCTCACGCTGGCCATCCTGATGGTCCCGTACGCGACGCTCCTGATCCCGCTGTATGTCCTGCTCAACGAGGTGGGGCTGCAGAACTCGCTGGTCGGTGTCGCCCTGGTGCTCACGATGTTCCAACTGCCCTTCTCCACCTTCCTGATGCGCATTTCGTTCGAGGCGGTGCCGCGTGAGCTCGACGAGGCGGCGACGGTGGATGGATGCTCGTCGTTCGGCGCGCTGTGGCGGGTGCTGCTGCCCGCCGTCAAGCCGGGCCTCATCACCGTTGGACTGTTTTCGTTTCTCGCGGCGTGGAACGACTTCTTCGCGCCGCTGATCCTCATCAACGACTCCGAGCGCATGACACTTCCGCTCGCTGTCTCCAACCTGCGCGGCCAGGTACAGGGTGTCGTCGACTACGGGGCGACCGAAGCGGGTGTGGTCATTCTCGCCCTTCCATGCATCGTGCTGTTCCTGTTGCTTCAACGACACTACGTGCGCGGCTTCATGTCGGGCGCGCTGAAGGGATGACCATGAGCCGCACCGCCTCCATGTCCGCGCCCGTCCTGCCGATCCGCGGCCGGCTCCGGCCGCTCGGGTTGGGCGACGTCCGGATCACGGGCGGCTTCTGGGCCGAGCGGCAGTCGGTCAACGCCGTGGCGAGCCTCGCGCACATCGAGCACTGGCTGGAACGGGAAGGCTGGATACGCAACTTCGACCTCGCCGCCAGCGGCGACAGCGACATCGCCCGTGCTCGCCGCGGCCGCGAGTTCTCCGACTCCGAGATTTACAAGCTCCTCGAAGCGATGGCGTGGGAGATCGGCCGCACCAGCGACGAGGGGCTCGAATCGAGGTTTCGTTCCATTGTGGGGCGGGTGGCCGCGGCTCAGGAGCCAGACGGTTACCTCAACACCAAGTTCGGGCGCCCGGGGCAGGCGCCGCGCTGGTCCGATCTGGAATGGGGCCACGAGCTCTACTGCGTCGGTCACCTCCTGCAGGCGGCGGTGGCCCGTGCCCGCACGCGTCCGGGCGCCGACGACGGGCTGGTCGAGGTCGCCCGCCGGGCCGCCGACAACGTGTGCGAGACGTTCGGACCGGACGGCATCGACGGTCTCTGCGGGCACGCGGGTATCGAGACCGCGCTGGTGGAGTTCGCCCGCGTCACCGAAGACGACCGGTACCTGGCGCAGGCCGCCCTCTTCGTCGACCGGAGGGGCCACGGCCGGCTCAGCGACGTGGAGTTCGGCCGGGAGTACTTTCAGGACGAGCGTCCGGTCCGGCACGCGACGGTCCTGCGTGGACACGCGGTGCGGGCGAACTACCTCGCCGCCGGCGCCGCCGACGTCGCGGTCGAGCTGAAGGACGCCAGTCTGCTCGACGCCGTGCGTACACAGTGGCAGAACACGGTCGCGCGGCGCACGTACGTCACCGGCGGGCAGGGTTCGCGGCACCAGGACGAGGCATTCGGCGAAGACTGGGTACTGCCGCCCGACCGCGCCTACTCCGAGACCTGCGCCGGTATCGGCTCGGTGATGCTCGCGTGGCGGCTGCTGCTCGCCGATGGCGACCCCCGGTACGCCGACCTCATCGAGCGGACGCTGTTCAACGTCGTATCGACCTCGCCATCGGCGGACGGGCGAAGCTTCTTCTACACCAACACCCTGCACCGCCGCGAGCTCGGCACTCTGCCCGACGCCGACCGGCCGAGCCTGCGCGCGGCGGCCTCGTTGCGCGCGCCGTGGTTCGAGGTGTCCTGCTGCCCGACCAACGTCGCACGCACCCTGGCGAGCCTCACCGCGTACGTCGCCACGTCCGACGACGAGGGCCTGCAACTGCACCAGTACATGCCGGGCACCGTCACGCACCGCCGCGCCGACGGGCGGGAGCTGCGCGTGAGCGTGGTGACCGGTTACCCCTACGACGGCGAGATCCGGGTCCGTATCGATACTGACGACGCGCAGCCCTGGTCGCTTTCCTTGCGAGTGCCTGGATGGGCGACCGAGGGCGCGACGCTGACCGTCGCGGGACAGACCCGCCCGGTCGGCCCGGGAGCCGTCACCGAGCGCCGCACCTGGCGCCGCGGCGACGAGGTGGTGCTGCGCCTGCCGATGGCCCCCCGGTTCACGCACCCGCACACCCGCATCGACGCGGTCCGCGGCTGTGTCGCGGTCGAGCGCGGCCCGCTGGTGTACGCGCTGGAGTCCGTGGACGTGCCGGGCATCGAGACGGTCGACGAGTTGCGTGTCGACACCAGCCAAGCACCGCGCCTGGTCGACGGCCAGGTCACGGTGCGCTGCGAACGCGTGCGCACCGATGAGCACGACTGGCCATATTGGACCGGCCCGAACGGGTCCACACCCGTGGCGGGCGAGGAGTTCGACGAGGTGCCGCTCGTGGAGTACCACGCGTGGGCCAACCGTGGACCCTCGACGATGCGCGTCTGGCTTCCCGCGAAGCCCTGACGGGCCGTCCCTCATGTTAGCGCTCACACTCCATAGACGCACTCCCATATAGCAAGGAGGAAGCGACATGTCCCGTAGACGCGTGAGGCGGGTGCCCCTTTGGGCGGCCCTGACCGCGCTCATGGTGGGAGGAGCGGTAATCGTGCCGTCCCCGGCCCACGCCGACAGTCCCATACTGCCCGGCAACGAGGGTGACGTCGGTGTCTACACCGACGGACAGAGCCACGTCATGGACATCGGAGACCCGACCTATAGCAACACCGGCAACGTCGCGGGCCAGCTCAACCCCGGCGTGCCCTTCACCGCCGGCAACATGCACCAGTCCATTTTCGACAAGGACCTGGCCGCCGGCGGCACCGACTACTACCTCGACCGCATCCTGGGCGTGTCCGGCACGCTCGGCTCCCCGGTGCTGATGACCCGCGGCCGCTCGCTCTACATGCGCGGCGCTAGCAACAACAACTTCACCGTCATGGGCTTCGCCGGCAGCGCGTACGTGGGCGGCCCCAACAACCTCGGCAACCTGTACACCGTGACCGTTCCTGGGCAGACGGTCACCGAGGTCAACGCCGACCGGTTCAACGCACCCAGCCACGCCAAGAGCCGGTACACGATCGGCGGCACCGGCGTTACCGCCGACCTGACGAAGTTCATCACCTACGACAACGTCGCGGTCACCGCCCTCACCTTCAACAACCCGGGCGGCTCGGCGGCTACCTTCACCGTGCGTGCCGCCTCGCCGCTGGCCACCCAGCCCGGCGAGGGCCCGGCCGAGCTCACCGGCACCCGCGTCATCACCAGCGGCTCCAACAACGGGCTCGTCGACACACCGTGGAACACGATCAGGACGCACCTGACCGGCACCGGCTTCACGCGTACCGGAACCAACCTCGACCGCGAGGTCACCGTGCCGGCCGGCGGCTCGGTGTCGCTGTCGGTTGTCGGCGCGGTCTCCTCGGCCACGCTGCCGGCGACCGTGCCGAGCTACCGCGACTACGCCGGGCTGTCGCCGGCGGTGGCGGTACGCACCGGCATCACCGCGTTCAACCGCCGGTGGGCACAGGACGTGCCGTACATCGACGTCCCCGACCCAGCGCTGGAGAAGGCCATCGTCTACCGCTGGTGGGGCGAGCGCTACAACAGCCTCGACGCCAACGCGACCGGCCACGTCTACCAGTACCCGACGACGATCGAGGGAGTGAACCTCTATCAGAACGCCGTCGCCCTGACCCAGCCGATGCACCTGCAGGACACCAAGTGGCTGCGCACGCCATACCTGCCGTACGGACAGATCCTGAACATCGGCGAGCTGTCCGGTTCATCGGCCTTCTTGGACAGTCCCGGCCACACGAGCTGGAACAACCACTACTCGCAGTACATCGGCACGGCCGGGCTCGAGGCGTACAACGTGCACGGAGGCGGGGCCGACATCGCCCGCAAGTTCGCACACTACTTCGAGGGCGACGGCGTCGGCCAGCTCGAGCACTACGACGGCAACGGCGACAAGCTCATCGCGTACGACACGAACTTCATGCCGGGCAACGACGCCGACGCGATCACTTTTGGCTTCCCGAAGGCCAACGCCGGAGCGCCCGGCGCGGAGACGATCGAACGCCCCGAGTCGGCGTACGTGTGGGGCGCGTTCGACGCGGCTCGGCAGCTGTACCAGATCTCCGGCGCCGACCAGTCCAAGGTGGACCAGATGGCGGCCAGTGCCAACGGCATCCGCGACGCGGTCCTTTCCCGCCTGTGGAGCCCGGACACGCGGATGTTCCTGGCCGGCACCTCGCACGGGGCGACCAGCGCGGCCAGCTCCAACGGCCGGGCCAACCCGCTGCCCGAGTCGGCCCGTGACCTGATCCCGGCCAAAGAGTCGAACCTGTACGACGTCTACGCCCAGAACCTCATCCCGTTCGACCAGTGGCAGACCTACGTCGACGGGTTCCGGTTCCTGACCTACGGCGACAACTTCCCGATCTTCCCGTTCTACACCGCGAACCAGTACGACCGGACCGCCTACGGGATCGGCGGTTCGAACAACTTCTCCAACATCAACTTCACGGTCCAGTACCGTGGCGTCCGCTCGGCCCTGCGCCACTACGACCCCGAGCACAAATACGTCACTCCGGCGTACGCCAAGCGGCTGCTGGACTGGATGGCCTGGAGCGTCTACCCGAACGCGGACATGCGCGTGGCGAACCAGGCCGAGTACTACTCCGGCTGGAATCCGACCACCAAGACGTACACCCGCAACAACCCGAACCACATCATGCTCGGCAACCAGAACTACATCTTCGTCGAGGACATGGCGGGCATCCAGCCGCGCTCCGACGACAAGATCGAGCTGTGGCCGATCGCGTTCGGCTACGACCACTTCATGGTCAACAACCTGCGGTACCACGGCCAGGACGTCACGATCGTCTGGGACCCGGACGGCAGCAAGTACGGCCTCGGCGCGGGCTACAGCCTGTTCCTCAACGGCGAGAAGAAGGTCAGCACCGACAAGCTCGGCAAGCTCACCTACGACCCGAAGACGAACCAGGTCCAGGCGCAGGACGGCCTGAACGTCACGTTCACCGCCTCGACCGGCACGGAATTCCCGAGCGCGGTCGACACCCCGATCCAGGACGAGCGGGTCGTCGAGTACCTCAAGACGGCCGGCGTCGACCTCACCGAGGACGCGCCGAACCTGGCCTCGGGCGCCACCCTCAGCTCGTCGTACACCCAGCAGGGCGCGCGGCCCACGCCGTGGCGGCAGTTCCACACGCCCGGGTGGAACGCCTCGACGATGAACTACACGCCCGGTGCGATCAAGGAGACCGAGCGGCCGGTGTCGCTGGCGGCGGTCACCGACGGCGTCACCGCCAACGAGCCGTACTGGGGCAACTACGGCACCACCGACAAGAACGGTTACATCGAGCTGGACCTCGGTTCGGCGAAGGCGTTCGACAACGTGAAGGTGACGTTCGTCAGCGACCGGCAGGCCGGCGGCTACCGCGAACCCGCACGCTGGTGGGTGCAGGTGCCCGATGGCAACGGCGGCTGGAAGGAGATTCCGAACCAGTTCAAGAACCCGACCGTCACGTCGGCGAAGTTCAACGAAGCGCTGTTCGGCACCGTCACGTCGAGCAAGCTGCGCGTCGCATTCACGAACAACCCGTCCTTCTACACGGCGATCGCCGAGATCCAGGTGTTCAACTCCGGCCGGGAGGTGCCGCCGGTGTCCAACCAGGCGCCGGCCGTCACCGCCGCGAGGGACGGCTCGGCGGACGGCAACCTGTCCACCAGGCTGGTCGGCACGGCCACCGACGACGGCATCCCGTACGACAGCGAGCTCGTCCTCGGCTGGGAGACCGTCTCCAAGCCGGAGGGCGCGGGCGTCATCTTCGCCGACTCGAAGGCGCTGTCGACCCGCGTGACCGGCACGGTCGCCGGTGACTACGTGTTCCGGTTCTTCGCGGACGACGGCGAGAAGCGGAGCGAGGCGACGGTCGCTGTGACCCTCACCCCGAAGCAGGTCGTCGCGGAGTTCGGCTCCTCGGCGACGGTCACCACGAGCGGCAGCGCGTCGTGGGAGAACCCACTGCGGGTCAACGAGGCCACCACGCCGGCCAGTTCGAGTCCGGGTGCCGGCAACGGCTGGGGCACGTGGGGCCAGACCCAGAACGGCACCACCCCCGAGACGGAGGCGTGGATCCAGTACCGGTGGAACGCGCCGGTGCGGCTGTCGTCGACCGACATCTACTGGTACGACGACAACGGCGGCACCCGCCGGCCGAACGCCGACACGTACGTCATCGAAACCTCGGCCGACGGCGCCACCTGGACCCCGGTCACGCTGACCGGCGGTTCGACGTACGCGGGCGCTCTGAACACCAACGCCTACAACCGCCTCAACTTCGAACCCATCATGACCAGCCACCTGCGCATCCGCATCTGGGGCGTCATGACCGGCGGCGCGGGCACCGGCGTGCTGCGCTGGCGCGCCAACGGCGAGACCGTCGACTCGGTGCGCTCGCCGGTGCTGATCCGCACCACGGTAGGACAGGTGCCGACGTTGCCGGCCGAACTCGATGGAGTGTACGCGAGCGGCGCCCGCGGCAAGATCGGCTTCCGGTGGCAGCAGATCACCCCGGAGATGGTCGCCGAGACCAACGTCGACCCGTTCGTGGTCTACGGCACGAACGACGCCTACGGCCTGATCGCCGAGGCACGAATCTATGTGCGGCCCGAGACGGCGCCGGGCGGCATCTCGATCCAGGGCGCCGAGTCGTTCCAGCAGAGCGTCGAGGTGGGCGAGCTGCCTTACCTACCGGACAAGGTGGAGGTCTCCTACAACGACGGCTCCCGGGACAACCAGGCCATCGGGGTCGACTGGGACTTCGACGAGAGCATCGTCGACGTTCCCGGCCGGTACACCATCGTCGGTGATCTGATCCTGCCCGACTACGTCAGCCGGGCCGGCACCACGCAGACCACGCTGACCCTCACCGTGGGCGAGGGCGCACCGGCGTGGGATGTCACGGTCACGGCACGAACCCAGTGCGTCGGCGGCAAGGCGTACGTCGCCGTCAGCGCCCGCAACGACGAGGACGTGCCGCTCACCATCGAGCTGGTCACGCCGTACGGGTCGCGGACGGCGCCGGGCGTGGCTCCCGGCAAGTCCGCCTACCAGGCGTTCAACTCGCGCGTCGCGTCGGTGCCGGCCGGAACCGTGACCGTGAAGGTCTCCGGCACCGTCGGCGAGGAGCCAGTC
Source organism: Micromonospora sp. CPCC 205371 (assembly GCF_026130045.1). GTDB lineage: Bacteria > Actinomycetota > Actinomycetes > Mycobacteriales > Micromonosporaceae > Phytohabitans. The sequence goes on from NZ_JAIBNX010000039.1 coordinate 37,256, forward strand.
ACCTCGCAGATCAACGCACCCTACGCCGCGATCACCTGTGGTTAGGAGATCGACAGTGACAATCTCCGTCAGACGCTTGGCGGCCGCTACGGCGGCCGCCGGGCTCCTCGCCACCGCACTGGTCGGCGCCGGCACCCCGGCCTACGCCGCGGACCCGATCACCTTCACCAACACCACCAACCCCATCCTCGGCGACGGCAGCTACTACTCGGCCGACCCAGCACCGCTCGTCGTGCCGGCCGGCGCACCCGGCAACGCCAGCGACCGGGACGAGCTCTACATCTACACCGGACACGACGAGGCCGGACCGTCCACAAACGACTTCATTATGAACGAGTGGGGCGCCTTCCGCACCAACGACGTCCAAGCTGGACAGTGGACCCACTACCCGTCGCTCATGCGCCCGGAACAGGTCTTCTCCTGGGCGACACCCGGACGCGCCTACGCCGGCCAGGTCGTCCGGGGCGTCGACGGGCGCTACTACTGGTACGTGCCGATCAACGAGCGGGACAGCCCGGCGGCCGACAAGTTCGCGATCGGCGTGGCCGTCTCGGACAGCCCGACCGGCCCGTGGACCGACCACGCCGGCGGCCCGATCATCTCCCAGCGGGTGCCCACGACCAACACCATCCACAACATCGACCCGACGATCCTGGTCGAGGGCCAGCGGGTCTTCGTGTGGTGGGGGTCGTTCAGCAACCTGCGGATGCTGGAGTTCCAGGCCGACATGAAGACGCCGGTCGGCACCCAGCGCACCGTCACCGGGCTGACCGGCTTCTTCGAGGCGGCCTGGATCTTCAAGCGCGGCGACACCTACTACATGGCGTACGCCGGCAACAACGCCGGCCCGACCTCGGCGTGCACCCCGGCGAACTACCACGCCTGCATCGCCTACGCGACCGCCGCGTCACCCGAAGGCCCGTGGACCTACCGGGGCACCGTGCTGCGGCCGGTCTCCTCGACCACGAGCCACCCGGGCATCGTGGAGTTTGGCGGCCAGTGGTACCTGGCCTACCACACCGCTGACGCCGTGGGCGGCGGTCACTTCCGCCGGTCGGTGGCGATCGACAAGCTGGAGTGGGACGACACCCAGACGCCGCCGCGGATGAAGCTCGTCACGCCGACGCCCGCCAAGGGCCGCGACCTCACGCCGCGGGCGAACATCGCACAGGAGGCGACGGTCACCGTCTCCAACGAGCCGGTGCCCACGCAGTACTGGGTCAAGGCGCTCAACGACGAGATCGTCCGCTCCAACCCGCTGCCGCCCGACATGTGGGGCACCTGGACGGGCAACAACCCGCCACAGCAGTGGGTCCAGTACAGGTGGGACCAGCCGATGCGGATCACCGGCTCGCAGATCGAGTTCTGGAACGACCAGCCGCAGGGCACCGGCGTCGGCGTCGCGGCACCGGCGCGCTGGCGCATCCAGTACTGGAACCTCGACAGTGGACAGTGGGTCGACGTGCCCAACCCGAGCGGATACCCGACCGGCACGCAGGGCTTCCAGGACACCACCTTCGACCCGGTCACCACCACGCAGGTCCGAGCGACCTTCGACGCCTCCACCAACGGCAGCACATACTCGGCGGTGGCGGTGGAGGAGTGGAAGATATTCGCCGCCCAGCCAACCTCCGTCACGCCGCCGGCGATGACGGTCGAGGTGGGGGAGCGGGAGCTGCCCGGCACCGTCGGCGTCGCATTCGGCGCCGACACGCTCCAGGTGCCGGTGTACTGGGGCCCGGTCACCGCCGACCAGGGCGCGGCGCCCGGCCGGTTCGCGGGACAGGGCACCCTGCTCGGGTACGCCGCCGGCCGCGTGTCCGCGCAGGTGCGGGTGATCTCGCCGGGTGACACCGAGGGCGATGTGACCCCGCCAGCGCTGACGCTCACACCCACGGGCAGTGCGGGCAGCGCGAGCTGGTTCCGGTCCGCCGTGCGGGTGCGTGCCGCCGGCGTCGACGACCGGGGCGGCCGGATGACCATCCAGTCCACGGTGGACGGTGGCCAGCCGGTCGTCGCGGCCGAGGTCAGGTACGCGGACGTCGACGTATCGGGGGACGGGCAGCACACCGTCACGGCGACCGCGACCGACCGCGCCGGCAACGTCTCCGCGCCGGCGAACCTCACCGTGAAGATCGACGCCACCGCGCCGGCCAGCACGGGCACCGTGAACCCCACGACCAGGGCGGTAACGGTGGTCGCGACCGACGCTACCTCCGGGGTCGGCCGCATCGAGTACGCCATCGGCGCGGGCGCCTGGACCACCTACACCGGCCCGATCGCGGCACCCGACGCCAGCAAGCACACGGTGTCGTTCCGCGCGCTGGACGTGGCCGGAAACCTGGAGACCGCCAAGAGCGTCACCATCCCGGCGGACATCTCCGGGCCGCTGACCGGCAACATCGGGCCGATCGGCACGCCGACCGCGTCGTACACGGCACCGTGGAACAGCGTCACCGCGCTCAACGACGGCACCGACCCGCCGAGCCCGAGCCAGGCCCAGATCTGGGGCACCTGGTCCGGCACCCGACCGGAGAGCCAGTGGATCCAGTACGACTGGACCCGGCCGGTACGCCTCAACGGAACCGAGCTGAAGTTCTGGCGCGACGCCGACCAGGGCAGCGGCGAAGGCGTCGCCGAACCCGACGGGTGGATCTTGCAGTACTGGGACGAGGCGGCGGCCGCCTGGCGTGACGTGCCCGGCGCGTCCGGGTACGGCACGAGCAGCACCGCGTTCAACACCGTCACCTTCGACCCGGTAACCACACCCCGGGTGCGGGCCACGATCCAGGCCAACGGCAACGGCACCACGTACTCCGCCGTCGCGGTCACCGAGTGGCGGGTCTTCGCCGACGACCCGGGCACCAACCCGACCCGGGTGCCGGTCACGGTCACCGCCCAGTCGCGGTGTATCGCCGGCAAGGCCTACGTCGCGGTGCAGGCACGGAACGACCACGATGGCCGGGTGCGGATCGACATCGAGACCGGCTACGGCGAGCGGTCGTTCCCATCCATCGCGCCGGGCGCCAACGCATACCAGTCGTTCGCCACGCGAGCGGCCTCGGTCGTGGCGGGCTCGGTCACCGTCCGCGCCACCGGGACGGTGGGTGGCAAGGACGTGACCACTGTCTACACAGCGGAGTATCCCGGCGCGGCTTGCGCCTGACCGTCTAGCACATAGGACATTGGAGAATCGTATGAGCAGAGCGAATCGCAAACGGCTGGCCGCCGCGGCGGCGGGCGCCACCGCCGCCCTCGCCGGCCCGCTGGGGCTGCCGGCGGCCCCGGGCGCCGCGCCCGGTGACAGCGACGACGTACGGGTGACGGTCGACATCGAGGAGATCAACGAACCGGGTGTGCTCGCCATGTCGATCGCCGGCGACTCCGTCGCGCTGGCCGAGAACGGCTCGACGCTGCTGGTCCGCCAGTTCGTCGGCACCCTGCCAACGGTGACCGTCACCGACACCCGTACGGCCGACGAGGTGCCCGACGGCGCCGCGTGGGCCGTGCTGGGCAGCGCGACCGACTTCGTCGGCGACGCCGGCCAGGCACCGATCAGCGCCGGCCACCTCGGCTGGCGGCCGAACCTGATCGACGGCGGCGACACCGGCCTGATCACCGAAGGTGAAGAGGTGGTCACCGTCCTCGACGACCCGACCCAGCCCGGCAACAACGTGGGCCTGGTCGACCAGGAACTGCTGGTGTCCACTTTCGACTCCGAGGCTGTCGCCGGTGACGCGTACTCCGTCAACGCCAACCTGTTCCTGCGCGCCCCCGCGGAGGTCGCGGCGGGCACGTACACCTCGACGTTGACCCTTTCCCTGTTCGAATGACGCATGGTGGGGGCCGCGTCGCCGCGGCCCCCACCACACCCGGGCACGAAGGGCTCGCCATGTTCCGAAGCTTGCTCGTCACGCTGGGCGCGGTGCTCGCCACCGTGCCGGTCGCGCCCGCCGCCGCTGCGGCGCCCACCCCGTCGCCGACCAGCCCGACGCTCACGTGGGCGGTGCAGCCGGCCAACCAGCAGGGCCCGGACGGCCGGCGGTGGATCACGCACACGCTCGATCCTGGGCAGGTGGTTACCGAGCGCCTGGCGGTGCGCAACTTCAGCAACCGGGCCGCGGTGTTCGCCCTCAAGGCCGCCGACGGCTACCTCACCGACAACGGGCGCTTCAACATGCTCCCGTCCAACCAGGCGTCGGTCGACGGCGGCACCTGGATTCAGGTCCAGGACAAGGTGAGCGTCGGGGCCAACGAGACCAAGATCGTGCCGTTCACGATCACGGTGCCGCGGGACGCCAAGCCGGGCGACCATCCGGCTGGCATCGCAGCGACGGTGACCGCCACCGGGGGCACGGTCGCCGTCGAGAGCCGGGTCGGATTCCGGGTCATGATGCGGGTCAGCGGTACTGTCACCGCGGCGCTGACCGTCGATGGCCTCACCGCCACGTACCGGCACTCGTGGAACCCGTTCGCGGCCGGCAGCATCCGGGTTCGGTACAGCACGAAGAACGACGGCAGCGTCGCGGTGACCGGCACCGGCCAGGTGTCCACCGCCGAACTCGGCGGCCTGAGCGAGAGCGACGCGCGGGCCGAGGTTGACCAGACGCTGCCGGGTGGTAGCCGGCAGGTCGACGTCCGGGTCACCGGCGTGTGGGGCCTCGGACCGCTGCGGACCACTGTGGACCTGACGCCCGCCCTCCTCGACGGCGACAAGAGCGGCGCCGAGATCCGGCCGGCCTCGGCCTCCGTCACGGTGTGGACGCTGCCCTGGCCGCAACTGCTGCTCGCCGCGCTCGTCATGGCCGCCGTCTTCGGCGTCCGGACATTCCGCCGGCGCCGCCGGCAGCGGCTCGCGCAGCTCCTCGCCCGCGCCCGTGACGAAGGCCGGGCCGAAGCGCGTTCCGACAAGGTCTTAGAAGAAAAGCACTCCTGACTTGCGTGGAAGGACGACCACCAGTGGCTCAATTCGACGAGGTCAAGTTCAACCGGCGCCAGCTCCTCCAAGCGTCCGCCCTCAGCGCTGGCGCGGTCGCGGGCGCCAGCGGATTCGTGGCGGACTCGGCTCAGGCGGCGCCCGATCCCGGCACAGCAGCCGCCGCCACCGCCGCGGCTGCCCTTGGGCCCGGCGCGACCGCGCCGGTCCGGCCGTTCGAGCTCAGCGAGGTGCGGCTCGGAAGCGGCCTGCTGCAGGAGAAGCGCGACCGCATGAAGAACTTCCTGCGACAGTACGACGAGCGGCGCTTCCTCGTCCTGTTCAACAACCAGGCGGGCCGGCCGAACCCGGCGGGCGTCTCCGTTCCGGGCGGCTGGGAGGACGGCGGGCTCCTCAGTGGCCACTGGGCCGGCCACTACATGACGGCGCTCGCGCAGGCGTACGCCGACCAGGGCGAGGCCGTCTACAAGGACAAGCTCGACTGGATGGTCAGCGAACTCGCCGCGTGCCAGGCCGCCATCACCGCCCGGATGGGCACTGGAGGGCCCGGTGGTGAAGAGCCGCCCGAACCCCAGATCGACCGGGTGCCTGGCCGCTACGGCAACGCGCTGCGTCTCAACGGGCCGAGCATGGCGCAGTACGTGACGCTGCCCCAGGAGGCGATCAACCAGCTGACCGACTTCACCATCGCCGCCTGGGTGAACCTCGGCTCCACGCAGAGCTGGACCCGGCTGTTCGACTTTGGACAGAGCACCACGGTCAACATGTTCCTGACCCCGCGCGCGGGCGTGACCGGCAACGTGCCGCGGTTCGCCATCACCATCGGGGGGTCCGGCCAGGAGCAGCGGATCAACGGCACCGCCGCGCTGCCGACCAACCAATGGGTGCACCTGGCCGTCACGCTGTCGCAGACCACCGGCACGCTGTACGTCGACGGCCAGCCGGTCGGCACGAACACGAACATGACACTCAACCCGTCCAGCCTCGGCAACCCGGGCAACCGGTGGATCGGGCGGTCGCAGTACGGCGACCCGTTCCTGGACGCGACCATCGACGAGTTCCACATCTTCGACCGGGCACTCAGTCAGCAAGAGCTGCTGTCCATGATGGACTCGGCGGCCGGCGGTACGGGCGGCGGCAGCATCGCCTGGTACCGCTTCGACGAGGACGGCGGCACAACGCTGCGGGACGCCTCGCCCAACGGCCGCGACGGCGGCATCGTGGTGGCGCAGCAGGGCGGTGAGAGCGACTGGGTCCCCACCCACCCCGGCTACGTCGGCGCGATCCCGGAAGACGCGGTGCTGCGGCTCGGCCCGCCGCGCTGGGCCGTCTACGGCGGCAACGCCGACACCAACACCTGGGCCCCGTGGTACACCCAGCACAAGATCATGCGCGGGCTGCTCGACGCCTACTACCACACCGGCAACACGCAGGCCCGCGACGTCGTCGTCAAGATGGCCGACTGGGCCCACCTCGCGCTGACCGTCGGCGACAAGAACCACCCCGACTACACCGGCCCCATCACGCGCGACAACCTCAACTACATGTGGGACCTCTACATCGCCGGCGAGTTCGGCGGTGCCAACGAGGTGTTTCCCGAGATCTACGCGCTCACCGGCGAAGCGAAGCACCTGGAGACCGCCAAGTGCTTCGACAACCGGGAGTCGCTCTTCGGCGCCTGCGTCGAAAACCGGGACATCCTCGTGGTCACGCCACAGAACAGGCCCGGACGGCGCCGCCCCGAACGGCTGCACGCCAACACGCACGTGCCGCAGTTCGTCGGCTACCTGCGCGTCTTCGAACACACCGGCGACCAGGAGTACTTCACCGCCGCCAAGAACTTCTTCGGCATGGTGGTTCCACATCGGATGTTCGCGCACGGCGGCGCGGGCGGCAACTACCCGGGCTCGAACAACAACGTCGAGCTGTTTCAGAACCGGGGCAACATCGCCAACGCGATCGCGCAGGGCGGCGCGGAGACCTGCACGACATACAACCTCATCAAGCTGGCCCGCAACCTGTTCCTGCACGAGCACGACCCGGTGTACATGGACTACTACGAGCGTGGCCTGCTCAACATGATCACCGGGTCGCGGGCCGACACCGCGACCAACAGCGACCCGCAGCTCACCTACTTCCAGCCGCTGACGCCCGGAGCGGCCCGCAGCTACGGCAACACCGGCACCTGCTGCGGCGGCACCGGCCTGGAGAACCACACCAAGTACCAGGAGACCATCTACCTCAGGTCGGCCGACGGCACGACGCTGTGGGTCAACCTCTACGCGCCCTCGACGCTGACCTGGGCCGAAAAGGGCTTCACCGTCACACAGCAGACGACCTTCCCGCGCGAAGAGCGCACCAAGCTGACCATCGACGGTAGCGGGCCACTCGACATCAAACTGCGGGTGCCGGGCTGGGCGCGCAAGGGTTTCTTCGTCACCGTCAACGGAGTCGCGCAAAGCGTCGACGCCCAGCCGGGCACCTACCTGACGCTGAGCCGCACCTGGGCACCCGGCGACACCATCGAGGTCCGCATGCCGTTCAGCATCCGCATCGAGCGGGCCCTGGACCGCCCCGACACCCAGGCGATCTTCTGGGGGCCGGTGCTCCTGCAGATACTGGGAAACCCGGGCAGCGGAACCTTCCGCGAGCTCACCCTCTACCGCCACCTGAAGCGCGACGGCGACTACTCCCGCGCGGCGATCACACACCAGAGCACGACGGCGGCGGGCGACCCGTACTTCACGACGCACGGGCTCACCCTGCGGCCGTACCACATCAGCGACACCCAACCCGTCTCCTCGTACTTCCGGCGGGTCGAGCCGACGATCGTGTTCGGCTCCATCGACACCGGCGTGCCGAACCGGAAGCGCAACGACGGCCTGCCGAACTACGACGTGCCCGTCACCGGCATCCCGTCGCCCGGCACCGACGGTCCGACCTTCCTCGATCTGGTCTGGGACCATGCGCCTTTCCCGAACCACGGCGCATTCGTCGCCACCGTCACCCAGACCGCCGAGGCGTTCGTCGCCGCGGGCGTCTTCACCGCGGCCGAAAAGGACGTCGTCGTCGCCCGCGCCGCCAGCGCCGCACAGGAGCTGGCACCACCCGCCACCTGGTCCGTCGAGGTCCAGGCCCGCACGCAGTGCATCGGCGCCAGCGCCTACCTGTCGGTCAGCGTGCGCAACACCGACGACGTGCCGCTCACCATCGAGATGGTCACGCCGTACGGCTCGCGGACGGTGGCCGACGTCGCTCCGGGCAAGTCCGCCTACCAGTCCTTCAACACGCGCCGCGCGACCGCGCCGGCCGGCACCGTGACCGTGACGGTCACCGGCGCGGTCGGCGCGGCGCCGGGGGCCAGCGACATCCGGACACCGTAGCCCGCCGGCCGCGGCGCATAAAGAGGTGGGGCCGCCGCAAAGGCGGTGCCAGGATGGAGGCATGCAGCCACGCCATGAGCGGATGATGGGCCCCTCCCGGGGCCTGCTCGGCGTGCGCTAGCGCGGATTTCCACGACCAGACCCCGCCCGGCGGGCGTCTGGTCGTGGCCTCCCGCCGTCGTGGGGCGGAGGAGGCATCATGCGTTTCTACGTGACCACCGCGATCCCGTACGTCAACGCCGCCCCGCACCTCGGCCACGCGCTGGAGTTGGTGCAGGCGGACGTGCTCGCACGGCACCGGCGGCTGCGCGGCCACCAGGTGCGGTTCCTGACCGGTACGGACGACAACGCGGTGAAGAACGTCCAGGCCGCACGCGCCGCCGGCGTGCCGGTGCGCGAGTTCGTCACGGCCAATGCGGCGCGCTTCGCGGCGCTGCGCGAGCCGCTCGCGCTGTCGTTCGACGACTTCATCGCGACCAGCGCCGATCACCGACATGCCGAGGGGGTACGCCGGCTGTGGCGCGAGTGTGCGGCGGCTGGTGACTTCTACCGGCGTACCTATCGGGGACTCTACTGTGGCGGGTGCGAGCAGTTCTACCAGCCCGACGAGCTGGCCGGCGGGGCGTGCCCGGAGCACGGCACCGAGCCAGAAGCCGTCGAGGAGGAAAACTGGTTCTTCCGGCTGTCGCGCTATCAGGACACGATCCTGCGGGCGCTGGAGTCCGGCCGGGTGCGGGTCGTGCCGGAGGCTCGCCGCAACGAGGTGCTCGCCTTTGTCCGAGGTGGACTCGCCGACTTCAGCGTGTCCCGCCCAGCGGCACGGGCCGGTGGCTGGGGGATCGGCGTGCCCGGCGACCCGTCGCAGGTCGTGTACGTATGGTGGGACGCGCTCGCCAACTACGTCACCGCGCTGGGCTACGGTACGGGTGACGCCGCATACCGTACATGGTGGACAGACGCGGACGAGCGCGTTCACGCCATAGGCAAAGGGATCGTCCGCTTTCACGCCGTGTATTGGTTGGCGCTGCTGCTGTCCGTGGGGCGGTCGCTGCCCACCACGATCGTGGTGCACGACTACCTCACCGTCGACGGCGCCAAGATAGCCAAGAGCGCAGGCAACGCGGTCGACCCGGCCGCGCTGGTCGACCGGTGGGGCAGCGACGCGCTGCGTTGGTGGCTACTGGCCGACGTGGCCCCGGTAGGCGACACCGACTTCACGACCGAGCGCCTGGTCCGCCGCGCCAACCAAGACCTGGCGCACGGGATCGGCAACCTGGTTCACCGCACGACGAGCCTCGTGCGCCGGCACCGGGGTGGCGGCGTACGCGAGGTCCCGGGTGTGGGCACCAATCTGCCGCGCCAAGTCGACCAAGCGCTGGAGCGGTACGACTTCCGCGCCGCGACACGCGCGTTCACCGTGACCGTCGACGGGGCCAACCGGCTCATCGAAGCCAAGCGCCCGTGGGAGGCTTCCGAGGAGGTCGATGTCGTGCTGGGCACCCTGCTGCACACCTGCCGGGTACTGGCGACGGAGCTGGAGCCATTCCTCCCCGCCGGAGCGAAGCGGCTAAGCCGCCAACTGACCGGCGAAGCGTCGGGCCCAGCGTTCCCCCGCTGGGAGTAATGCGGCGTCGAGAACCCGCATGCCCAGTCCTTCCAGCGTGCCCGATGCTCCGCTGTCATCGCACGTCTGGGAGCGCGTCGACCCGTCGCTCGGCCAGATCCGGTAGGTGTCGCGCGGCCGCGACGAAATCGTTGTCATCGTGCAGGATTACAAGCCCTCGCATCGCCGCACATGCACACACCAGCAGGTCCACACATGAAAGCGCGCGGTGCACACCAGCCCGCAACAACCTGTACTGAGCCGACTCGACCCATTGCCAGGCCGCCTTCGGCACCGCGACGTCAGGGTACAAATCAACGAACATCGCGGTCATCTGCTCATATTCGTCGAGGTTGCGAGCGGACCGCCGGAACTCGGTCCGCTGCGGCTGGCACGACCCGATCGCGTGGTCAGAGATCACATCTGCCCAGGCAGCCCGGATGCCCGGTTCGCGCAAGAGACGCCAGATGGCCGATGAGTCGGCCAGGTAGCGAATCACGCGGTCGGCGCTTTGGTCGCCGCACGCATCTCCTGCCAGCCTTCGTAGTCCCAACCCTGTGCGACCGCCGCGTAGTGATCAAGCGCGGCAATCCGACGGTGACGAGCCGCGTATTCGCGGAGCGCCAGGTTCACGGTTTCCTTCTTGCTCTTTGCCCCCGACAGCCGCATCGCCTCGCCGAGCGCTTCGTCATCGAGATCAATTTGAGTCACAGTCATCAGGACTCCTGTTGGCAATGTATGTCAGGCTCATACATCACCAACATACCATGCACCCCCGGAGTCTCGGCGACGGGCCGTCGCCTGGCCCGGCCGAGCGTTGGCGCGGTGCCGGGACGCGCGAAGCGCGAGCCTCGATCAAGGAAGACCGCATGGATCAAGGGCAAATACACGCGGTTTTGAGATCGAACCGCGTGCGTTTGCCCTTGATCGACGGGAAGGGGCCGGCGGGGGCGGGGGGCCGGGGCGCTACAGCAGGGAGCGGAGGGCGGTGGCGTAGCGGTCGGTGACCAGGGCCTGGACACGGCGTGCCAGCGGGCCGCCCAGGCGGGTGAGCAGGGTGGCCGGCCGGGAGAACGCCCTGATCAGCAGCCGCACGGTGCCGTCGCCGTCCAGCGTCACCAGGAACGCCTCCTCACCGCGCTCCGGGTGTCCCGGCAGCGTGCCGTATGCGAAGCCGCGCTTGTCCGGCTCGTCGACGCGGTACACGACCCGGCACGGCGCGAGCAGGCCGATCGGCCGCGGGCCGAAGCGCAGGGCGACCACCGCGCCGGGCTCGGCGGTCGGGGCGGACGCCGACACGGATAGTCCAGCGGCCCTGTGTACCCGCCAGGAGAGCAGGGCCTCGGCCGCGGCGGTGAACGCCGCCCGCCCGGTACCCACGGTCACGTCGCGGTGCACGTGGTGGTACCCGGCGGGCAGCGTCGGCGCACGTGTGGCCCCATGCTCGGGGTAGGTCAGCTCGGCGGCCGCCAAGGCGGCCAACTGCTCAGGGTTCACACGAGCATTCTGTCCTCATCACGGACCGTGAAGGCGAGCCCATCCCCGTCACGGTCGACGAGAACCCGCTGGCCGGGCCGCAACTCGTTGAAGAGGACGCGCTCCGCCAAGGCATCCTCGATCTCCCGCTGGACGAGGCGGCGCAGCGGCCGGGCGCCGAGCGCCGGATCGAAGCCCTTGGCCGCCAGGTACTCCTTGGCGTTGTCGGTCAGCTCGAGGCCCATACCCTTGTCGCGGAGTCGGGTCTCGATCCGCCCGACCATCATGTCCACGATGGACAGCATGTCGGCCTGTGTGAGGCGCGGAAACACGATGACCTCGTCGATGCGGTTCAGGAACTCCGGCCGGAAGTGCTGCTTCAGCGCGTCGTGAACCCTCCGTGTGTGATCGAGGGAAGGCGTCTGGAAACCGACGGGGATGCTGTTGGTGATGTCGCGGGTGCCCAGGTTGGTGGTCAGGATGATCACCGTGTTCTTGAAGTCGACGATGCGTCCCTGA
>NZ_JAIBNX010000390.1 GCF_026130045.1 Micromonospora sp. CPCC 205371
CCACCGACGCCCGCGCCCAGCTGGCCGTCGCCGGCACCGACCGGGAGCGGCTGCGGGCGGAGCTGCGGGCCGCGCACGAGACCGCGGCCGCCGCCGAGGGCCGGCTGGCGGAGCTGGCGGTACGCCTGGCCGCCGCCGACGCCGACCGGGACGCCGCGCAGGCCCGCGTCGCGCAGCTGTCCACGCAGGTCAGTGACCTGGCCGCCGCGCTGGCCAACCTGCGTCCGGTCCCCGCGCAGCCCGCCCCGCAAAACGGACAAGAGGCCACGAACGCCGCCCACGGTCGATGACGAGATCGAACTGCGGCTACTCTCGAATTGTCACCATGACGAAACAGACCTGGGGCCGGTCGGGAATCGCCTGACCGACCCCTGTCGTTACATCCAGCAGACCAGCACCACAACCGAGGGGAAAGCCGATCATGGGCGAGCGCATGCTGCGCGGGAGCCGTCTGGGAGCAGTCAGCTACGAGTCCGACCGCAACACCGAGCTGGCCCCGCGACAGACCCGCGAGTACCTCTGCGCCAAGGGCCACCGGTTCGAGGTGCCCTTCGCCGTCGACGCCGAGGTCCCGACGACCTGGGAGTGCAAGTTCGACGGCAGCGTCGCGCGCTTGGTCGACGGCAACGAGCCTGAGGCGAAGAAGGCCAAGCCCCCGCGCACGCACTGGGACATGCTTCTGGAGCGCCGTTCGATCGCCGAGCTGGAGGACATCCTCGCCGAGCGGCTCGAAGAGGTCCGCAACCGGCGCGGCCGTTAGGCTCCGACGAAACGCCCCCGTCGACGGCGGGGGCGTTTTTCGTACGCCTAGACGATCTCGCCCTCGATGGGGGTGTCGCTTTGCGGGGTGCCCTGGTGCACCTTGACCTTGCGTGGGCCGAACAGGTCGCCGGCGACCACGGCCGACACCCGCTTCTCCGCCCACCGCTGCACGCCGCGGCGGGCCACCGCCCGCACCGGCGGGACCACCAGCAGCAGCCCGGCCGCCCCGGTGACGAACCCGGGCACCGTCAACAGGCCGCCGGCCAGCAACCCGACCAGGCCGTCGGTGACCCGTTCGCCGGGCGGCTGCCCGGCGTTGGCGGCGGCGACGAAGCCCCGCCAGGCGCGCATGCCTTCGCGGCGCAGCAGCGACGCGCCCAGCACCGACAGGGCGGCGACGGCCAGCAGCGTCCAGCCGAAGCCGATCCACTGCGACAGCAGCACGAACGCGGCGATCTCCAGGATCGCCGTCAACGGCAGAAGGAACGGGGGGGGGGCGGGCGGGAGCCCCATCTGTCAAGCATGACACGACCCAACGACGCCGGTCGTGCCCGTAGTCCCCAGCCGGCGACCCGCACCAACGCCTCACCGATGATGGCGGGGCTCATCTTGCTGGCGCCGCGTTCCCGTTCGACGAATGTGATCGGCACTTCGACCACGCGCAGCCCTTCCCGTACCGCACGCCACGCCAGGTCGACCTGGAAGCAGTACCCCTGCGACGAGACCGAACTCACGTCGATCTTGTCGAGGACGGCGAGCCGGTACGCCCGGTAGCCGCCGGTGGCGTCGCGCAGCGGGATGCCCAGCACCAGCCGCGTGTACAGGTTGCCGCCGCGGGACAGCAGCAGCCGGTGGGCGGGCCAGTTCTTGACGGTGCCGCCCTCGACCCAGCGGGAGCCGAGGACCGCGTCGGCGTCGCGCAGCGCGTCCAGCAGCCGGGGCAGCTCCTCGGGGGCGTGGGAGCCGTCGGCGTCCATCTCCACGACCGCGTCGTACCCGTGCTCGCGCGCCCACCCGAACCCGGCCACATACGCCGCGCCCAGGCCCTGCTTGCCGGCCCGGTGCAGCACGCTGACGCGGCTGTCGTCGGCGGCGAGGCGGTCGGCGAGCGCCCCGGTGCCGTCGGGGCTGTTGTCGTCGGCGACCAGCACATCGACGCACGGCACCGCACGCCGTAGCCGGCCGACGATCGCACCGAGGTTGTCGGCCTCGTTGTAGGTGGGGATGACGACGAGGACCCGGCCCACCCCGGGGTAGCCGGGCTCAGCCACGGACCCGCAGCCTGAGCGCCCCCGCGACGACACCGACGAACAGCATCACCAGCAGCACCTCCGGCCAGTACCCCAGCCGGGTGGCGAGGGTGCGCGCCCCGGACGGCGCCAGCTCCCGGACCACGACCTCCTGGGTATTGAAGTCCGTCGCATCGTAGACGGTGCCGTGGGCGTCGACGAAACCCGACACCCCGACGGTGGAGGCCATCAGCGCCGACCGGCCGTGCTCGACGGCCCGCAGCCGCACCATCGCCAACTGCTGCCGCGCCTCGGCCTCGTCGAACGTGGCGTTGTTCGTCTGCACGACCAGGATGCCGGCGCCGCCGGTGACGGTGTCGCGGACCACCTCGTCGTAGGCGACCTCGAAGCAGATCACGTCGCCGATCACCACCGGGCCGGTGCGGATCACGCCGGGCCGGTCGCCGGGCACCATGTCCCGTACCCGGTCCACCTCGGCGCTGACCTTGCGGGCCAGGGAACGCAGCGGGATGTACTCGCCGAACGGCACCGGGTGCCGCTTGACGTACATCTGCTCGGTGTCGACGCCGGTGCCCGGCTGCCACAGCAGGCCCACATTGCGCACCTGGCCCTGCTCGGGGCCTTGCAGCACGGCACCGACCAGGATCGGTGCCCCGATCGCGGCGACGGCGTCGTCGATGGGATCGGCGGCGTGTGCGTTGCGCAGCGGGTCGATGGCGCTGGGGGTCTCCGGCCAGGTCACCCGGTGCGGCGGCGGCTCCTGGCCGGCGGCGACCCGCCCGGCGAGAGCGACGGTGGCGTTGACGTGGTTGTCGAGGACGGCGCGGCGCTGGGCGTTGAAGTCCAGCCCCATCCGGGGCACGTTCCCCTGCACGATCGCGATCCGCACCGGCGCCCCTTGCGGCGTATGCAGCGGCACCAGGAATCCCGCGGCTGCGACGGCGACCGCACCGGCGACCAGCCCGGCGGCCCCCCGGTATCCGTGATCAGGGCGTCCCTCAAGCTGCTCTAGCGACTTGGAGGACG
>NZ_JAIBNX010000391.1:0-1021 GCF_026130045.1 Micromonospora sp. CPCC 205371
CACGCGCAGGCGGTGCCCGGCCCCGCCGTCGCGGCCGCGCCCGGCCGGGAGCCCGGGGCCCGCGACCGGGGGGTACAGGCGGGCGAGCTGATCATCCGCCCGATCGGCGGCCGGGAGAGCGGCCGGGAGACCAGGGTGCCGGTCGTGGTGACCGAGCTGGACGGCGACTTCGTCGCGCAGACCGACCCGGGCCCCGGCGGCCGGCCGCTGCGCATCGCCGTGGACTCGTGGGTACCCGGCGGCACGCGCGCCGCCGAGCTGTACGCGCTCCGCGCGCTGGTCCACGAGCTGCGGGAGCTGGACGCCCGCCGCCTCGGCGTCATGGACCGGGCCCGCCGGGGCACCCGCAGGGTCAGGCGGGTCGACGTGCTGGACCGGCACACGACGGTGCCGCCCGGCAAGGGGGTGCGGCTCGGCCCGAACGACCACGGCCTGCTCGGCGAGGCGATCGTGCTGGTCCGGCGTACCGGGCACACGGACGCGGCGGACGACCACGCCCTGGCGGCCTGGATCGACGCGACCGGCCTGCGGGACGGATACCCGGGCGCCGACGCGAAGTGGCGGCTCGCCGAACCGGAGCTGCCGTCGGACGTCCGGGACGCCGTCGGCAGGGCGCGCGAGCGGACCGCGACGACGAAGGCGGACCGGGCGCTGGTCGCGCTGCACCGGGAGCTGGTGCACGATGGCGCGGTCGGGGTGCACCTGCCCCAAGCGTGGAACGAGCCCGGCGCGGCCGGGGAGTGGTTCGACGCCTTCGAGGCCGACGGCGGTCTGGACCGGGCGGCGGAGGTCGTCGGGCTGGGCGCGGACGACGTCAGCGCGTGGCTGGACGCCGAGCAGGTGCGGCTGCGCGACGGGTACCCCGGGGCGGATGAGAAGTGGGAGCTGGTGGCCGCGGCGCTCGACGCCGGCCACCGGCAGGCGGGGCGCGAGCTGATCGCGCAGGCCCGCCAGCAGCCGCCGGCGGGGCCCGCGGGGCGGGCGGGGGGGGCGCCGCCCGGCCGGGTGGTCCCCCCCCCCA
>NZ_JAIBNX010000391.1:1031-2987 GCF_026130045.1 Micromonospora sp. CPCC 205371
CGCGCGGCCCCCGGGCAGGGGGCGCGCAGCGTGGGCGGGCCGCCCCCCCACCCCCCGCCGGCGGCTCCGGCGGCCCGGGCGCTGGTCGCCGCGCCCCGCGAGCTGACCCTCCTCGGCATCGCCGACAGCGAGGGCACGCGCTACGCGGCGACGTTCGTCCGGATGCGCAAGGACCCCGCTACAGGCGACTTCCAGCCCGAGTACAAGCTGCGCGTCACCGAGTCGCCGGCGCATCCGCAGGCCGTTGGCAAGAAGTGGCGGGTCCGGCTGGCCGAGGGGATCTACCTCGGCGAGGCCTTCCCGGACCGTGACAAGACGTGGCTGCTGACGCCCGGCAAGGAGTTCGGCGGCCTCAACCCGGCGCACCGGATCTGGCTGGAGAAGGTCGAGCCGATCGGTCCGAAGCCGGGCTCCGGTGACGCGATCGCGGTGCGGTTCCTCGGGTTCCGGCGGGACCCGGGCGGGGAGCACCGGTACCCCGAGTACCTGATGGAGTTCCTGGAGACGACGAAGAACACCGAGCGGCTCAAGCGCCGTCCGTGGCTGTTGCAGCTGCGGCCGGAGCGAGTCGAGCTCGCCCCCGGGGAGCAGCTCCCGGCGGGCCTGGAGACCTGGCTGGACACCTACCAGCACAGCTTCGACCTCGTGTACCGGCTGGCGAAGGGCGTCAAGGCGGGCGATCTGGCGGCGGCGGTCGCGGACACGATGGAACGGATCCGCGACACCCGCGCGCACCTGGTGGTGCCGGTGCCGGGAAAGTGGCAGATCTTCGCGGACGGCACCCAGAGCGTGCTGTGGCGGTTGTCACCCGCCCTGGCGGACCTCGCGGGCGTACCCGTACCCGGCCCCGTCGCCCGCGGCTCGCAGGCCGCCGCCGGAGGCACGGTCGGGCAGACCCTCGACCGGCCCGCCATGTACGACGACATCACCCTGGCGGCGCTGCGCCGGGCCGACTTCGACGCCCGGATGGTCCGCCACCACCAGCGAAACCTGGAGGAGACGCAGGAGGCGCTGGACGGCACCGAGAAGGCGGTCAAGGACGCCACCGGCGAGAAGGTCAAGGCGCCCAAGCTCATCGAGCCGCCCCCGGCGGAGAAGGACAAGCCCGACAAGCTCGACGGTACGGTCGCGACGGCCGCCGAGCCGCTGGTGGCGGCCTTGAAGGGCAAGGCACTGCTGGGCTCCAGGCCGATCGGCGAGGTCGGCGGCACCCACGAGCACGAAGGCCGGACCTACGACGTCCAGTTCGACCTGCACGGCTGGCACGGCCTCAACCGGGAGGGCCGCGGGCGGCAGAGCCTGCGGGTGCACGTGCAGCTCGGCACCGCGGCCGGGCACGAGGCCGTCGAACGGCTCCACGGCTCGAACACCGAGCACCTCCTGGTCCGCGTCGACCTGGACCAGCTGGCCGTGGACGAGGCGGCCGCCGCCGGCGGCGGCGCGCGCGGCAGGGTCATCCGGCGCGCCCCGGGTCGCGGCATCCTGAACCTGCCCGTCCCGCCCCCGCCCGGGGGCTGGGGGCGCCAGGTCCTGTGGCGCCGGACCGCCCGGCGGATGCTCGCGGCGCTGCGCAACGAGCGGAACACCCCGCAGCGGGTGACGTTGCCGCCCAGCCGGGACCGCGCGTACCTGGACGAGCCGGCGCGCGAGCGCTTGCGGACCGAGCTGGACCAGGCGGTGGCCGGGGAGAGCCTGGTCTTCCTGACCACGAGCCGGCAGCAGCGGCGCTCCCAGCGCCTCGCGTCCCGGTCGCGCCCGGTCGAGCGGGTGGAGGCCGCCCACGAGCACGGGAACGAGTCGTTCGACGCGCTGTACGCGATCCGCGGGCGGGCCAAGTGGAGCAAGTGGCGGACGAACGTGCACGTGGTATTCGTACCCGACTTCAACTCCGACGAGCGGAAGTTCTGGGAGCGGGCGGCGGTGCCCGCGCCCGACCACATCCAAGGTCGGATCGGC
>NZ_JAIBNX010000392.1 GCF_026130045.1 Micromonospora sp. CPCC 205371
CACCCCGCCCCTCGTCCGCCGATCAAGGGCGAACGCACGCGGTTCGATCTCTTTTTCGCGTGCGTTTGCCCTTGATCGATGGAGATCTCCTTGATCGGCGTTGTCGGGGTCGGCGTTGCGCCGCTCTGTCAAGGCCGCGATAGCGCGCGCTCCAAGCCGCTGCCGCTGCCGCTGCCGCTGCGCCGCAGCCGGGCCGGCGGCAGAGCAAGCACGCGCGCGGGGCGCGCTTTCTGCGGGGCGCGCTGTCCGCGGGGCTGGCGTGGCACGCGTGGGTGCGGTGCGGCGCGCGGGGAGTGTGGGTTGCGGCGGGCGTGGCACCTGTGGGTGCCGGCGCGGCGTGTGAGCCGTGCGTGCGGCGTGGCACCCCTGGATGCGGCATGGTGCGGCGCCCGGGCGGTGCGGGTCGTGGCCCGAGAGGCGGAGCGGATGGTTGGAAGAGCGGAGCGGTGAACGTTTATGGCTGCCATAGCATCTGCCGTAGCATCCATAAGCGTTCACAGTCCCTTTAGGAGGGTCGCTACCTCGGCCGCTTCGGGGAGGCCGAGCTCTTCGAAGATTGCCAGCGCGCGTCGCCAGTACTCTTGTGCGGGCGGGGCCGCGCCGCGCTCCCGCTCGGTCAGGCCGAGCTCGTACAGGGCGGCCGCCACGCTTCGTCGCTCGCCCGATCGTTCGCCGATCTCCAGCGCCTCCCGCAGGCAGGCCAGCGCCTGCTCATTCCGGCCCTGTTTGCGGTGTACGCGGCCGACGGATGCCAGCACGTCGGACTGGCCGAGCATGCCGAGCGCGCGTAGCTCGGTGAGGCTCTCCTCGTACCAGGCCAGCGCCGGGCCCAGCGCACCTTGCTGTTCGTACACCCCGCCGAGGTTGGCGAGGCTGGCGGCGGCGTTGCGGCGATTTCCATTGGCTCGGAAGATCGCAAGTGACTCTTGAAGCCCCGCCACGGCCCGCTCGTACGAGCCGAGCCTCCCGTACACCTCGCCGAGGTTGTTGAGGCTGATCGCCTGGCTGTGCCGGTCGTCGAGCTGCCGGCTGATCGCGAGGCTGCGTTCCAGGTACTGGGCGGCGTCGGTGAGCTGCCCGAGGCTGTCGTGCACGAGGCCGACGCTGTTGAGGCACGCGGCCTGCCCGGCCAGGTCACCGACCGACGTGTACCCGTCGAGCCCCGCCCGCAGGCAGGTTAGCGCCTCGGCGTACTCGCCGCGCATCTCGTGCGCGGCGCCCAGGTCGCGGCAGGCGTGCGCCTCGGCGGTACGGTCACCGGCGCGTTGGGCGATGGCCCGGGCGGCCTGGTTTACGTCGACCCAATCGTTGAGGTACCCGCGGACGTGGAAGAACCCGAACAGCGCCCTCGCCAGCGACGTGGTCGCGCCACCGTCCAGGCCGGGCGTGGCGGCCACCTGCCGGACCGCCGCGACGAGGTTGAGTCGCTCGGCCTCCAGCCACTCAAGCGCCTCGGTCACATTCGAGAACGACGAGCCGGGCGCCGCCCAGTGTCCAGCGCTGTCGGGACGCGGATCGGCGGGCCGCAGCAGCCGAAACGCCTGCCACGCCGTGGCGGCGTACCAATCGAACAGGCGACCGAGGGCCGCGGCCGCCGGGTCGGCCGCGCGGACGCCGCCCGCGTCGTGGACGCCGGCTGGGCCGGGGAGGGGGAGGTCGCGGCCGAAGAGGCGGACTAGGTCGTGCTGGCGGTAGCGGCCCGGTGCTGGGCACTCCAGCAAGTGGCAGTCCGCGAGCCGATCGAGAAGGCGCTCGGCGTCGGGGCGGTCGAGCAGGGCGGCGGCGGCCGGTACGCCAAGGTCGGGACCGTCTGGGAGGCACAGCAGGGGCAGTGCGGCCGCGGCGGCCCGTTCGTCGGGGTCGTTGCTCTCGCGCAGCAGCTCATGGCTGACCTGGAAGCTGGACCGTACCCCCAGCTCGGCCACTTGGAGCTCGTCGAGGCGTCGGCGGGCGTCGGCGAGCCGGTCGGCGAGGCTGCGTATGGGCCATTGGGGGCGGGCGGCGAGGCGGGCGCCGGCGATCCGTAGCGCCAGTGGCAGGTGACCGCAGCGCCGGGCGAGCAGCCGGGTGGCGCCCGGGTCGGCGGCCACCCGGTCGGCGCCGGCGAGCCGGGCCAGCAGGCGCACCGCCTCGGGCTCGGGCAGCACCTCCAGGTGCACGTGCGCGGCACCATCCAGTGTGGACAGTACACGTCGGCTTGTCACGAGGGTCGCGGCGTGCGGTCCGGCGGGCAGCAGGGGGCGCACCTGCTTGGCGTCGTGCGCGTTGTCCAGTACCACTAATAGCCGGCGATGCGCGACGGCTGCGCGGAACGCGGCGCTGGCCTCCGCCTCGGCGATCGCGTCCGTCTCGCGGACGCCGAGCGCTCGCAGGAAGCGGCCGAGCACGTCCAGCGGCGCCAGCGGTCGCAGGCCGGCGGTCGCGCCCTGCAGATCGGCGTAGAGCTGGCCGTCGGGGAAGCGATGCGCGAGCCGGTGCGCGACGCGGACCGCGAGCGCTGACTTGCCCACGCCGCCCGGCCCCGCGATCGCGACGACCGGCGCCGGCCGCAGCGGCGAGCCCGCCAGCCGGGCCCGCGCGTCGGCCAGTTCGCGGTGGCGGCCGGTGAAGTCGGCGACGTCGGGTGGGAGCTGGCGGGGCACCGGGCCGGGCGTCGCGTCGAGCGCGGGGTCCGCCGACAGTATCTGGCGGTGCAGCCGCTGGATCGGCGGGCCGGGCTCGATGCCCAGTTCGACGACGAGCCGCTCGCGCAACCGCCGGAACGTCGCCAGCGCCTCAGCCTGCCGCCCGCCCCGATAGAGGGCCAGCATCGCCAGTTCCTGCAGGCGTTCGCGGAGCGGTTGTTCGGCGCCCGCCGTGGCGAGCACCGGGAGCGCGTCGGCGTGCCGGCCCAGTGCGAGCTGAGCGGTGGCCCAGTCTTCCAGTACCGCCAACCGCCGCTCCGCCAGGTCGGTCAGCGCCGCGTCGGCGCTGGCG
>NZ_JAIBNX010000393.1:0-518 GCF_026130045.1 Micromonospora sp. CPCC 205371
GGTGGGGGTGGTCTCGGGGGTTGCGGGGTCGGGGGCGCGGGCGGCGGGGGTGGGCTCCGCGGCGGGCGCTCGGTCCGGTGCCGCGGGCATGGCTGCGGGGGTCGGGGACGGCAGTTGGTCGGGGTCCAAGGGTGGAAGGGTGCGGTCTGAGGCGTGGTCGAGGACTCTCAGCGCGGCCAGTGCCGCCATCGGTACCGTCAGCGCGGCCACCGCGCCCGCCACGTCCAGCCCAGAGCCTCCGAGTACGCCCCCGATCATCGCCGCCGTCGTGATGCCCACCATCGCGGCGCGGATCGCCGGGTACAGGCCGAGGAGCCGCTTGAGACCGCCCCACGGCCGCAGGAGGGCGAACCACACCAGTACCGCGCCGACCACGGCGAGCACGGTCAGCGGGCTGTCGTCCAAAGCCCCGACGCTGGAGGCGGCCGCCCCCCGGGCGGGGCGGGCCCCGGGGCCGGGCGCTTGGGCGGGGATGGGGCGGGCCCGGGGGGGGGGGTCGGCGTCGGGGGGGGGGCGGG
>NZ_JAIBNX010000393.1:528-2965 GCF_026130045.1 Micromonospora sp. CPCC 205371
TACGCTCCGACTTGCTGGACGGCGCGGCCGCCGGTGCCGTCGCCTAGGGCGGTGATGAAGCGGCCGAGGCGGTCGCGTTCGGCATCGGGGCGGGACAGGTCGAACAGCGCGAATCCGGCCGTCACGAACAGGCCGGCGAGTGTCGCCCAGGCCAGTCGGGCGAACGTCAGCCAGCCGCCGGTGCTGATGGCGGCCGCGATGCACACGCCGGCGGTCAGCGCGATCGCCCCGACCGCGTCCGCGCCCAGGTACGGGCTGCCGACCAGCAGTACGCCGGCCCCGCCGACGATGCCGAACACGACCGGGCGCCACGCTCGCCGTACCCGCTGTGCCAGGCAGCCTGAGACCAGCAGCGTGCCGGCCAGGAACACGCCGAGACCGACCCGGCCCAGGCCCGCGTACCGGCTGCCGGTCAGCGCAGAGTAGCCGGCGACGCCGTTGAGCTGGAGTCGGGCGCCGGTTGTCACGTCGGCGGCGACGACGATGGCGGCGACGGCGGCGACCATGGCGAGCGGGCCGAGGGTGGCCCGGTACCGGGGGCTGAACCGGACCGCGGCGGTGCCTGCCGCCAGTACAGCCAAGGTGACCGCGGCGAACAGCAGGCCGGCGTGGTCGGAGCGCCACCAGGGCACCGCGTCCGCGACCAGCGCGGCCGGGATGGCCAGCGCGGCCGCGACCAGCAGCACCTCGACGGCGGCGACGAGCCCTCGCGGCGCGGGCCGCGGGCCGTGCGGGCCGATGTGGCCGCGGGCGCGGCGCAGCAGCGGCACGACGAGGATCGCGAGGAGCAGTTGCAGGCCGGCGAGCAGCCCGAAGAACCAGGTGGCGACGTCGCGTTGGGCGCCGGCCTCGCGGTCGGCGTCGGCGGGTTGGGTGACGGCGACGTCGAGTTCGGCGGGGCGGCCGGGGACGGTGCGGGCGGGCTGGCCACCGAAGACCCGTTCGGGCGGTTCACGGCCGAGGGCGGCGAGGGCGGTGGGTGCCAGGTCGACGAGTTGGAGGTACCCGTCGCGGCCGGTGCTGGCGGAGGTGAGCCAGCCGCCTTCCCAGCCGGGCCCGTCGGCGATCGCGACGTGCAGGCGGTTGACGCGGTCGGTGTCGGACAGGCCGGCGACGATGACCAGGGAGTCGGCGGGGCGGGCGGCGAGCACCGCGGCCAGCGCCGTATCGGCCCTGCGCGCCTCCGCTTCCCGCGTGGTGGCGTCCTGGGCGGCCACGGTGCCGAGGTCGACGATGCCTAGGCGGCAGTCGTCGAGAAGGTCTTGGGGGCGGGCGGGCAGCCCCGGCTCGTACCGGTCGACCCGCCCGAACGGCCGCGCGGCGGCGACGGCGGCTCCGGTGCCGACCGCGACCGTGCACCGCACCGACTCGGCGAGCGCGCCGGGCACCGCGCCGTACGGCAGTTGCTCCTGGTTGTACCGGACGACCTGCCGCACCTCGGGCAGGTACGCGCCGATGCCGTCGGGGCGTTCGACGGTGACGTCGCGGCGGGCGCAGACCGGCGGTGGCGTGCGAGATGGGGTGCCGGTGACCCAGGCGGCGCGGTTGCCGGCGCCGAGCGTGACCCAGCCGTCGAGGGGGCAGGTCGGCTGCTGCGCGGAGCGGACCGACAGCGAGCCGATCGACCCGCGTTCGGCCATCGCCCACAGCGTGGGTGTGACCTGCGGGTCGATGTCTTCCCAGCGCAGCCCGGCCACGCCGGCCACGATCACGTAGTCGACGGGTGCCGGACTCGGGGCGGGCGCCGCCGCGGCCGGGTTACCACTCAAGAGGACCAGGAGCAGGGCGGCCACGGAGAACAGGAACCTCATCGCGGCTGGGCCGCCACGACCTCGGCGTACACCGCCTGCACGGCGGCGACGGTGTCGGACTCGTTCGGCCAGATGGCAGCCTGGATCGGTCCGCGCCGCGCGTACTCCGCCCGCAGCGCGGGGTCGGCGAGCATCTCGCGTACGGCCGCGTCGACCGCGTCGACGTCACCGGGCGGCACGAGCCGCGCGGCGTCGTGTACCAGGCCGGGCACCCCGCCCACGGCGGTGGCGACCAGCGGTACCCCGGCCTGCAGCGCCTCCTGCGCGAACAGTTGGCGGGCCTCCCAGTCGCTGGTGACGACCGCCAGGTCGGCGCCGGCCAGCAGGTCGGACACGTCGTTGCGGTGCCCGAGCAGGGTGACCGGGGCGCGGGCGGCGGAGATGGCCTGCGCGAGGGACATGTACGCGGGCCCGGTGCCGGCGATCACCACGAGCGGGGCGGGCCGCAGCTCGCGCCAGCGGGTGGCGGCGTCGACGAGGATGTCGTACCGCTTCTGCGGGTGCAGCCGCCCGACGGACAGCACAAGGGGTCGCTCGGGCCCGACGGCGAACTCGGCGCGTACCGCGGCGCGGCTGCGTCGGGGCGGCGGCAGCGCCGGCGCGGCGACCGGGCACAGCCGGGCGTC
>NZ_JAIBNX010000394.1:0-465 GCF_026130045.1 Micromonospora sp. CPCC 205371
CGGGGGCGCCGGTAGGCGCGCCCGCGGGGACGCCCACCCTGGCAGGGGCCGCGCCGGCGCTCCCCGCCGGGCTCGGCGCCGGCGCCGTCGGCCTGTACGACGATGTTGTGGGCGCTCGGCCCGAGCAGAAGGCGGCAAAAGGGTTCAAAGGCCACCTGAGCGCGCTGCGCGAAGGACGCGTCACGAGCGGCCTGGTGAAGGTCGCGGGCGTGGGCGCCGCCGGCCTCGCGGCCTCCGCGCTGCTCGCGGCCGACCCCGGCCGGCGGCGCGCGAGGCGCACCGGCGTCGGCGCCGGCGGCCCGCTCGGGGGGGGGCGCGTCGCCGGTACCGCCAACCTGCTCAACCTGTTCGACCTGCGCCCGGGACGGGCGATCAAGGCCGGCATCCTCCTCGGCAGCCCACTCCTCGCCGAACGCCCCGTGATCAAGGCGTCCCCCAAGTCGCTGGAACGACGTGAGGGACGCC
>NZ_JAIBNX010000394.1:475-2861 GCF_026130045.1 Micromonospora sp. CPCC 205371
TGATCAGGGCCCCCCCCCACACGGGGGCCCGCCGGGGGGGCCCCCTTGCTCCCGGGGGGGGTGAGGGGCGCGGGGGGCGCGCCCGGGGGAGCGGGGGGATCGCGGCGGGGGCTCTCGGCGGGGCTGCGGGGGTGCTCCCTGATGATCTCGGCGAGCGGGCGATGCTCGGCGACTGCGGCGCCAACGCGTATGGGGCGCTGCTGGGCGTGGCGATCGCCTCCCGCACCGGGCCGGTGGGGCGCGCGGCGGTGCTGGCCGGCCTGGTCGCGCTGACCGCCGCCAGCGAAAAGGTCTCCTTCACCCAGGTCATCCAGAGCACGCCGGGCCTGCGCGAACTGGATGCGCTCGGCCGGCGTTCCTGACGTGCCCGCCACCGGCCGGCTCGCCGGTGCCGCGGCGCTGATCGCCGTCCTGACGGTGGCGAGCCGGCTCGCCGGTTTCGCGCGTACTGGCACGTTCACGTGGGTTGTCGGAAACACCGATCTGGGTGACATCTACCTCGCGGCGAACACCGTCCCCAACATCATCTTCGAGATCGTGGCCGGTGGGGCGCTCGCCAGTCTGGTGGTACCCCTGCTGGCTGGAAGTGTCGACAAGGGTGACCGGGCCGCGGTCTCGGCCACGACGTCGGCGCTTCTGACCTGGACGTTGACCCTGCTCCTGCCGCTCGCGGCGCTGGTGGCGCTGCTGGCCGGCCCGCTCGTGACGCTGCTGTATCCGGGCGGTAGCCCGGAGCAACTCGATGCGGGGGAGCGAATGCTCCGAGTATTCGCACCGCAGTTGCCCCTGTATGGCATCGGGATTGTGCTGACCGGCGTGCTTCAGGCGCACCGGCGGTTCGCGTGGCCGGTGATCGCGCCATTGCTGTCGAGCGTGACGGTGATCGGCGCGTACGTGACGTTCGGTGCGGTCGAGGGGCGGCGCGCCGGCCTCGGGCAGGTCGGCCTGACCGGCGAGATGATCCTCGCGGTGGGCACCACGCTGGGTGTCGTCGTGCTGTCGCTGTGCCTGCTCATCCCGGTGCGCACGCTCGGGCTGCGGCCGCGGCTGACCTACCAGTTCCCGATCGAGGCGCGCCGCGACGTCGGCGGGCTGGCACTCGCCGGCGCGGTCACCGTCGGTGCACAGCAGGTGGCGATACTCGTAGCATTGCGGCTGTCGTCCGGCGGGCCGGAGGGCACCTACGTCGAGTACAACCTCGCGCAGACGATCTACCTGCTGCCGTGGGCGGTCCTGGCTGTGCCGCTGGCCACCGCGGCGTACCCGGCCCTGGCCGCCGCCCGCGACGACGAGCAGCGGTACCGCGAAACCCTCGCTCCCGCCGTGCGCGGCATCCTGCTGCTGTCCTGCCTCGGCGCCGCCGCGCTGGTCGCGGTCGCCGGGCCGGTGGCTCGGTTCTTCCAGGTGCCGGCCGCTGAGCAGGGCATCGCCGGGTTCGCGCCTGGTCTGCTCGGGTATGGGATGTTCGCGGTGCTCACCCGGGCGCTGTACGCCCGCGGCGAGCCCGGACCGGCGGGAGCCGCCACCGCTGCCCGCTGGGGATGTGCCGCGCTCGCCCCGATCGGGCTGGCCGCCGGGCTCGCCGGCGGACGGCGGGAGAGTGCTCGCCCTCACCCTGGGTAACTCCATCGGCATGGTCGTGCTGGGCGCCCTGCTGGTCGCGGTACTGGTGCGGCGGGCCGGGCGCACGGCGCTGGCCGGCCTGGAACGGGCGGCGCTGGTCGGCGCCCTGGCCGGCGGTGCCGCGGCGGCCGCGGGGTGGCTGGTCACCCGGGCGACCGGGACCCCGACCGACGGTGGTGCGGTCCTTCAGGGCATGCTGTCCGGAGCCGTCGTCGCCGCGGTGTTCGTCGCTGTCGCGTACCCGCTTGACCGGCACGACGTGCGGCCCATGATGAAAGCGGTGCTACGGGGAAGGAGATCATGAGCGCCTTCACTGGTGATGTCGCCCTGGTCCTCGCTTCCAGCACCGGTGGCGTGGGGCAGCACGTGTCGTCGCTGACCCGGGGCCTCCTGGCCGGTGGCGCCGCCGTGACCGTGTGCGGTCCCGCCGACACCGACGAGCGGTTCGGGTTCGCGGCGGCGGGCGCCCGGTTCGAGGCCGTGGAGATCCCGCCCAACCCCCGCCTTACCGACGCACGCGCCGTCGGTGACCTGCGCCGGGCCATCGGTACGGTCGACGTGGTGCACGCCCACGGGCTGCGCGCCGGGTTCGTCGCCGCGCTCTGCCGGCCCCGGCCGCCGCTGGTGGTCACCTGGCACAACGCGGTGCTCGCCGCCGGGCTGCGCGGCGCCGCGTCCCGCCTGCTCGAACGCGTCGTCGCCCGCACCGCCCAGATCTCCCTCGGCGCCTCCGCCGACCTGGTCGCTCGCGCCGCCGAGGTCG
>NZ_JAIBNX010000395.1 GCF_026130045.1 Micromonospora sp. CPCC 205371
GGCGCCCTGCCTGCCGGGCACCACCGGCGGCGCGGCAACGGGCGGCGCGTCCATCGGCCCAACCCCAGCCCGCCCGCCAGCCACCCCGGCCCGACCAGCCGACTCATCCACTGGCCCAACACCGCTACGCCTGCCAGCCACCCCGGCCCGACCAGCCGGGTCATCCGCCGGCCCGCGTCCGGGAGCCGGCCGCCCGCGCCCGGCCAGTACGTCGCCCGTGCCGTGCCGGCCACCAGGGCCGTCAAACGGCGCGTCCCGGCCACCAGACTCGACCGGCGGCGCGTCGCCGCCGTGCCGGCCCCGCCCGGCCAGTACGTCCCCGGTGCCATGCCGGCCACCAGGCGGCGCTACGTCGCCGGTCCCGTGCCGGCCGCCCGGCCCATCGAACTGCGTGTCACCACCATGCCGCCCGCGCCCAGCGAGGACATCGCCGGTGCTGTGCCGGCCAGTCGGTGGCGCCTCGCCACCATGCCTGCCACCCGGCGGCACCTCGCCACCGTGCCGGCCGCGCCCTGCCAGAAGGTCACCGGTGCCATGCCGGCCACCAGGCGGCACTTCCCCGCCCTGCTGGCCGCGACCCGCTAGAACGTCACCGGTGCCATGCCGGCCGCCAGGCCCGTCGAACTGCGCGTCAGCACCGGGCCGACCGCCGGCCACCACGTCGCCCGCACCATGCCGGCCACCGGGCGGCGCATCCCCGCCTTGCCGGCCGCGACCAGCCAGAACGTCACCAGTTCCGTGCCGGCCCCCCGGCGGCGCGACGTCTCCAGTCCCGCGCCGACCACCAGGCCCGTCGAACTGCGCGTCACCGCCGCGCGGGCCGTCACCGGCCATCACGTCGCCGGTGCCACGGCGGCCACCCGGCCCGTCACCGCCGCGCAAGCCGCTACCCGGCCCATCACCGCCACGCAGGCCGCCGCCGGCCATGACGTCGCCGGTGCCATGCCGGCCACCCGGCCCGTCACCGCCGCGAGGGCCGTCACCGGCCATCACATCGCCGGTGCCTTGCCTGCCGCCGCCGTCCCAAGAGCCATCCCGGCGGCCGCGGCGGGGCTCGTCCGGGGCCGGCGGGCCGCCCACCCCGGGAGTGCCCTGCTGGACCGGGGGCGCCTCGGCACCCCCGCCCGCCCCCGGGGACCCGGTGCGCGGGCCCGGGCGCTCGCCCGCCCCCGGGCTTTCGGGAGCCGCGCCCGCACGGGGGCCGGGCGGGCCAGCCCGCGGTGGCAGCGGTGGCGGAATCTCCGGGGGGTTGCCCGGCAGCGGCACCACCGGCGCGTTGCCGGACAGCGGCACCTCGGGCGCGTTGCCCGAGAGCGGCACCACCGGCTCGGCCGGTCCACTCGGCGAACCGATCGGGCCCGGCGGCGGCGGAACCGGACCGCGCGGCGACGCACCCCGTCCCGGCGGGTCCACCGGCAGCCGACCGATCCCGGGGAACGATCCCTGCGGACCCGGCCTCGGCGGCGGCTCCGCGTACGGGTCGGGCTGGCTGGAAGCGGGACGGCGAGGCGGCAGCTCAGCGGCCACATCGGCCGGTCCGGGTGTGGCAGGAGCGGCCGGATCGCTGGAGCCCGCGAAGCGGCGCGGAGGAGCGGGAGGCCCAGGAGGCCCGGGAGGCAGCGGAGGCGCCGGGGCGGCAGCGGGCGGGCGCGGCTGGGTCACCGCCGAACGCGTGTCGGGACCTGGTGGCTTCTGCGGAGCGGGTGGACGCGGAGACTCCTCCTCCGGCGGCCGGCGGCTGGGCCAGCCCTCGCCCTCGGCCTCTTCGTCCCCGGTGGGCAGCTTCGAGTACGCGGACGATCCGGCCGCACCCGCCGTCGCCGACCCGATGGCCGAGCCATCCTGCTTGGCCGTACGCAGGTCGTCGATCCAGCCGAGCTCCTCGCCGGGTACCGCCTCTTCGGCGGGCGCCTCCGGCTTGCCCCGGCCCCAGCGGCGCCCCCGGCCACGCCGGTCGTCGCTCACACGTCCCTCCGCATGACACAGGCCAAACCCACGGAAGCCTCGATCCCGCCGAAGAACGGTGCCATCTGTGCTCCCTGGTTCGCTCGGTCGTGCGGCGCCCCAAGGCACCGCCCTCCCAGCGGCGGCGGCACCCGCCATGGTCCGGCCACGAGACGCCGCCGGGAAGGCGCCGCCACGCCAACTCCCTCGCTCACGGTGCCTCCTCCTGGTTTGTCCGCTGGTCGGGCTCGGCACCGCGCACGATCCGGCGCAGCACGGGCAGGCGGGCGGCAACGTCCCGCTCGGCTCCGTGTGAACTCGGTTCGTAGTAGTCGGTCCCGGCCAGGTCGTCCGGAGCGTACTTCTGCGTGACCACTCCGCGCGGATCGTCATGCGGGTACCGGTACCCGATGCCGTGCCCGAGCCCGCGCGAGCCCTGGTAGTGGCTGTCGCGGAGGTGACGCGGCACCCCGCCGCCCCGTCCCGCGCGGACGTCGGCCATGGCGGCGCCGATGGCGCGGGTGGCGGAGTTCGACTTCGGTGCCGTGGCGAGGTGGATCACCGCCTGGGCGAGGTTGAGCTGCGCCTCCGGCAGCCCGACGTATTCGACCGCGTGCGCCGCCGCGGTCGCCACCGACAGCGCGCTCGGGTCGGCCATCCCGACGTCTTCGCTGGCGAAGATCACCATGCGCCGTGCGATGAACCGGGCGTCCTCGCCGGCCACCAGCATCCGCGCAAGCCAGTGCAGCGCCGCGTCGACGTCGGAACCGCGCATGCTCTTGATGAACGCGCTGGTCACGTCGTAGTGCGCGTCACCGTCACGGTCGTACCGCACGGCCGCCACGTCGACCGCCTGCTCGGCGGTGGCGAGGTCGATCTCCGTGGCGCCGAGGGC
>NZ_JAIBNX010000396.1 GCF_026130045.1 Micromonospora sp. CPCC 205371
CGATCAAGGAGATCTCCATCGATCAAGGGCAAACGCACGCGGAAAAGAGATCCAACCACGTGCATTCGCCCTTGATCGGCGCGGAGAGGGGACCCGGGTCAGCGGGGGACGGCGTAGGCGAGGAGCAGCGGGTCGGGCTGGCCGGGCCATGTGCCGGTCAGCGCGGCCCCCTCCGGCACGGCGAGCGGGGCGAGGCGGCGGACGACGGCCAGTTCGACGCCGTCGGTCATGATCAGCGTCGGGTCCTCGTCGACGACGCGCCGGATCGAGCCCACGGCCGGCACGTCCGAGGAAGGTGTACCGCTCCCCGCCACCGCCATCGACGGCTCTCGGCGGATCAGCTGCCCATCTACGTCCTGGAGCTCCTCGGCGTGACCGACGCCGGTGAATACGATCCTCGCCAGCAAGGGAGCGTAGACCGGGTCACCTGTCGCGTCGTACATCCAACGGTTTCCCAACACCGAGTGTTCCATGGTGCCGACCAGGAACGACTCCGCGCCGTCCAGTGGCGCACCGCGATAGGTGAGCGGCACCTGGTACACGAGCTCGCTGCCGTCACCGACGAGCAGGGTCTCGATGCCGACCTCACCCTCCGGGTCGTCGAACCTGTACCCCGCCACGCGGGTGAGCTCCGCACCGGCCTTGCCTTCGTACCACCGCCGGCTCGGCAGCCATTCCGCCAGGAGCTCGAGCTTCGTCGGTCGCAGTGTCGCCTTGTGGATCAACGCCATGCGGCCATCGTAGGATCACCCGCACGACGACCCGATCGGCCCTGCGGTCGCGCGCCATCCCGGTCGGGTCCCGCCCGTATTTGTCGTCTGCCGGCGCGCCGGTGTCCGAGGGCGAGCCGGTTCCGTCCGCGGCATCAGGAAGCCATGAGGCACCATTGGTGAGTGCGCGACGCGACCGAGAAGCTGGCCGAGATGGTGGCCAATGGTGGCGTCGCGGTCCTGACCGGCGCCGGCATCTCCACCGAGTCCGGCATACCGGACTACCGCGGCCCGGATGGCGCCGAGGTCCGGCGCGCCCCGATGACGTACCAGACGTTCACCCGAGACGCCGCCGCCCGCCGCCGGTACTGGGCGCGCAGCCATGTCGGCTGGCGCGCCATCGCGCGGGCCGCCCCGAACGCCCGGCCCCCCGCCGGGGGCCCGGGGGGCGGCGGCGGGCCGCCCCCCCCGCCGATCACCCAGAACGTCGACGGTCTGCACCAAGCGGCGGGCGCGTCCGGCGTGATCGAGCTGCACGGCAACCTCGACCGGGTGGTGTGCCTGGACTGCGGCGACGTCACGCCCCGCGACGAGCTCGACCGGCGGCTACGGATGGCAAACCCGGTCTGGAACGCCCAGGTGCTCGCGGTCAACCCCGATGGCGACGTGGACCTTCCCGACGATGCGGTCGACCGGTTCCGGGTCGTCGACTGCCGGTCCTGCGGTCACGGCACGCTGAAGCCCGACGTGGTCTTCTTCGGGGAGACCGTGCCGCTCCCCCGTGTCGAGGCCAGCTTCGCCGCCGTACACGACGCCCGCCTGCTGCTGGTGCTGGGCTCCTCGCTGACCGTCATGTCGGGCCGGCGCTTCGTGTTGCGGGCAGCCAAGCTCGGCATCCCGGTGGCCATCGTCAACCGCGGCTCGACCCGCGGCGACGACTACGCCACGCTGACCGTGGACGCGCCGCTCGGCGCCGTCCTGCCCGAGATCGTCCGGATGATGAGGTGATCGTTCTGCGTCGGTTCACCGCGGTCCTGCTGGCCGCCGTACTGGCTGGATGTTCGACCGCACGACCTGCCGCGTCCGGCAGTCGCGCGCCGACCACGCCGCCGCCGGCCACGACGGCGGGCGCGGCGCCCGCCGAGGAATACAAGGTCAAGACCCGCGAGCTCGCGCTCAACCGCGACGGTGACCGTCCGCTTCCGGTGACCATCTGGTACCCGGACACAAGCACCGGCCGCTTCCCGGTGATCGTGTTCAGCCACGGCCTGACCGGCCTGCCCTCGGACTACCGGCGACTGCTCGCCGACTGGGCCGAAGCCGGTTTCGTGGTGGCCGCCCCGACGTACCCGAACACCAACAAGAACGCCGCCCAGGTCAACGCGCTCGACGTCGCCAACCAGCCGGCCGACGCCTCGTACGTGCTCACCCAGGTGCTGGAGCTGAACGACAAGGCCGGCGACAAGCTCAACGGCCGCCTCGACACCGAGCACGTCGGCGCATCCGGGCACTCCGCGGGCGGCATCACCACCGTGGGCATGTTCACGGTGTACCGCGATCAGCGCCTCGACGCCGGCATCGTGCTCGCCGGCAGCGCGCTCGGCATGGGCACCGGCTTCCGTGGCCCGGACGCACCACTGTTGTTCGTGCATGGCGACGCCGACGCGGTCGTCTCGTACGCCTCCGGGAAGGCCGCCTTCGACAAAGTGCCGTGGCCCAAGGCGATGCTGACGATGCTCGACGGCGACCACGGCCAGACCCTGCTGCGCGCCGGCAACCCGGCGTACGAGGTGGTGGCCGGCGCGACGACCGACTTCTGGCGCTGGACCCTGTACGGCGACCAGGCCGCCAAGGCCCGCATGGCGGACGACGCCAAGAAGGGCGGCCTAGCCACGCTAGACGACCAGCTCTAGCCGCACACCGCCCACGCCCACCCGTCCCCGGCCGGCCGCGGGGCGCGGGCGCCCCGCGGGCCCCGCGCGCCCGGCCCGGGCGCGCGCGCCCCGGGCGG
>NZ_JAIBNX010000397.1:0-2051 GCF_026130045.1 Micromonospora sp. CPCC 205371
CCGCCCCCCCGAAGCCCCTCGCGGGGGCGTACCGGCGGCGGGACGTGCCCTACGCGTGCGGCCCCGAACCCGCCCGGCTCGGTGCCACCTCCATGATCGACGTCTCGGACGGCCTGCTGGCCGACATCGGTCACATCGCTGCCGCCAGCGGGGTGGCCATCGACGTGCGGCGGGAGGGGTTCGAGATACCCCGGCAGATGCGGGACGCCGCACACGCGCTCGGCGTCGACCCGTACACGTGGGTCCTGGGTGGGGGCGACGACCACGCGCTGGCGGCGACGTTCCCCGCGAACGTCGAGCTGCCCCCGCAGTGGCGCGTCGTCGGCGAGGTGCAGGCGGGTGCCGGGGTGACAGTGGACGGAAAGCCGTACAAGGGGTCGCCCGGCTGGCAACATTTCTAGCCACCCGGGAACACGGGGGTCGGCAAATGGCAAGAAAGGGCATGACGACGCCGACGACCTCCGTGATGATCGAGCCGGCCGATCTCGCGGGGATGTTCGACCGGTACGCGCGTGACCTGCTCCGGTACTGCACGAGGCGGGTCGGGGCACAGGTCGCCGAAGACGTGGTGGCCGAGACGTTCCTCATCGCGTACGAGCAGCGCGACCGGTACGACGCCGGACGGGGCGGGATGCTGCCCTGGCTGTACGGCATCGCCACGAACCTGCTGCGCCGGCACCGCCGGACCGAGCTGCGGGCGCTGCGGGCACTGGCCCGGGGCGACCGGTCAGCGACCGGGGTGCCGGGGCACGACGGGCGGGCCGCCGAACGGGTGGACGCCCAGCGAACCGTGGCGAAGCTGTCGGCAGTACTGGCGAAGCTCCCCCGGCGGCAGCGCGACGTGCTGCTGCTCTACGCGGTCGCCGAGCTGGAGTACGCGGAGATCGCCGCGGCACTGCGAATACCGCTCGGATCGGTCCAGTCGTCTCTGCACCGCGCTCGCGCCAAGGTGCGCGCCGCGCTCGATGAAGGAGATGCCCGATGAGTCACACCGATCCCGATGTCGTCGCGGTGCGCGAGCTGCCGCCAGGGGTACCCGATCCCAGCGACGAGTCGGTGTCGCGCACATGGCGGCTGATCACCGCGCGCCGCCCGGCGCCCGCGCCCCTCTGGACCCGCCTCCTGGTACCGGTCACCGCCGCCGCGATGGTCGTCGGCCTCGCGGTCGGCGCGACCGTGGTGTTCCGTCCCGGCGGCCTGTCGGTCGGAGCTGGTGGGGTGCCCTCCGACGAGAAGACCTCCGAGCCAAACCTCGCGCCGCCCTCGCCCGAAGCGGTCGCCGCGTTGAAGGCCATGGCGGAGGTTGCCGCGGGAAAGCCCACGACCGTCCCGCCGATCGCAACGGGCCAGTACGTCTTCGTGCGCCACGACGGCTGGGTGGCTGTCGTGAGCGAATCCTCCCAGGTCGCCAAGGTCGAGAAGCAGGACCGGGACTACTGGTTCGATCCGCAGGGCGGGTTGCTGCGAGGATCATCGTTCGACGGCGCACCGCCGCGGGTGGAGGACCAAGAAGTCCCGCGCGAACAGGTCCTGGGGAGCGTCATCCATCCCACGCCCAAGTGGCTGGCCCAACTGCCCACCGATCCGATAAAACTGCTCGACGACCTGCGCGGGGCGATGGACAAGGACGCCCCGTGGTCGATCGACCACCAGGTGTGGACCGCGATGCAGGATCTCTACATGAGGTGCGACGTGTTGCTCAACACGGAGGGTCGGGCGGCGCTCCTCAGGGCGTTCACGTCGCTGCGGGGCATCACATCGTCAGAGGTCACGATCGATAAGCGTCGCCTCCTGGCGATCCGGCACACCGAGCGCGGCAGCGGCGACGAAATCCTCTTCGACCCGACCACGGGGCGGGCCGTGGGGCGGCGCAGCGTCAACGTCAACAGCACTCTGACTCTGGACCCAGCGTCGCCAGTGCGGCTCGACCCAGGCGTCACCTACCAGGCAACCTGGTCGCAGCAGGTGGTCGACGAGCTGTACGCCACATCCTGAGTCCTCACGGCGCACAGACGTAGCCGCCCGGGCGTCGGGGCCCCGGGCGACTGGCC
>NZ_JAIBNX010000397.1:2061-2720 GCF_026130045.1 Micromonospora sp. CPCC 205371
CGCGGCCCCCAGCCCTCCCCGCGGGGTCGGCGGCCCCGGCGCCTACTGTCGCTTTGTGGGTGGTTTGCCTTGTGGGTGGCTTGGTGTCGCGCTTAGGCGCGGACGACCTTGCCAGCCTTGATGCACGAGGTGCAGACCTGCATCTTGCGGGTCGTGCCGCCACCGGCCGGGGTGCGCACCGTCTGGATGTTCGGGTTCCAGCGACGGTTGGTCCGCCGGTGCGAGTGGGACACGTTGTGGCCGAAGCCCGGCCCCTTGCCACAGACGTCGCACACGCTAGCCACGGGATACTCCTGGGATTGTCGTTCATGAGGTCGCCACCGGACGCAGCCCGGGCAACCTGACCAGGGTACCCGATCCCCCCACCCACTTCCCAACCCCCTCCCACGGGCCGGTGCCGCGGCCCGCGCCCTCGCGCGCCGCACCCCCCCTCGCGCGCCGCACCCCCTCGCGCGCCGCGCCCTCGCGCGGAGCGCGCCCCCTTCCGTCGATCAAGGGCAAATGCACGCGGTTCGATCTCTTTTTCGCGTGCATTCGCCCTTGATCCATGCAGATCTCCTTGATCGACGTCGTTGAGGTAAGGGCCTGAGAGGCCCCCTGGTTGCACGGATCGGGACAATCCGGTCGAGGGCCCCCCCCCGCGCGCCCGGGAGTCGGAT
>NZ_JAIBNX010000398.1 GCF_026130045.1 Micromonospora sp. CPCC 205371
CTGCGCGGCCCGCCCCCTGCGCGGCCCGCCCCCTGCGCGGCCCGCCCCCTGCGCGGCCCGCCCCCTGCGCGGCCTGCGCCCCTGCGCGGCTGCGCCCGCCTGCGCCCCTGCGTCGATCAAGGGCAAACGCACGCGCTTTGATCTCTTTTCCGCATGTATTTGCCCTTGATCCATGCGATGTCCCTTGATCGGCGCGCCCGAAGGGCGCCGGACCCGCCGGACGCCGAACTCGGCGCCGCCGCCGGCCACGCTACGGCGCGCATACCGCCGAAGCGGTGAGACTCCACGAGCCGGCGGTGCCACCATCGACCTCTTCGCCCGATACCGTCACCGCCGTCAGTGTCGCGTTTGGAGTGACCGACCGCACGAGCCATTCGCCGAACGCCGTGGCGCCGCCGCCGTTGAAGCCGGCGCCGTGAGCCTTCTGGCCCGCCGGGCAGCTCACCGTGACGGTCTTGGGGCTGCTGGAGTCGTAGGCCGTGGACGCGAAGAGCACCTGCCGCCCCGCGATGGGCGTCGCGCAGACCACGTGCGCCGTCAGGCTCCACAGGCCGGCGTACCCGTTCGGGTCTTCGGCGCCGGGCACCAGCACCTCGAAGGGATCGAACGGGCCGAGGCCCTCCAGCGACACGTCGCCGTTGCCGTTGTTCGTGCGCCCGCCAAGGCCGACGAGGTGCTTGGTCGAGGGGCACTGCACCGCCACATACGTTCCGAACGACGCCGACTGGGTCGATCCCGTCCTACTCCGGTACTCCAGGCCGGCCGGACCGGGTGCGCAGGTCGCGTACGCCGTGACCTGCCAGCTTTCCGTGTACCCGTCGTCGTCTTCGTGGCCGCGCGCCAGGTAGCCGTTGGTGCCCGGCACGGGTTCGAGGGCGCTGAGCAGCACCTGGCCGCCGCCGCCCACGATCTCGCCGCCACCGCCGAGCACCTGCGTCCCCGCGGGGCACGCCGCCGTCTGGGCCTTGGTGGTCGAGGAGTCGCTGATGGAGGTGGCGGACGCCCGCACCAGGCCGGGCACGGCCTGTGCCGGGGAAGCCAGGGCGACGGACGCCGCCAGGCTCACCACTGTCGCGTGCACTGAAAGGCTGATCTTCATTGGATCCTCCCGTGTCCGCGCATCGAAACCCATCATTTTCCCAGCTCCGTCTCCGCCTGTCTATGTACTCCGATCTCCGGCGTCGTACGGTTATCGGGTGCGGCCCGGCACGGGTAGCCGGGGTCGCCCGTCCGCTCGTGGAGGGATGGGGCCCGATGACTAGTACCGGAAACAGCGCTCTCCCCGATCCGCTGCGCTGGCCCGACGTGGCCGCCGTGCCGCGGTCGCCGCTGCGCGCGGCCGTCGCCGCCCGCCTCCTGCGCCGCGTGGCCAAACGGGTACCGCTCCGCCTGGTCGCGGGCGGCGAGGCGTCCGGCCCGCCCGGAGCCCCGGAGCTGCGGTTGCACCGGCCCGACGCGGTGCACCACCGACTCGGCGCCCGAGGGCTGATCGGCTTCGGCGAGGGGTATCAGGCCGGCGACTGGGACACCGACGACCTCGCCGGGCTGCTCACCGCCGTCGCGGCGGCCCTGCGCGACAGCCGGCTCGGCGCCGTACGGCACCTGCGCCGGCTGCGCCACCTGCCGCTGACGCGGGCGCTGTTCCGCGCCCGGCTGCCGCGCGCCGAGGAAAACACCGTCGACGGGGCGCGGCGCAACATCCATCACCACTACGACCTGTCGAACGAGATGTTCGCGCTGTTCCTGGACGAGTCGATGACGTACTCGTCGGCCCTGTTCCCCGACGGTGCCGGCGGCCGGTCGGGCGCGGTGGCGGCCGGCGGCGGGTCGGGCGCGGTGGCCGTCGCGCAGGCGCCCGGCGATCTCGCCGTCGCCCAGCGCAACAAGATCGACCGTCTCCTGGACCGCTCGGGCGTCGGCCCGGGCAGCCGCGTGCTGGAGATCGGCACCGGCTGGGGCGAGCTGGCCATCCGCGCCGCCCAGCGGGGTGCAACCGTCCACACCGTGACGATCTCCGTGGAACAGCGCGACCTCGCGGCCCGCCGGGTCGCCGAAGCCGGCGTCGCCGACCGGGTCACCATCGAACTGCGCGACTACCGCCACATCGAGCCCGCACACCCAGACGGCTACGACGCGATCGTCAGCGTCGAGATGATCGAGGCGGTCGGCGAGCGGTACTGGCCGGCCTACTTCGGCACCCTCGACCGGCTGCTCGCGCCCGGCGGTCGGGTCGGCCTACAGGCGATCCTCGTGCCGCACGACCGGCTACGCGCCGCCCGCCGCACGTACACGTGGATACAGAAGTACATCTTCCCCGGCGGGGTGATCCTGTCCGCTGAAGCGATCAAGCAACTCGTGGCCGGGCACACGCGGCTACGGGTCCGCGAATCGCACCTGTTCGGCATGCACTACGCGGCGACGTTGCGACTGTGGCGCGAACGGTTCATCGCCAACACGACGGCGGTGGAGGCGCTCGGCTTCGACCGGACGTTCCGCCGCACCTGGGAGTACTACCTAGCGTCGTGCGAGGCCGGCTTCGCCACCGGCCACCTGGACGTAGGCCAGTTCATCCTGGAACCCACCCCCTAACCTCACGCCCACCACCCCCAGGGGCGGGCTCCGCCCCGCCGACACCGCTCCGCGCCCGCGGCCCCGCCCGGCGCACGCCCGCGCCTCCGCCCCGCGCCCGCCCGCGCCCTGGCCGCGCACGCCC
>NZ_JAIBNX010000399.1 GCF_026130045.1 Micromonospora sp. CPCC 205371
TCCGGGGCCCCCCCCCCCTCCCCCGCGCCGGCCGCCCCCCCCCCGCGCGGGGCGCCCCCCCGCCCGCCCGTCCTGGTCCTGCCACAGGCGCAGGACCAGGCGCTGAAGCAGCGTCGAGACCCAGCCGGCGCCCGTCCGCATGCGGCCGGACACGCGCGACACCGTGGCCTCGTCGCCGGCGAGCGCGGCGACGCGCAGGTCCGGGCCGTAAGGCTTGGAGACCGAGCGGATGAATGCCCAGGTCCGCGTCGCTCCAGCAAGCGGATGCAGCGGTACCGAGGCGAGCTCCCCCGCGTGGTCATCCTCCACGAGCAGGACGTCGGGGTGGGCGCGCAGCACCTCGCGCAGGGCAGCCGCGCGGTCCGCGCTCACGGCGGCGCCCGTCGGGTTCTGCGCCCGCGTCGTGACGAGCGCGGCCTTCGCGCCGGACGCCAGCGCCGCCCGCAACCCGCCCTCGGTCGGCCCGTCATCATCGACGGGTACCGGTACCGCGCGCAGCCCGAGAGCCGCTATCAGATCGAGCGCGTTGGCCCAGCCGGGGTCTTCGACAGCCACCGGGTCACCGGGGCGCAGGTGGGCGGCGAGCAGCCGGTCGATGCCGTCGAGCGCGCCGCTCGTGGCGGTGATGGCGGGCGCCTCGACACCGTCCGCCGCGAGCCGCTCCCGCGCCCGGTCGGCGAACTCGGGCAGTACACCGGCCTCGGCGTACCCGATGGGGCCGGCGTCCTCGGCGG
Organism: Micromonospora sp. CPCC 205371; assembly: GCF_026130045.1. Lineage (GTDB taxonomy): Bacteria > Actinomycetota > Actinomycetes > Mycobacteriales > Micromonosporaceae > Phytohabitans. The sequence goes on from NZ_JAIBNX010000399.1 coordinate 735, forward strand.
CGAGCGCGGCGAGATGCGGTCCGAGCGCCGGCAGCAGCCGGCGGTCGGATTCGCCGGTCGAGAGGTCGAGCACACCCGGCGGCACCGGCGGGCGCCGCGCGCCGCTTCTGGCCGCGACCGGCGGGCGGTGCCGGACCCGCGTGCCGTTGCGCCCGGCCGTCTCGATCACGCCGCGCTGCCGCAGCGCCTGATAGGCCTTCGCGACCGTCGCCGGGCTCACGCCCAGCGCCTGCGCGAGCGCCCGCACAGCGGGCAGCGGCGCGCCCGCGCCGAGGTCGCCGGCCCTCACCCCGGCCTCGACGCTGGCCGAAATCTCGGCGGCGGTCGTCCCGGTGACCTGATAATGTACTGACACAGTCACAGTTTTGTACTATAACAAAGGGGGAAGCGGTGTACGAGCAGACCTACCGCACGACCGCCAACCGCGACCGGGGCAGGGTCACCTACGAGCGCGCCACCGCCCACGCGATCCTCGACGAGGCGGTGCACTGCCACTTCGCGTTCACAGTGGACGGTGAGCCGCGCATCCTGCCCACCCTGCACGTGCGCGTCGGCGAAACCCTGTACCTGCACGGCTCCACCGGCAGCCGCCCGCTGCTCGCCGCCCGTGGCGAGGCCGGCCTGCCCATCTGCGTCACCGTCACCCACCTCGACGGCCTGGTCTACGCGCGCTCGCACACCCACCACAGCGCCAACTACCGTTCCGTGGTGGCGCACGGCAACGCCCGCCTGGTAAACGACGAGGCGGAAAAGCGCGTCGCGCTGGACGCCCTCGTCGACAAGGTGGGCCGCGGCCGCGCCGCCGACAGCCGCCCACCCAACCGCAAGGAGCTCGCCGAGGTCGCGGTGCTCGCGCTCCCCCTGTCTGAGGTGTCAGTCAAGGCGCGCACCGGCGGCGTCATCGACGAAGACGAGGACTACGCGCTGCCGCACTGGGCCGGCGTGGTGCCGCTGCGCCTGGTGCCCGGCATCCCAGAGCCCGACGCCGGCGTACGCGTGCCGGTCCCTGACTATCTCCGCGCGCCACGTTCCCCGTGGCTGACGCCTGTGCCGCTGCGCGGTACGCATGTGATGCTCGAACCGCTCGACATGTCGCATGTGGACGGCCTCTTCGAAGCGACCCGTGATCCGGCGGTATGGCAGTACCTGACCCAACCGCAGCCGCACAATGTGGACGGTATCGCCGAGTTGGTGGCGGAGGCGCTGCGGGCAAACCAGCGCGGCGAGCGCGTGCCGTGGGTCCAGCGCGACGCCGTGACCGGCGAGATCATGGGCACCACGTCGTACTACTACCCCGACGAGCGCTTCCGCACAATGGAGATCGGTGGCACCTTCCTGGGGCGGCGCTGGTGGCGCACTGGAGTCAACACCGAGGCCAAGCTGCTGCTGCTCACCCGCGCCTTCGAGTCGCTCGACGCGATCCGCGTCACGTGGCAAACCGACATCCGCAACGAGCGCTCGCAAGCCGCCATCGCCCGCCTCGGCGCGACCCGCGAGGGCGTACTGCGCGCCAACCGCCGCCGCGCGGATGGCTCCTGGCGCGACTCCGTCCTGTACTCCCTGACCGCGAACGAATGGCCAAGCGCACAGGCCAGACTGCGAGAGAAAATTCGCCCACGAGCGGTCGCCGCGTGATCAAGTCCAGATGCTGAGGATCACCAGCATCTGGCCCTACACCCCCGCCCCTAGGCGCCCCTAGGCGCCTCCCCCGCGCGCCTTACCGCGCCCCCGCCCCTCCCCCCGCGCGCCTTACCGCGCCGCGCCTTTACCGCGCCTCTCCGCGCCGGGCCGCGCCGCCCCTGGCCTCTCCGCCCCTGGCCTCTCCGCGCCGGGCCTCTCCGCGCCGGGCCCCTCCGCGCCGGGCCCCTCCGCGCCGGGCCCCTCCGCGCCGATCAAGGGCAAACGCACGTGGTTCGATCTCTTTTCCGCGTGCGTTTGCCCTTGATCCA